>NZ_JBSGHL010000007.1:0-200459 GCF_053604375.1 Streptomyces sp. NPDC004031 | reverse complement strand
CGAACCGCACCTGCGCCAGATCGCTTGTCGAGAACGCCAGCTCTGCCAGGGCAATCACTCCTCAAAAGATTCAGGCATATATGAATCAATGGCGGTTCGGTCTCCGGCTCGCCCGTGCACTCCGGCACCTCGGCGCTGACCGGCGCCGCGAGCGCGTCCGACACCGCGGAGTGCCGGCAGACGGTGGCCGTCCAGCCGGGCACCGCGTACGACCTGAGCGGCTGGGTGCAGGGCTCCTACGTCTACCTCGGCGCCACCGGCACGGGCGTCAACGCCAGCGTGTGGGCGCCCGGCGCGACGTCCTGGCAGCAGCTCACGACGCACTTCACCACCGGCGCGAGCACCACCTCGGTGACGGTCTTCACGCACGGCTGGTACGGCCAGGGCTCCTACCACGCCGACGACCTCAGCCTGACGGGCCCCGGCGGCGGCCAGACGACTCCGCCGACGACCCCGCCCACCTCGCCGACGACACCCCCGACCACGCCGCCCACCACTCCCCCGACCTCCCCGGGCGGTCCGACCGGCGACGGCAAGATCACCGTCCCGACGGGCCTGACGGCGGGCACGGTCACCGGCAACGCGGCCGTACTGCGCTGGAACGCCTCCACCGACAGCTCGCAGAACGGCGACGTCGCGGCCTACAAGGTCTACTCCAACGGCCAGATCGTGGCCACGTCGATGGGCACCACCGTCGCCGTCAGCTCACTGCTGCCGAAGACGACCTACACCTTCGCGGTGCAGGCCTACGACGCCTCGGGCCATGCCTCGGCGACGCTCTCGCAGCCGGTCACGGTCACGACGGGCGCGGCGCCCGCCGCGCACGCGTTCAGCTCGGCCTACTTCGACCAGTGGGGCATCTACGAGAACGCCTACTACCCCAAGCAGATCGGCACGAGCGGCGCAGCGGCCAAACTCGACGTCGTCACCTACGCGTTCGAGAACGTCAACCCGAGCAGCCACAAGTGCTTCGAGGCGATCAAGGCGTCCGACGCGGGCAACGAGGACGACCCCAACGCCGGTGACGGCGCGGGCGACGCCTACGCCGACTACCAGGCGGACGTCGCCGCGGGCGACAGCGTGGACGGCGCCGCGGACGTCTACGAGCAGCCGCTCAAGGGCAACTTCAACCAGCTGCGCGCGCTCAAGGCGAAGTACCCGAACCTGCGCTTCACGGTCTCGCTGGGCGGCTGGACGTACTCCAAGTACTTCTCGGACGCGGCCGCGACCGACGCCTCCCGCAAGGCGTTCGTGTCCTCCTGCATCGACATGTTCCTCAAGGGCAACCTGCCGAAGAACGTGCAGGGCGACCCGTCCGGCGGCACCGCGTCCGGCGCGGGCATCTTCGACGGCATCGACATCGACTGGGAGTACCCGGGCTCGCCCGGCGGCCACACCGGCAACCACTACTCGGCCGCCGACAAGGCCAACTTCACGCTGCTGCTCCAGGAGTTCCGCACCCAGCTGGACGCCTACGGGACGAGCGTCGGCAAGCACTTCCTGCTGACCGCGGCGCTGCCCAGCGGCCAGGACAAGATCCAGTACCTGGAGACCGACAAGATCGGCAGCTACCTCGACTACGCCGACGTGATGACCTACGACATGCACGGCTCGTGGGACGCGACCGGCCCGACCAACCACCAGGACCCGCTGCACGACAGCCCCGCCGACCCGACGGCCCCGATCACCCCGGGCACCGCGAGGTACAACGTCGACACGGCCCTGACCGCGTACACCGCGGGCCTGCCCGCGTACGGCATCCCCGGCGGCTTCCCGGCCTCGAAGATCGTCCTCGGCGTCCCCTTCTACTGGCGCGGCTGGACGGGCGTGCCCGCCGGGAGCGACTACGGCCTCTACCAGAGCGCGACCGGGCCGACCCCGGCCAAGGCGCTGAGCCAGGAGGCGGGCCTGGCCGCCTGGAAGGAACTCAGCCCGGCTGCGTCGCAGCTGCACTGGGACCCGGTGACGGAGAGCGCCTGGATCTACGACGGCACCAACTTCTGGACCGGTGACACCCCGCAGGCGATCCAGGCGCGTGCCGCGTACGCGAAGTCCAAGGGGCTTGCGGGCATGTTCGCCTTCTCGCTGGAGAACGACGACTCCTCCGGCACCCTGGTCAACACGATGGCCGACAGCCTGAAGTAGGTTCTCGGCAGCGCCCCTTCGTACGGCCGTCCCCCCGCATTGGCCGCGGGGGGACGGCCTTTTCCGTCCGTGGTGACGGGATCAGGGCGCCCAGGGGGAGGCGACGGCCCAGCTCGCGTCGTCGGCGTAGGAGGTGCTGGAGTCCCACGCGTTGGAGCCGCCGTTGACGGCGAGGTAGACGTTGTAGTCGTAGTGGCGGATGTAGTGGTCGGGGTAGTTGACGGACGGGAAGGACAGGCCCTGCCCGTTCAGGCCGCTCTGGGCGCAGAAGGTGGCGTCCTGCTTGAACAGGTCGCTGCCGTCGCTCGCCGCGAGCTGGAGCTTGAAGTTCTGGTGCCGCAGGTACTGCCCGGACTTGTTCGCCGACTCGAAGGACACGCACCCGCTGTTGGCCAGGCCCGCGCGGACGATCCAGGTCGCGTCACCCTTGTCGGTCGCCGAACTCGACGACGTGACACCGGCGATGACCACGTTCGCGTCGCTGTCGTCGTGCTTGAGGTAGTCGCCCGTGCAGCACGAGGTGGTGGCACGCAGCGAGGTCTTGGACCCGACGGTGAGGCCGCCGGTGCCGCCGGTGGTGCCCGCGGTGTAGCCGACCGAGGTGATGTTGGCCTGCACGGCGTTCTCGGTGGCGTCCGAGGGGTAGCCGGACGTCATCACGCCCTCGTAGAAGGTGCCCTGGGCGCCGACGCTGTTGTCACCGCCGATGCCGAGGATGATCGCGCCCTGCTTCTTCATCGGGTTGTAGCCGGAGACGTTGGGGCGCACACCGCTGTAGAAGGTGGACAGGCTGCCCGACTGGGCGTTGCCGCCGCGGATCGCCCACTGGTTGGCGCCGCCCTTGATGAGCGCCGTGGTGAAGCGGTAGTTGACGGTGGGGTCACCGGAGTTGAGGTGCTGGTTCACGCCGGAGAACAGGCCGTTCTCCAGGTCGGCCATGATCCAGGGGCCGTTGCCCGAGCCGTAGCCCCACACCTTGATGTTGCCGAAGTAGATGGCCTCCATGGTGCCGTTGCCGTCGTCGTGGCTGTCGGTCTCGGCGTTGCCGTAGTCGAAGCAGCAGCCGCCGTTGTAGTGGGTGCCGTCGAGGACCGCGTACATGCCCTCGGGGTTGTCGCCGGTCGCGACCCCGCTGGTGTGGTTGTCGCGGTAGCCGGTGCCGGGGGCGACGAAGACGCCGTAGGCCTTGTGGCCGCCGACCGTGACGGGCGCGGCGGTGGCGCTCGCGAGGTTGTCGTAGCCGCCGGACGCCGGGCCGTTGAAGCCGCCGGGCGGGGCCTGGGTGAGGTTGTTGCCGCGGCCGGACTGGTCGTAGATGACGGTGATCACGCAGGTGGTGCCGGAGCAGAAGGAGTCCTGGGCGGCCGCGTTGGCATAGCCGCCCGCGCTCAGCACGCCGATGTTCTGCGTGGCGTTGTCGGACGCGCGCCGCACCTGGTAGAGCGAGCCGTTGTACGAGCCGTACAGGGCGCGGGTGGTGCTGTGCGCGGCCACGCACGGGGTGCCGCCGGACTGGTAGATGTCGCAGGGCAGCGAACCCGCCGCCTGCGAGGCCGGCGAGGTGCCGGCCAGGACGCCGGCGACCAGCGCGGCGGTCGCGCCGAAGGCGAGCGCGAGACTGCGCAGCCTGCGGCGGACCCGGATCTTTGCGAGTACGGACACGAGGTCCTCCTCCGTGGGGGGTGATGGGTGGTGCGGGCCGGACGGCCGCGGGTGCGGCCCCGGCACGGATTCCGGGCTCCGGGCCCGCCCGCGGGCGCGGGCGGGCAGCCCGGAGGGCGGCCCGGCGCCGGTGGGTGCGGCGCCGGACCGGCTCTCCGCCGCGGCATGGGGGTCCGCGGCGTCACTCAGCCGCGGCGCGCCACGCTTCTGGCGCGCAGCCGGTCGGCGGTGATCGCCAGACCGAGGACGCAGCCGAGCACGATGTTGGTGTAGTTGGAGTTGATCTGGAGCGTCGTCAGGCCGTTGTTGATCAGTTCCAGCAGCACCGTGCCCGCGACGATGCCGACGATCCGGCCCTGCCCGCCGACCAGGCTGACCCCGCCGATGACGGCCGCGGCGATCGCCGACAGCTCCCAGCCGACGCCCACCCCGCTCGCCGACCCGACGCCCATCCGGCCGAGCACCAGGATCCCGGCGAAGGCCGACAGCAGCGAACTGGTCACGTACATCGAGATGACGCGCCGGTCGCCGCGGATCCCGGCGAGCCGGGCGGCCTCCGGGTTGCCGCCGACCGCGTAGACCTGCCGTCCGGCGTAGGTGCGTTCCAGGAAGAACCAGGCCACCAGCGCGACGACCACGAAGAGGATGAGCGGCAGCGGCACCTGGGCCACGTACGTCTGCCCGAGGTCGCTGAAGGTGCCGCCGATGCCGGTGATCGAGGTGCCCGAGGTGATCGCGAGGGTGACGCCCTGCGCGACGGTGTACGTCACCAGGGTCACCACGAAGGGCGCCATCTTCAGCCGGGTCACCGCGAGCCCGTGGATCAGCCCGACCGTGCCGCAGATCAGCAGCGTGACCAGGATCGCGAGCACGGGCGGCAGCCCCGCGCGCACGTTGAACCAGGACATCAGGATGACGCTGGTGCCCAGCAGCGCGCCCACCGACAGGTCGATGCCGCCGGTGAGGATGACCAGCGACTCACCGATCGCGATGAGCCCGTACTGCGCCAGGTCGAAGCCCATGCCCTGGAGGTTGACCGCGCCCGCGAACGTCGACTTGTCGAGGGCCAGGGACACGAAGACCACCACGCAGGCCGCGATCACCCCGACCTCGGGGGTCTCGACGAGCCGCCGCAGCAGCGGGGTGCGCGGCTCCGGGGCGTCGGGGGCCGCCGTGACCGGGGCGGGGGCCGCGGGCCCCGCGCCGGTCACCGGTTCGGCCGCGCCGCGCGTGCCGTCCTTCATCGGTGTGCCGTCCTTCATGCGCGTGCCTTCCCTCCGCCGGCCGCGCCGGCTCCCGTACCGCCGCCCGCGGGCCCGGCGCCGGAGCCGGCCGCCGCGGTCATGATCACTTCCTTGCCGAACCGGTCGCGGGGCAGGTCGGCGACGATCCGGCCGTGCGCCATCACCACGATGCGGTGGCAGATCCACAGCAGCTCCTCCAGCTCGGAGGAGGCCACGAGCACCGCGAGGCCGTCCTGCGCGGCGGTGTCGATGAGGCTGTAGATCTCCGCCTTGGCCCCGACGTCCACCCCGCGCGTCGGCTCGTCGAGCAGCAGCAGCCGCGGCTCGGCCGCGAGCCAGCGGCCGAACACCGCTTTTTGCTGGTTGCCGCCGGACAGCGAGCCGATCGGCTGCTCCTGGGTGTGCAGCCGCACCCCGAGATCCCGGACGATCCGGGCCGCGTGCGCCTTGTCGGCCCGGGGCCGCAGCACCCCGCGCCGGCTGATCCGGCGCAGCGTCGCGAGCGTGACGTTCCAGCGCACGGAGTGCGCGGGCAGCAGCGCCTGCACCTTGCGGTCCTCCGGCACCAGCCCGATCCCCGCGGCCACCGCGTCGGCCGGGTGCCGGGGCCGGAAGCCGGCGCCCTCGAAGGCGACCGAGCCCCCGGTACGCGGCTGCGCGCCCATCACCGTGTGCAGCAGCCGGCTGCGGCCGGAGCCCATGAGGCCCGCGACCCCGACGATCTCGCCCGCGTGCACGTCGAGATCGACCGGGCCGAGGCCGTCCGCGGTCAGGGCGCGCACGCTGAGCGTCGCCGCGCGCTCCACCGACGGCGGCGGGGTCAGGTCGGCGCGGGCCAGTTCGGTGCCGACCATCTCGCGGATCATCCGCTCCTCGGTGGCGTCGGCCGGGGTCAGGTCCGCCACCAGCTTTCCGCTGCGCAGCACCACCACCCGGTCGGCGACCGCCCGCACCTCGTCCAGCCGGTGCCCGATGAAGAGCACCGCTCCCCCGGCCGCCGCGTGCTGCCGGGCCAGTGCGAGCACCCGCTCGGCCTCCACCGGGCCCAGCGAGGACGTCGGCTCGTCGAGGATCAGCACGACCGGGCGGTGGCCCCACGCCTTGGCGATCTCGATCATCTGCCGCACCGGCACCGGGTAGCGGCCCACCGGCCGGTCGACGTCCACCCCGCGCACGCCGACCTCGGCGAGCAGCGCCCGCGCCTCCGCGCGGGTGCCCGCCCGGTCGACGACGAGCGAGCCGAGCGGACGGGTGCCCGCGCGCTGCGGGCGGCGCCCCAGCAGCAGGTTCTCCGCGACGCTCAACTGGCCGACGAGCGGGAACTCCTGGGCGACCATCGCGACGCCCATGTCCCGCGCGTGGTCGGGGCGGCCGGGCTGGAGCGGCCGCCCCGCGATCGCGATCGTCCCGGTCGTCGGGGTGACCGTGCCGGACAGCACGCCCATGAGCGTCGACTTGCCCGCGCCGTTCTCCCCGACGACGGCGACGATCTGACCGCGCGCCAGGTCGAGCCGCGGGATGTCCAGGACCTTCACCGGACCGTACGTCTTGCTCACGTCGCGCAGCGAGACGGCGGTGTCGGTGCCGGTACGGGCGGGGGCCGTGCCGCTTCCGGAGGGGGCCGCCGCCATCAGCCGATGCCGAGTTCGGTGAGCTTGGCCTGGTAGTCGCTGAGGTTGGCCTGCGTGACCAGGCCGACGCCGGAGCTGAGCGTCGTACCGTCCGACTCCAGGTAGGGCTTGACGAGGGCGAGCGTCGCGTCGACGCCCAGCACCTTGAAGGCCGCCAGCAGGTAGGCGCCGGTGTAGCCCTGCTGGTAAGGCTGCTGGAGGACGGTCGCCTGGATGACGCCGGACTTGATGAAGTTCAGCGTCTGCGGGTCGCTGTCGTCCGAGATGACCTTGACCTTGCCGGTCTTGCCCGCGGCCTGGACGGCCTGCCCGGCGGACGGGCCGTCGTAGGAGTACACGCCGTACAGGCCGTTGACGTTCGGGTTGGTCTGGATCGCGGTCTGGGCGTTGGTGAGGGCCTTGGAGGCGTCCATGCCGTCGCTGAGCTTCTGGACGACCTTGATGTCCGTGCCCTTGAGCGCGTCCTCGAAGCCCTGGATGCGCTCGACGGCGTTGGACGCGGTGAGCGAGCCGACCAGCACGACGACCTGGCCCTTGCCGCCGAGCGCCTGCTTCATCGCCTCGCCCGCCTTCTGGCCCGCCGTGTAGTTGGGGGTGCCGAGGTAGAGCGCGGCGCCGTCCTCCTCGGGCAGCGGCGAGTCGATCGCCAGCACCGGGATACCGGCCTTGTTCGCCGAGCTGATCGGGGCCTTGATCGCGGTGGGGTCGATCGCGGAGACGCTCAGGCCGGTGATGCCCTGGCCGCGCAGCGTCTGGATGATGCTGAGCTGCTGGTCCAGCCGGCCGTTCGCCGGGGCCTGGTAGACGCCCTTGACGCCGAGGTCCTTGACGCCCTTGTTGAAGCCGACCTTGCCCGCGTTCCAGTAGTCGACGGCGACGTTGACGACCATGGCCTCGTTCACCTTCGACAAGTCCTTGCCCGCGAGCGCCTGCTTCAGGGCGGCGTCCAGCTTGGCGAGGTTCGCGTCGTTGAAGGTGATGTCGCCCTGGATCGTGACGGCGGGCGCGTCCGTGCCCGTCCCGCCGGTCGAGCCGCCGCCGCTGCCCGAGCCCGAACCCGAGTCGCCCGCACCGCTCTTGCTGCACGCCGCCGCCCCGGCCAGCACCGCGAGCACGACCGCCGCGGCCCCGCAGCGCCGGACGAGGCCGCGGCGCTTCCCGCCGCTCCGGCCGTCCGGGCCGTCCCCGGCGCCCGGACCTGCCGTGTCCGCCCCGTCAGCCCCGTATGCCGTCCGACCTGCCCGACCACACCGCACTGCACCCATGACAACATCCCGTCCGGAAAGGCCTCGCAGCCCGTTTGCTGTTTGTTAGCGCTCACATCTTGATCGTGTCGTACGTGTCGTGCACCGGCCCGCCCGACCCCGTCCCAGGGGTCGGCGCACCCCGTGCTCCCACCGGCCACCCCGGCGTCGCACCGTTCGAGAGGCGGTACGCCATGCCTCTCGTAGCTCTCGTGCCTCAAGGGCGCGCAGGCGCCCCGCAGGACCCACCCGCCGCCGCGTCCGACGCGGCATCCGAGGGACGGGCGGCCCGTCACCCCTCGAATGTTAGCGTTCACTGATTGGGCGTCAAGAGAGCGTGCAGAAAGTTTTCGCCCCTCCGCGCGGACGGCGCGGCGGGGACGTACGGGCGTACGTCCGGGGGCATACGACGGTGCGCCCGGGGGCGTACGGACGGGCGGCGGGGGCGCGCCACCTCGTGGGTGGTACGTCCCCGCCGCCCGTCCGGGCGCGCCCGAGCGGGCTACGCGGCCGGGGACTTCGCACCGCCGCGGAACCCGGCCGCCGCCGCCAGCGCACCGGCCGCGGCCACGACCGCCGCGCCCGTGAAGGCGGCGGAGTAGCCGTCGGTGAGGGCGGCGGCGTCGTCCAGGGCGCCGGAGCCGTGCGCCGCGGCGAGCGCCGTCATCGCGGCGAGTCCGACGGCCGAGCCGATCTGGTAGCTGGTGTTGACGATCCCGGCGGCGAGGCCGCCCTCCTCCGGCCGGACCCCCGACAGCGCGGTGCCCAGCGACGGGATGAAGGCCAGCGCCATGCCGAGCGCGGCCAGCAGCGAGGCGGGCAGCACGTCCACCGCGTAGGTGCCGTCCGCGCGGACGAAGGACAGCCACAGCATGCCGCCCGCGAGCGCGGCCAGTCCGGTCACGACGAGCGGCTTCGGCCCGAAGCGGGCGATGAGGCGCGGCGCCAGCACGATCATCATCACCATCACGGCCCCGGTCATGGGCAGCAGCGCCGCACCCGAGGCGAACGCGCCGAGCCCCAGGACCTGCTGGAGGTAGAGGTTGAGGAAGAACCACATCGGGATCCAGGCCGCCGCCAGCAGGAGCTGGGCGAGGTTCGCCCCGGCCAGTCCCGGGCTGCGCCACACGCCCAGCCGCATCAGCGGCTCGCGGCGCCGCGCCTGGAGGGCGACGAAGCCGCCGACGAGCAGCAGTCCGGCGGCGAGCACCAGCCAGGTGCGGGCGGCGCCCCAGCCCGTCTCGGGCGCGCGGACCACCGCGTAGACCGTGGTCGCGAGCCCGGCGGTGACGGTGAGCGCCCCGGCCCAGTCCACCGATCCGCGGCGCACGGGCGCGGCGGGCATGACGGCGGGGGTGAGCGCGAGGACGAGGGCGGCTATCGGGAGGTTGACGAAGAAGACCCAACTCCATTCCGCGTACTGGGTGATCACGCCGCCGAGGAAGACGCCCGCGGTGCCGCCAGCCGGGGCGGCGGCACCGTACAGCGCGAAGGCCTTGCCCAACTCGGCGGGCCGGGAGCCGAAGAGCGTCATGAGCAGCGTGAGCGCGGCGGGGGCGATGAGCGCGGCGCCTGCGCCTTGCAGGGCGCGCCCGGCGAGTTCGGTCCCGGCCTGCCCGGCGAGTCCCGCGACGAGCGAGCCCGCGGCCAGCACCGCCCATCCGGCGGCGAAGACCCGCTTGGCGCCCAGCAGGTCGGACAGCCGCCCGCCGAGCAGCAGCAGTCCGCCGAAGGCGATGACGTAGGCGTTGAAGACCCAACTCAGGTTCTCGGCGGAGAAGTTCAGGTCGGCCCGCATCTTCGGCAGGGCCACACCGATGATCGAGGTGTCCATGATCACCATGAACTGCGCCAGCGCGATGAGCGCGAGGGCGGTCCACCGCCGGGGGTGGGGTGCGCCCTGCGGGGCGCTCCGCGGGGCCTTCCGCGGGGCCTGGTGGGGGGTGTCCTGCCGGGTGTCCACGACCTGCCTCCTATACCGGGTGAGGGTATCTCGGGGTCGGTAATATACCCCTGGGGGGTATGCAGAAGGCAAGAGGGGACGCGAGACGACATCGCGCACGGCCGCCCGTACGCGCGCAGCCGGCAGAGGGGGCGACGGGCTAAGTGGTCGGCGGGTCGGCGCGGCCGAACAGGAAATGCGACCGGCGGCGACGGCCGCGGCGGCCGCTCCGGGACGGCCGCGCGTCCGGAGCGGCCGCCCAGCGGCGGGCGGGGCCCCTACAGGCCCCGCGCGAGCCGGAAGTACGCCTGGTTCCAGCGGATCTCCTGGGTGAAGCGGCGCAGCGAGGTGTCCGCGTCGATCAGGAGGAGTTCGGTCGCGAGGATGTCCGCGAGGTCCGCCAGCTCCTCCGGGCCGATCGCCGTCGAGAGGACGGTGTGGTGCGGGCCGCCCGCGGTGAGCCAGGCCTCCGTGGAGGTGCGCAGGTCGGGTTCCGGGCGCCACACCGCGCGGGCGACGGGCAGGGCGGGCAGCGGCTCGGCGGGCGGCACGACCTCGATGGCGTTGGCGACGAGCCGGAAGCGGTCGCCCATGTCGGCCAGGCCCACGACGACCGCGGGCCCGGGGGCGGCGTCGAAGACGAGCCGCACCGGGTCCTCGCGGCCGCCGATGCCGAGCGGGTGGATCTCGCAACTCGGCTGCCGTGCCGCGATGGTGGGGCACACCTCCAGCATGTGCGCGCCGAGGATGAGCTGTTCGCCGGGCACGAGGTGGTAGGTGTAGTCCTCCATGAAGCTCGTGCCGCCGGGCAGCCCGGCGGCCATCGCCTTGACGGTCGCCAGCAGCGTCGACGTCTTCCAGTCGCCCTCGCCGCCGAAGCCGTAGCCGTCCGCCATGAGCCGCTGGACGGCGAGGCCCGGGAGCTGCCGCAGCCCGCCGAGGTCCTCGAAGTTGGTGGTGAAGGCGCCGAAGCCGCCGTCGTCGAGGAAGCCGCGCAGGCCGAGTTCGATCCGGGCGGCGTAGCGCAGGGAGTCGTGCCGGTCGCCGCCGGGGGCGAGTTCGGGGGCGAGCCGGTAGGTGTCGGCGTACTCCCCGACGAGCGCGGAGACCTCGGCGTCGCTCGCGCCGTCCACCGCCGCGACGAGGTCGTTGACGCCGTAGGTGTTGACGGACACCCCGAAGCGCAGCTGCGCCTCGACCTTGTCGCCCTCGGTGACGGCGACGTCCCGCATGTTGTCGCCGAACCGGGCGAGGCGCAGCGTGCGCAGGGTGGCGGCGCCGATCGCGGCCCGCATCCACGCGTGGACGCGCTCGCCCACCGCCGGGTCGGAGACATGGCCCGCGACGGTCTTGCGGGCCACGCCGAGCCGGGCCTGCACGTAGCCGAACTCGCGGTCGCCGTGGGCGGCCTGGTTGAGGTTCATGAAGTCCATGTCGATGCTGGACCAGGGCAGTTCGACGTTGGCCTGGGTGTGCAGGTGGAGCAGCGGCTTGCGCAGCAGGTCGAGCCCGGAGATCCACATCTTCGCGGGTGAGAAGGTGTGCATCCAGGCGACCAGGCCGACGCACGCGTCGTCGGCGTTGGCGGCGAGGACGGTGGCGACGATGGCCGCGGAGTCGGTGAGGACCGGCTTCCACACGACGCGGGCGGGCGAGCCCGGGAGGGCGGCGAGCCGCGCGGCGATGGCCTGCGACTGCTCGGCCACCTGCGCGAGCGTGCCGGGCCCGTACAGGCCCTGGCTGCCGGTGAGGAACCAGACCTCGCGCTCGGCGGCGGGCGGCGGCGTGGACGCGGCGGTCATGCGGTGACTCCTCGGTCGGCGGGGCGGTCGCCCCCGGGGGCGGGGGGCTGGGCGGGCGTGCCGTCGGACGGTGCGGTGGGCGGGGCGGCGGGCGGTGCGGCGGGCGGCTGCTGGCCGTAGACGTTCTGGTAACGGTCGTACAGGCGGTCGATGTCGGCGCCCGGGATGGGCAGCGGGGTGCCGAGCTGACGCGAGATGTGCACGGTGCGGGCCACGTCCTCGCACATCACGGCGGCCTTGACCGCGGCGCGGGCGTCCTTGCCGACGGTGAAGACGCCGTGGCTCTGCATGAGGACGGCGGGCGAGCGGTGGCCGCGCAGGGTCTCGACGATGCCGCGGCCGATCGAGTCGTCACCGATGAGCGCGAAGGGTCCGACGGGTATCTCGGCGCCGAACTCGTCGGCCATCGCGGTCAGGACGCACGGCACGGCCTCGCCGCGCACCGCCCACGCGCACGCGTAGGTGGAGTGGGTGTGGACGACGCCGCCGACCTCCGGCATGTGCCGGTAGACGTACGCGTGCGCCGCGGTGTCCGAGGACGGCGACAACTCGCCCTCGACGACGCGCCCTCGCAGGTCGCACACGATCATGTTCTGCGGGGTGAGCGCGTCGTAGTCGACACCGCTGGGCTTGATCACGAACAGGTCGGCGCCGGGGACGCGCGCGGAGACGTTCCCGGCGGTCCAGACGACGAGCTGGTAGCGCACCAGCTCCTGGTGCAGATCGCTGACCTGGCGCCGCAGCCGGTCGAGCGGATCGCCGGCGGGCGCCGGAGGGGGGCTGCTGCTGCTCATGGCGGGGTACCTCGTCTCTGGATAGTGAGCGCTAACACGAAATAGTGATCGCTAACATTCCGGCTGCCGGCAGGCCGCGCGGGGCGTACGGCGAGGGTCCGGGGCGGGTGCGGGTGCGGGCGAGGGCGCGCGGCCGGGCTTCCCGCGCCCGGCCCCGGGGCCTGCGCCGTGACCAGGACCAGGCCCGGGTCCGGGTCCGGGTCTCCGCCGTCTCACCGGGCGGTCCGCAGGGCGCGCAGCCGGTGCATGACGGCGCTGCCGCCGCGCCCGAAGTGGTCGTGCAGCGTGCGGTATTCGGCGTAGAGCAGGTCGTAGGCGGCGGCCCGGACCGGGTCCGGGGTGTAGGCCGCGCGCTTGATGCGGCCCATGACCGCCGAGGCCTCCCTGATGCCCGGGTAGGCGCCCGCCGCGACGGCCGCGTGGATCGCGGCGCCCAGCGCGGGGCCCTGGTCGGAGGCGAGCACGTTGATCGGGCGGTTGAGCACGTCGCAGTACGTCTGCATCAGGAAGGTGTTCTTCAGCAGTCCGCCCGCGGCGGTGAAGTCGGCGACCGGTACGCCCGACTGCTCGAAGGTCTCGACGATGGTGCGCGTACCGAAGGCCGTGGCCTCGATCAGCGCGCGGTAGACGTCCTCGGGCCGGGTGTCGAGCGTGAGCCCGACGACGAGCCCGGACAGGTGGTGATCGACCAGCACCGAGCGGTTGCCGCTGTGCCAGTCGAGCGCCATCAGGCCGTGCCCGCCGACCGGTTGGGCCGCGGCCTTCTCGGTGAGCAGCTCGTGCGGGGAGATCCCGCGGCGCCGCGCCTCGGCGGCGTACTCGTGCGGCAGCGTGGTGCGCACCGCCCACGCGAGGATGTCGCCGACCCCGGACTGGCCCGCCTCGTAGCCCCACAGTCCGGGCACCACACCGCCGCGCACCGCCCCGCACATACCCGGGACCTCGGCGAAGACCTCGGAGTTCATGATGTGGCAGGTCGAGGTGCCCATGATGGCCAGCATGTGGCCGGGCTCCAGGGCCTGGGCGGCGGCGCTGGTGACATGCGCGTCGACGTTGCCGACCGCGACGACCGTCCCCTCGCGCAGCCCGGTCAGTTCGGCCGCGGCGGCGGTCACCGTGCCCGCGCTGGTGCCGAGTTGGGACAGCGGGTGGTCCACCTTGGCGGTGAAGCCCGCGAAGTCCGGGTGGAGGGCGGCGAGGAAGTCCTCGTCCGGATAACTGCCGTCCTGGTACATGCCCTTGTAGCCCGCGGTGCACAGGTTGCGGTTCTCCGCGCCGGTGAGCTGCCACACGATCCAGTCGGCCGCCTCGATCCAGCGCTCGGCGGCCGCGTAGATCTCCGGTTCCTCGCGCAGGAGTTGCAGGGCCTTGGCGTACTGCCACTCGCTGGAGACCTTCCCGCCGTAGCGGGCCAGCCACGGCTGCCCGGTCTCCTCCGCGCGCCGGACGACGAGGTCGGCCTCCGGCTGCGCGGCATGGTGCTTCCACAGCTTGGGGTAGGCGTGCGGGCGCCCCGCGAAGGCGGGCAGCTCGCTGAGCGGAGTGCCGTCGGCCGTCGTCGGCAGGACCGTGCAGGAGGTGAAGTCGACCGCCACGCCGATGACCTGGTCCGCCCGCACACCGGCCGCCTCCAGCGCGCGCGGCACGGCGAAGCGCAGCACGTCCCGCCAGTCCTGCGGTATCTGCAGCGCCCAGTCCGGCGGCAGCGCCGGACCCCCGTCCGGCAGCGCGGACTCGACGACGCCGTGCGTGTACTCGTGGACGGCGCTGCCCAGTTCACGGCCGTCCGCGACGGCGACGACGAGAGCCCGCCCGGACAGCGTCCCGAAGTCGATGCCGACCGTGACCGCGTCGGCGGGCGGTGTCGTGCTGGTGTGCGTCATGTGCGGATCTCCCGAGGGTGGAGGGATGCGGTCGCCGCTGCGTGTGCGGGGAGTGCGGGGAGTGCGGGGTGCGCGCGCTGCGTACGTGCGGTGCGGTGCGGTGCGGTGCGGGCCGTGCGGCGGACGGCGGGACGGCCGGGAGGCGGCCGGTCCGGCGGGGACGAGGCGAGGACGAGGCGGGGGCGGGGGCGGGGGCACGCGGCCGTTGGCCCGGTCCGCGTCGCCGCCGCCGCCGTCACAGCGACGTGCTGCTGCGCCGTACGATCAGCCGGGGCTCGATCACCACGCGCTCGACCTCGGCGTCCGCGCCCGGGGCGGGGCCCGGACCGCCGCCCGATTCGAGGCGGTTGACCAGCAGACGGATGCTGGCCTGGCCGACCGCGGCGAAGTCCTGCCGTACGGTCGTGAGCGGCGGCGCGAAGAACTCGGCCTCCGGGATGTCGTCGAAGCCCGCGATCGCCACCTGCCCCGGCACGGACAGGCCCGCCTCGCGGAAGGCCCGCAGCACGCCGAGCGCCATCTGGTCGTTGGCCACGAAGACCGCGGTCACGTCGGCGGAGTTGCGCCGCGCCGCGCCCGCGGCGACCCGCCCGGCCAGCTCCTGGCCCGCGCGGTAGCCCGACAGTGGCGTCCAGTCCCCCACCAGCGGCGGCGGCACCTCGGCCCCGGCCTCCTCCAGCGTCTCGCGCCAGCCCTTGACGCGCGCCTCGGCCTCCAGCCAGTCCGGCGGCCCGGCCACGTGCCACACCGTGCGGTGCCCGGCGCCCAGCAGGTGGCCGGTGACCAGCCGCGCGCCCAGCTCCTGGTCGACCGACACCCCCGCTATCGGCAGCGAGTGCCCGCCCTCGACCGTCACGACCGGGAAGGGCAGCCGCAGTTCGGCGAGCGCGGCCACGGCCTCGCGGTGCGGCACGATCACCACGATGCCCTCGACGCCCCACTCGCTGAGGTGGTCGATCGCCTCCTCCAGCGCCTTGGCGGTGTAGCGCCGCAGCGTCACCGCCGAGGCCATGTACCCCTCGTCCCGCGCGGCCTCCTCCAGCCCGAACAGGGTGCTGGCGGGCCCGAAGAGCGTGGGGTTGCACGCGACGACGCCGAGCGTGAGCGTGCGCCGGGTCACCAGCGCGCGGGCCGACGAGTTGCGCCGGTAGCCGAGCTGCTCGATGGCCCGCAGCACCTCGGCGCGGGTGGTGTCCCGTACATTGGGGTGGTTGCTCAGCACGCGCGAGACGGTCTGGTGCGACACGCCGGCGACCTTGGCGACGTCCGCCATGGTCGGCGCCCGGCGTGGCTGGCCGGTGGTCTGCGCGGTCTGCGACATGGTTCTCCGATCTGTGTGCTGCTCTGTCATTGTTAGCGCTCACAGGGTATCCGTCAAGAGATGTCCCCCGCCCGGCGGACGCGGTGCGCCGGAGGGCTTCCCGGCGAGGGCGTACGGCCGGTGCACGGCGGTGCACGCCGCTGCTCGGTCGGGGCCGGGGCCGCACAGGCTGGGGCGGCCGCGTCATGGGGGCGCGGCCGCCCCGTCGGGGGACGGGCTTCTCGCGCGGGGCGGGACCCGGTCGGTACGGGGCGGCCGTCCCGGCGGGCCGCGAGGTGGGTCAGGCCGGATCGGGGTCCGGGGTGGGGTTTGGATCGAGGTCGGAGTCGGTTGAGGGGCCCGCGGCCCGTGCGCGTTTGCGGGCGGCCTGCCAGGCGACGCGGCGCGCTTCCTCCTCCTGCCACAGCCGGCGCAGCTCGTCCGCGCGCGGGTCGGGCCGCTCGGGGCGCAGGTCGTTGCCGTCCTCGTCGATGACGCCCTCCTCGCGCAACTGCCGGGTCTGCACCTCGACGGGCACCTCGGGGTCGTAGTCGGAGGGCCGCGGCAGCTCGGGCCCGTCGGGTCCGATCCGGACGAGACGCTCCACGCGCGTGATGCGGAAGCGGTGGCCGTCGATCGTGACGACGTTGGACCGCTTCTCGTCCAGCCGGTCCGCGGCGGCGACGTACTCCGCCTTCTGCTCCTCCGGCATCCGCTGCTGGAAGGGCCCCATCACGCGCAGCCAGAAGGCGAGGGAGTCGCGCGCGCCCTGCGGGGTCGAATAGATGCTGCCAGGCTGGTGGAAGCCCCACCGCCCGTTCACCCGGGCGGAGATGACGAAGGCGGCGGGCAGCAGCACACCCCCGGGGTAGCGGTGGATGGCGGCGCGGGCCTCGTCGTTCATCTCCTCGGGGGCGTCCCTGAGGACGGGCGCCATGGGCAGCAGGTCGAGCTTGAGGATGCCGTCCGACATGCCCGTGCCGGTGAGCGGATCGACGACGAAGCCCTTGGTGCGCGAGGGCACCCGGTGGCCGTCCCCGACCTCCGCGGGGTCGGGGTCGGTGGGCCGCGGCGGTTCGGGCCCGGCCGGTCCGGAGCGGATGAAGTGCGCGGCACGGACGATACGGAAGCGCTCACCGAGCACGGAGACCTCGTTGACGACCTCGCGGTCCATCCGCAACGCCGCGGCGAACCAGCGGCGTTGGGCGTTGGCGTCGCCGTCCTTGCCCGCGCGCTGGGCGTTCAGCCGGAAGTGCGAGCCGAGCGAGTCACGCGCCTGCTGCGGCCAACTGCCGCCGTACTCGCAGAGTTCCCACCCGCCGGTCTCCAACTCGCGGGCCCAGAAGTACTCGGCCATACCCGCCCCGAGCAGATCCGGATACCGCTCCCGGGCGTACCACGCCTCCTCGTCGGCGAGCGCGGCGATCGGCCCCTCGGGGGCGGTCATCCGGACCGTCAGATACGCGGGCACGCTGTCCTCGTAACCGCTCATACTCAGACTGTGCCCGACCCGGCACCGCCCCGCTCCCCGATTCCGTCACCTGCCCCCGCAAACCCCCCAACCGTGTGCGCCCCCGGCCCGAGCCTGTACCCTCACTCCCCCGCCGCACCCCGCGCGCGGCCCCGCAGCGCCTCCGCCCGCGGGTCGCCGTACGGCGCGATCAGCTCCAGCACACGGGCCCGGTGCGCGCGGGCGTCATCCTCCGCGACGAGCCCGGCGAGGTGGTCGAGATCGACGGCCTCCTCCCACCCGTCCCCGAGCGCACGGTGCGCGGCGGCCGCCTGCCGCAGGAAGCCCGCGGCTTCCTCCCCGCGCCCGGTGGCCGCATACGTCAGCGCGGTGCCGCGCCACGCGAGCGCCTCCCGGCTGCGGTCGCCGAGCCTGCGGTGGAGCATCGCCGAACGCTGGAAGGAGGCGAGGGCGTCGCCGTGGGCGGAGGTGGCGCGCTGGACGTCGCCGAGGGTGATGAGCCAATAAGCCTCAAGGCGGTGGCTGCGGAGGGTGAGGGCGATGTCCATGGCCTCGTCGATCGCCTTGCGGGCGGCGTCGGGGGCGCCCTCTTCGAGGCGGATGGCTGCGAGCATCCGGAGGACGTTGCCCGCTCCTCGGGGGTTGTCGAGGGCGCGGTGGGTGGCGAGGGCCTTGGCGGCGGCTGTTGCGGCCTCGGGGAGCCGTCCCGCGCTGAGGTAGGTGGTCGCGGCGTTGGCCACCGCGGTCGCGGCCCATTGCGGACGCTGCTCGGCGCGGAAGAGTGGGGCGACGGCGTCGAACGCCGCGGCGGCGTCGTCCAGTTCCCGGGCCCGGAGGTGGATGAGGCCGATGAGGTTCAGGGCGTGGGCCTCGCCGAGCCGGTTGCCGGTGCCGCGGCACAGTTCCAGCGCCGCATTGAGGCTGCGCATGCCGTCCGCGTAGCGGTGGACGGCGCGGTAGACGGTGCCGAGGCTGCTGAGGATGTGGATACGACCCAGCGGGTCCGGGTCGCGTTCGGCGCTCGCGAGGCCGGTCGTACCGAGGTCCAGCCAGTCGACGACGGGGGCTGACGGCGGCCAGGCGTGCCACAAGGTTTCAGCGAGCTGCCAGGCCAATCGATCGTGTCCGGCGGCTGCGGCAGCCGCCACCAGCCGCGGATATGTGGGCAGTTCACGCTCGACCCAGTCCGCGGCGTCGTCGTAGTCGGCGAACGCCGACGGGGCCACCGCGCCGGATGCCGGAGGCAGCCGGAGGTGGTCCTCGCTCGGGGAGATCCAGTCCTGTGCCGCGTCCGCCGTGTGGAGATACCAGGTGAGGACGCGGTGCAGAGCCGCCTCCCGTTCCCCCGAAGGCTCCTCGGCCTGGGCCTGGTCGGTGGCGTACGCGCGCAGCAGGTCATGGAACTGGTAGCGGTCGGGGGCGGTCTGCTCCAGCAGATGGGCGCCCACCAGGTCATCGAGGAGCTGCCGCGCCTTGCTCGTAGCCAGATCGGCCAGTGCGGCGGCGGAGTGCAGCCCGAAGTCCCCTCCCGGGTGCAGGCCCAGCAGCCGGAAGAGCCGGGCGGCAGGCGCGGTCAGGGCCCGGTAGGACCAGGCGAACACGGTCCGTACGGCCTCGGCCTCCTCCTCGCTGCCCGTGCTCAGCGCGTCCCACAGCGCGGACTCGTCCCGCAGGTCCGCGATCAGTTCGTCGAGCCCCATGTGAGGGTGACTGGCCGCGCGTTCGGCCGCTATCCGCAGCGCGAGCGGCAACCGCGCGCACAGCCGGGCCAGTTCGGCGAGCTGGTCGATGTCGTCGGCGCTGCGGTAGCCGGCCGTCACCGCCTGAAGCAGGGCCACCGCCTCCGGCTCCGGCAGCGTGCCGAGCGTGATGCGCCGGGCCCCGTCGCGTACCGCGAGACCGGACAGCCGACTGCGGCTCGTCACCAGCACCAGGCTTTCCCCGCCGCCCGGGAGCAGCGGCCGTACCTGGCCCGCCGTAGCGGCGTTGTCCAGCAGCACGAGGACACGGCGCTCGGCCAGCAGCGACCGGAAGAGCGCGGCCGCGCCGTCCACATCTGCGGGGACCTCCGCCGCCGGAACGCCGAGGGCCCGTAGGAAGCCGTGCAACGCCTGCTCGGCCGTGACCGGCTCGCCCGGGTCGTAGCCGCGCAGGTTCACGAACAACTGCCCGTCCGGGAAGCGGTCCTTCACCCGGTGCGCCCACCGCACCGCGAGCGAGGTCTTCCCCGCACCCGCCGTCCCGGCGACGACGTGCAGCGACACGATCGCGCCGTCCGACACGAGTGCGTCCAACTGGGCGAGTTCGTCCGTGCGGTTCACGAACCCGCGCACATCTGCGGGCAGTTGCCGTGGCGTCGGAACACGCCGACCGTCCGCCTCGTGATGAAAATGGATCCCGCCGGTGACGCTGCCGGCCTGCACCACATCCCGCGACGACGTCCCCGACAGGTCGTTGTGCGACTCCGACGACGTCCCCCCGCTGTCCGTGCTCATGCGGCCGGAGGCGGCGGCAGCGGTGCGACCGCCCGCGCGAAGTAGGACGCGATGTCCTCCGCTGTCGCGAAGAGCCCGCTCATGAACTCGGCCCACGCGGTCACGATCGCCGGGTCGGTGAAGCGGATCGCTCCGTCGGGCACACCGGCCTCCGTGTAGATCACACGGAAGAGAACGCGGTCACCGATCGCCACCAGCTCCGGCAGCGGACCGGCCGCTTCGGCAGCGGTGAGGGCGGAGGCGAGCACGACGCGGGTGGGAACCCTGAACTGGGCCTGCTGGTGAAGGGAATGCAGCTCCCACTGGATGTAGGGCGTCAGCGGTTCCTCCACCACGCGCAGGCGGTGGAAGACGCTGCCACGGCGGGCGTCGTCCTCCGCCTCCGCCCGCAGCTTGTCCTCGCGGGTGGCGAAGAGGCGCAGCGCCTCGTCCCAGTCGCCCCTGCGTAGGGCATCGCGGCTCGCGCTGCCCGTCTCCTCGAAGTGCTGAAGCCGTTCCAGCTTCCACGAGGAACCGTTGAAGAGGGACTGCTCGCTGCTTCGGAACTCGCGGTGGTACTCGGGGCGAGTGAGCCGTACCCCCTCCTCGACGGGCAGTTCGGGGACGTGCAGATCAAGCATCAGGGATGTCCGCCTTCGCCGCGCTGAGCATGTTGCCGGGGATCACGACCAGGCGCTCGTCCGCACCGAGCGTCACGCCGTCCGGCAGGCGACCCGCGTAGCCGGAGGTGAGGTCACGTCCGATGACGGCGATGTCGCCGTTGGAGAGCTGCCAGATGTCCGGGCAGTCATCCCTCTCCCCCGAATTGCCCGTCTCCGCCGCCGACTTCCCCAGCCGTCGGACGAATAACGCCGCCGGATCCGCTTCCCACGCACGAGTCATGACCGCCTCCTGGCACCCCAACAGTTACGGACTGTAGTGGTACATGCTACTCGCCGTGCAGGGGTCCGCGCGTGCCGGAACAGGCCATTGCCGCTGCCGGTTCCCCGGGATGCCTTATGCGCCGGGGCGCAGGAACGCCGTCACCGCCGCTGACTCGCGCGCCACGCTCTCGGCGAGTTCGGGCGGGAGGGGGGCGAAGGGATCGACGTTGATCCGGGGTTTGGTGGAGGTGCGGGTCCAGGTGGCGACGGTGAGGCCGTCCGCGAGGACGGTGGGGCGGATGATGCCGCCGCCGGGCCAGACGCGGGGTTCGTGGGGGGCCGGGACGGAGGTGGCGCGGGTGCGGTGGCCGAGGAGGTAGCCGTCGTAGGCGGGGAGGAGGCGTACGTCGGGGGTGTCCGGCGCGGGCGGCTCCGGTGCGGGGGCGGCGGCCAGCGTGGTGAGGGTCGCGTCGTACGGGGTGGTGGTGCCCTCCGCGGCCAGGGTGTGCCAGGCGCGGCGGGCCCGGGTGACGGGGAGGCCGGACCAGGTGGCGAAGTCCTCGGGGGTGGCGGGCGCGTAGGCGGCGAGGTAGCGGCGGGCGAGTTCGGCCTCGGCGGCGTTTCCCTCGGGCCCGGCGGTGGGCGGGAGCCAGTCGTCGAGCAGGACGTACGTGGCCTCGCCCGCGCGCTGCGGGCCGTGACAGAGGACGCCGGTGAGGGCGGCGTGCCGGATGAGATGGAAGGGGGCCTGGCCCTTCGCGGGGATGCCGAGCGGGCCGAGGGCCCGCGTCAACTCGGCCCGGGTGAGCGGGCCTTGTGCCGCCACGGTGCGGCCCAGCAGTTCGTCGGAGGCCGCCAGCGTCGCGTCGTCCAGGCCGAGTTGGCCGTAGCGGCGGAGCGTGGCGGTGAGAATGCTGGGGGCGAGCAGCCGCAGCAGCCAGCGGGCGTCGGCCGCAGGCACGGTGTGCAGTGTCCCGCGCAGGAACCAGCCCCGGACGATGCTGCGTTCGTCCTCGTACGCGGCCCGTACCGTCTTCGCGGTGATTCCGTGGCCGCGCGCCCTGATGCCCAGCGCGGCGGCCCCGGCGTCCTGCGCCTGGACGGCGAACACCCGCCGTACGGCGTCCGCGGGGCTGCCCTCCCGCACGCCGCCGCCCACGGCCTGCGCGCGGGCGCGCAGTTCCCGGATCCGCCGCTGGTCCGGCTCGGACATCCCCTGCGCCTCCCCCACGACGAGCTTGGGCCGATCGCCCGACCTTACCCACCCGGACCACCGGCGGCCTCGAAACTCAGTCCCGGGTACGCGGCCGTACCGGCGGCAGCGGGATGTCGAGTTCGGCCCGCACCGTCTTGCCGACCGGCACCCGGTCCCGTACCGACCAGCGGTCCGCGAGCGCCTCCACGAGCAGCAGCCCGCGTCCGCTCTCGCCGAGTTCGGGCGGCGGCGTGAGCGCGCCCGCGTCGCGCAGCCGCATCATCACCTCGAAGTCCCGCCCGGCCACGCACCCGTGGGTCACCGCGTTCGCCGCCAGCTCCCCCACGACGATCTCCGCCGCGTCGAAGACCGTCATCGTGTGCGGGATCCCCCACGTACTGAGCTGATAGAGCGCGAGCTGCCGCGCGAGCCGCGCCCCGCGCCGGGTCGAACTGAACTGCTGCCTGAACTCACCCTCTGCACACGGCAGTTGGGGAGCTGCGTGAGTCGTCATGGAGCCCAATGTGCCCTGCTCAGCGCCCGCGATCCCAGCACCGCACCGCGTACGCTGAGCAAGCGTACGTGCACAAACTGTGGACAGTACGCATCACCGAGGGTGAGCATGTCCTCCAGCGGAGTGACCCTGCGGGGTCCAGTGTGCGGGAGGTGGCCTATGACGGCCAACGTGACGTCCGGCGGTACGTTCGCGGGCGGAGGTGAGCCCGAGCCCTCGGACAGCCTGAAGACGTTCGGCGCCGTCGTCATGGCTTTACGCGAATTCTCCGGCCTCTCGCGGGAGGAGCTGGGCGCCCACGTCGGCCTCTCCCCGCACACGGTCGCCTCGATCGAACAGGGCCGGCGCATGCCGGACCCCGACTTCGCGGAACGGGCCGAGCCGCACCTCGGGGGTACGGGCGCGTTGCGGAAGGCGCTGCGGCATGTGGCTCGCCAGCCGGGCTTGGCGAGTTGGTTCCGACAGTGGGCGCGGTATGAGCAGGCGGCGATCAACCTCTGCACGTATGAGTGCCGCATGATCCCGGGCTTGTTGCAGACCGAGAGGTACGCACGCGAGCTGTTCTCGGACATGCTGCCTCCGCTCAGCGACCAACAGATCGACGCCCAGTGGGCGGCGCGAGCCGACCGCCAGAAGCTGATGACCGATCGACCCAACACCGCGTTCAGCTTCATCGTCGACGAACACACCCTCCTGCGCCGGACGGGCGGTCGCGAGGTGACGCTTGAGCTGGTCGATCATCTGCTGAAGGTCAGCCAGCAACGCAACATCGAGATCCAGGTGCTGCCGTTGGCCGCAGGCGTACATCCAGGCCTGACGGGTCCGATTGTCATGTTGGAGACGTCGGAAAACCGGTGGCTCGCGTACAGCGAGGGTCAGGAGACCGGCCAGCTCATCACCGACTCCAAAGTGGTCAGCATCCTCCAACAGCGGTATGCAAAACTGCGCTCGCAGGCCCTCACCCCCGAGGAGTCCAAGGGCCTGCTGTTGCGACTGCGAGGAGAGCTATGACCCCCGACCTCACCTGGTTCAAGAGCAGCTACAGCAGCGGCCAGGGCGACAACTGCATCGAAGTCGCTCTCTCCTGGCGCAAGTCCAGCTACAGCAGCAGTCCGGACGGCGACTGCGTCGAGGTCGCGGCCTGCCCCGAGACCGTCCACGTCCGGGACTCCAAGGACAAGGAAGGCCCCCAACTCGCCTTCTCCCCCGCCGAGTGGTCCCACTTCCTGGGCTTCGCCCAGGCCCACACCGTCTGAGACCCCTGCCGAGGCGGGGCCACGGGACACCATCCCGTGGCCCCGCCTCGTTGCGTAACGCGCCCGGCGCCATTGCGAAGTGGCAGCGACGCGGTCGCGACCGCGACCGGCTACGACCTGCGCCAGGCGGGAGACATCGCGTACGTACCGTCCTACGGCGTCGAGGTGCCGAGGGGAAGCTGAGCCGGTTCTAGGATCTGGCGTTCTGGCCGATCACCTGCGTCCAGAGGCCGTCCTTGCTCATCTTGGCCACGACCGCGGGGTCGTGCAGCCACCTCGTGTAGGCATCGCGTTGCGCCGGGGTCATCTTCTGTACGTCCACCTCGCCGTTGTTGCGGGCGATTGCCTGGACGAAGTCGTCCGGCGCGCCGTGGCCGTGAATGTAGACGGGCGGCGGTGGCTTCACGCTGTTTTTCCCGACCTGGCCGTAGGGGTCTCCTGTGTAGGTTCTCTCCTTCTGGTGCTCCAGGCCGAACGACACCGGCACTAGGGTCGGCTGCGGAAAGCCGTCGGCGACCATGTCAGCGGCAGCGTGGTTCATGGCGCCGGTCCATGTCCCTTCCTTCTTGACGTCCGCGTCCTCCACGCCCTTGATCGACGCCAGGAGGTCGTGAGGCGCGTCGTCCGGTTTGACCGTCATCGTGTTGGTGATCCAGCCGGTCAGCGTGCTGAGGGCGAGTTCCTGCCCGGTCTCTTTCGCCGTGTCGATGGCGGCGGTGGGGCCACCTGCAGCGAGCCCCACCGCTGTTTCGACGAGGGCTGTCCGGGAGGCGTTCATCTCGTCGACCCACTCCTGCTGCTCGGTTCCGAGCGCTGTTGCGGTGTCGGTAAAGGCCGTGGAGTAGAAGTTCCCCAGGACACCCATTTCGAAGGCGATGTAGTTGATCGACCCGTTCTCTGATCTCTTTGCGTGCGACTTCTCGTGGTAGAGCCTCTTCTGGTCCGACTCGAACAGCGCGCTCATACTCGCTGCCGCCTGCGGGTTCCTGATCGACTCCTCCAGGAACGACTTCCAGAGGTCGGAGGACACTTCGATACCGGGCCGCTTGGGATCTTGTGTGTCGCTGAACGTGTGGGAGCCCTTGGGCATGTACGGGTAGAAGCCACTCGACGCGGGAGAGGTGACCGAGTACCGGAGATCGTCGAAGTGCTGGGCAATCATCTCGGAGTAGAGCAGGGAGACCTGGCTGAGCGGGTGTTCGCCGTTCTTCACATGGTTGGAGTTGTCCATCATGATCATGGCGGTGTTCTGGTCCGAGAGCTTCACGTTGGTGGCGTGCAGTCCCGTCGTCCCGGCCTTGACCATGGCCACGAAGGCGTCCGTGCGCCCGTCCGAGGTGTTGAGGCCGCCGGTGAGACCCGCGTCGATGAGGTCCGGGTGCTGGGCCATGAACTCGCCTGCCGCCTCGGGGTTGTTGCTCATGGCGGTGTAGAACTGGGCGAGCGGGTCTCCCGGGGATGGGCCGTCACGCATCCACTCGTCGACGTTCTGGCCCGGGGGCGGGGAGAAGATGCGGTTGCCGAGGGCGAGCAGGAAGTCCTTGTCCGCCGGTCCCACCGACAGCATGGGCATGAGCTGATCCGGGCGGAAGCCGTTGATCGGGTCGTGGAAGTCGTCCAGCCACGTGTTCCAGTAGGCCTCCTTCTGCTTGGCGTTCATGCCCTCCGTGGCCGTGTGGGTGAACATGCCGAAGGTCACGGAGGCGAGGCGCTGGCGTGCGGGGTCCGGCCTGCCGTCGGCGCCCGGCGCGTTCGCCACCGTCGTGAAGGCGTAGAACCGGTCGGGGCCCAGCTCCTTGTAGAAGGCGTTGACGAAGTCCGCGTCGTGGGAATGGGCCTGGAGCTGGTCCCAGAGGGCGTCGGGGACGTCGCCGTCGCCCAGCTCGTCCTTGAAGTCGTCGGCGAGCTTCTTGCCGTCCGCCGCGGACTTGGCGGCAGCTCCCGGGGTCACCTTCGTCTCGTCGATCCAGACGATCTTCGTGCCGATGTCCGCGTACTGGTCCGCGGCGGTCGCCAGGCTCTGCCGGCGCCGCAGCATCGGCATCTGGTCGTCGACCCACGAGGCGATGCCGAGCAGCTTCGTCAGCGGCTGGGTGTCCAGGCCGTGCTGCTCGAACTGCGACTTGTACGAGGTGGCGCTGGAGCGCAGCCGGTCGCGGTCCGCGTCGAGGGTCGAGATGGTGGTGGGCAGCCGCGCCGGGTCGATGCCCGAGAACTGCGCGCTGGGATTACCTCCGCCGGGCCACATGGCGCTCCTCCTCCTGCGTCGAGACGGGCTTGCGTGTCGGGGAGTTCGGCGGCGTCACAGATCGGCCCGCATCGACTTCGCCTGCGACTGCGTGACCTGCTGCGGGCACCGGTCGATCGCGGCCTGCACCTCGGGGACGAGCTTCGCCAGCTGGATCCCCAGGTCCCTGCGCCGCCCGGCGATCTCCGTGTGCCAGCTCGCCGCCGTGGGCCCGACCCACGCCCCCTTCGGGCCGGTGTCGGTCTCCGCGCCGTGCAAGAGCTTCGTCAGCTCGTGCATCTCCCGTTGCAGGCTGGTCTTGAGCGTCTCCAGGGCCTGCCGCTGCGGGTTGTCCACCATCGGTTCATCACTCTTGGTCATGCCCCCCCTTTCACGATCGGTCAAGCCTTGCATGACGCCGTGACGACAGTGGGCAAAGTGATACAAGTGAGAACCGGCACTCCGGCTCCACGAGGGCTGCCAGTGGTAGACAACCCTCAACGTCGGAGAATCTGGAGGCCACGTATGAGGGTCCGGCAACGCTGGTGGGCCACCCTGGTAGCAGGTTCGGCACTCACTGCCGTCACCGCCTGCGGCGGCGGCTCGGGCGGCGGAGAAGCCTCGCACTCGCCGAGCGCACAGCCCACCGTCTCCTTCCCCACGCAGGTCCTCCGCGCGGAGGCCGGTGCCAGGCTGACGCCCTCCAAGAAGGTCGTGATGCACGGGGAGACGACGGCGAAGGACGGGCTTCCGGAGACCGCGATCCACACACCCGCCGACAAGAAGACGTACGTCTTCGAAGCTGCCTGCGCCGGGAAGGGGTCGTTGCAGGTCGACTGGAGGGTCAAGGTCGCGCGGAGCGGGCCGGACCAGTGGATCACGTGCGGGGAGGAGGCGCAGAGGTTCACCTTCCTCGGGGGCGACCTGCTGTCCATGTCGCTGCCCAGCGCGGGGATGTCCGGCATCGTCGTCTGGCAGGTCATCCAGCAGTCGCCCTGAACGGAGCCCGCTCACTGCCCTCCGGTGCCGGTCGGCCAGGTGTGGCGGCGGGCGGAGTGGGTCCAGGTGGCCAGCAGGGTGAGTGCGGCGGTCAGGCCGCCGAGGGTCATGACGGTGGAGGGGGAGGTGCGGTCGAGCACGACTCCGCCGGTCAGCGCGCCGAAGGAGATGGTCGCCTGGAAGGAGGACGTGAAGAGCACCGATGCCGCTTCGGGCGCGTCCGGGGCCGCCTTGGCGAACCATGTCTGGGACGCTACCGGCACGGCGCCGTAGGCCGTACCCCAGACGACCAGGAGGGCCAGCGCGCCGGCCTGCCCGTGGCCCAGGACCGGCAGCAGCAGGGTGGCCGCCGCGATCATGGCGGCCGCGAGCCCGAGAGTGGCCCGGGGGCGGCGTACGACCACTGCCCCGGCGAGGAAGTTGCCGACGATTCCCGCGGCGCCGTAGACCAGCAGGAAGACGGTGATCAGCCGCGCGTCGGCGCCCGTGACCTGCTCCAGGAACGGCGTGACGTAGGTGTAGGTCCCGAAGTGGGCCAGCACGATCAGGAAGGTCAGCAGCAGCGCGAAACGCGTGTTGACGTTCTTGAGCATGCCGCGCAGCACGTGCAGACGGGTCGTCCGCAGCGGCGGCAGCGGGGGGACGACCAGCACGAGCAGGACCAGCACGCCGACGGTGAAGGCACCCATCACGACGAAGGCGGTGCGCCAGCCCGCCAGGTCCCCGATGAACGTGCCCGCCGGTACGCCGAGCACCGAACCGAGCGGCACCGCCGAGAAGATCACCGACGTCGCGCGCCCGACCGACGCGGCCGGTACCAGGCGCTCGGCCAGTCCGGCGCCGATCGACCAGAAGCCGCCGATGACGACACCGACGACGACGCGCGAGACGAGGACGAGCCAGAAGCCGGGTGCGGCGGCGGCGAGGAAGTTCGCCGCGGCCAGCAGGAACACGAACACGCCCAGCATCAGCCGCCGGTCCACCCGCGCCGTCGCCACGGTGACGACCGGCGCCGAAAGGGCCGCGAGGAACCCGGGCACGGTCATCATGAGCCCCGCCGTGCCGTCGGAGAGGGCGAAGCTGGAGCCGATGTCGGTGAGCAGACCGATCGGCAGGATCTCGGTCGTGACGATCGAGAAGATTCCCAGCGTCACCGACACCACGGCCAGCCACCCCAACGCCGGGGTGGTCGTGGTGGTCGGGATGGTCTCGGGGATCTCGGCGCGTGTCGAGGTCTCAGTGGGTGTCGAGGCCATGGGGTCCGTCCTGTGAGGAGCCTGCCGTCTCGTGACGAGTGCAGCAGGACCCGCACGCGGAAGGCTGGCAGGTCGGCGACATCACCCTCGTGCGGCGACGGTGATGTCGCGGAACCGCCGACCCTGCCCCGGGGCGGACGGCCTTTACGCGCCGCCGGCGCTCAGGTCCTTCTCCAGGAGCGTGAACGACTTCGGCTCGGCGCCCGGCTGGGGCTTGCCCGCCTTGCGGCCCACCACCTGGTAGCCGTCGGCGGCGTAGTAGGCGGTCAGGCGGGCGTTGGAGGCCAGGCAGTCGAGGCGGACGAGGGAGCGTCCGGCCTCGGTCACCCGGCGCTCGGCGGCGCGCAGCAGGTGGCGGCCCGTGCCGGGGCGGGCGGCCGCGCGGTCGACCATGAGCCGGTGGACGTACCCGGCGACCGGGGGCTGCGGGCCCCAGGCGGCCTCGTCCTGCCACCACAGTTCCCACGCGCCCGCCGGGCGGCCGCCGGACTCGGCGAGCCAGACCTCGCCGTGCGACATGACGCGGCGGAAGTGGTCCTCGTCCAGCTCGCCGGGACGCCACTGGCCGGTGACGCCACGGGTGAGCATCCAGCGGGCGGCGTCGTCACGCAGCCGGACGAGGGTGGGCAGGTCGGAGGCGTCGGCACGGCGGAAGCGCAGGGCGGTCACGCCGTGATCCTCGCACGCGCGTTCAGCCGGACGGCGGGGTCCAGACCCCGAGCCACTGCTCCGCGCCGTACTCGGGGAAGCGCTCCACCTCCGCGAAGCCGAGCTTCTCCGCGACGCGCAGGGAGCGGACGTTGGCGGTCTGGGCGGTGAGGAGGACGGGCTCACCGGGGTGGGCCGCGGCGAACCACGCGAGGGCCGCGGCGCAGGCCTCGGTGGCGTAGCCGCGGCCCCAGGCGTGGGGCAGGAACATGTAGCCCAGCTCGTGCTCGCCGCGTTCGGGGCGGACGTGGCCGGGGCGGGCGGGGTCGCGGACGTCGAGGGTCGTCATGCCGATCGTCTCTCCGTCCAGCTCGGCCACGAAGAAGCCGGGCCGCCTGCCGGGCACCTCGGGCATGGTGCGCTCCAGCTCCGCGCGCGGCTGCGCACCGCCGACGTACGTGCCGACCTCCGGCGAGGCGAACAGCTCGACGAAGGCGGCCCGGTCGCGCGCCTCGGAGGCACGCAGGACGAGCCGCGCGGTACGGATCGGACCGGGCGGCCACGCGACGCCCCCGCCCGCTCCCCCGTCTCCCCCCGCTCCCCGGACGCCCGCGGACTCCCTGGCTTCGCTCATGGCGGGCAACCTAGCGCACACCCACGGAAGCCGGGGAGCGTTCGTACGAGCCCGGGGCCGCAGCTACGGCTGGGTGGGGAGGGCGGGTTCGGGGAGGGGGCGGGTGAGGAGCCAGCCGAGGGCGGGGAGGGCGATCAGGGGGAGGAGGGCCGTGCGCAGGGACGTCGCGTCGGCCAGGGCGCCCACCGCGGGGCTCAGGACGCCGCCGACGCTCACCGCAAGGCCCAGCGTCACGCCGCTGGCGGTGCCGACGCGGGAGGGGAGGTAGTCCTGGCCCAGGGTCACCTGGAGGGAGAAGGGGACGTAGAGGCCCGCGGAGGCGAGGGCGACGAAGAGGTAGATCGCCGGGCCCGGGACGAGGACGACGCCCGCGACCGCCGCGATGCTCGCGACGTACGACCAGCGCACGACCCGGACCCGGGTCCAGCGGGCGGCGAGCGAGCTGCCCAGCACCGTGCCGACCGCGCCGCCGAGGTAGAGCAGGAAGAGGGCCGCGGCCCCGGCCGCCGTGCCGCCGCCGGTGCGCTGGCGCGCGTAGAGCGAGATGAAGCTGCCGAGGACGACGAAGACGACCGACCGGCACACGATCGCGAGCGTCAGGCGGACGAAGGAGCGGCGGTCGTCGGGGCGCTCGTCGGCCTTCGCCGTACGCGTCCCGCGCCCCTCCGCGGCGGCCGACCCACGGCGTACGGCCATCAGCGCGAGCGCCGCGCCCAGCGCTGCGGGCAGCACCAGTACGGGTGTGGCCCCCAGGCCGCCCGCCCCGATCACGGGCGTGACCAGCAGCGGGGCGAGCGCGAAGCCGATGTTGCCGCCGAGCGAGAACCAGCCCATCGCGGTGTGGCTGCCGCGGCTCGCGATCCGCGCGACCCGCGCCGACTCCGGGTGGTACGCGGCGATCCCGACGCCCGCGATCGCGACGCACAGCAGCGTCAGCGCGTACGAGTTGCCGACGCCGCTGAACGCGATGCCGATCCCGCACAGGGCGGTGCTCAGCGGCAGCAGCCACGGCATGCTCCGCCGGTCGGTGAGCGCGCCGAACGCGGGCTGCACGAGGGAGGAGAGCAGCGAGGCGGCGAGCACGACGCCGGACGCGGCGGCGTAGGTGTAGTCGCGGTCCGCGACGAAGAAGGGGACGAGCGCGGACACGGCCCCCTGGTAGATGTCCACGCACGCGTGCCCGACGGAGAGGGTGAGGATCGCCCGCCGCTGCTTGTCGCCCGCGGGCGGCTTGTCGACCGCGGGCAGCTTGTCGCCCGCGGGCGGCGGCGGTTCGGGCGGGGCGCCCCCGGCGGGGCCTGTGACGAGTGCCGGGGCGGGGCCGGTGGCGAGCGGTTCGGGGGGCGGGCCGACAGGCCGTGAGGTGGTCATGACGTCGATCGTGGCCCGCGGGCCGAGGTCACCGCTTCCGGCAGAATGCCGGATGCTGTCGAAAAACCGCCAGGGGTGGGACGGGCCCCGCCCGGCACCCGCGAGCCGCCGCTCCAGGGGACCCGCCCGCCGCGCCGCGTACAGTGCGGCCGTGCCGAGAACACCCCGCCCGCCCGCGGCGACGCCGCCGCCGCCCGAGACGACGGTCGCGCCGCCCACCTCGGTCCGGCCGCTCATCGCCGGGGAGGGGATCGACGCGCATGTGCACCGGGCGCACCAGATCCATTACGCGGGGCGCGGTGTCCTCACCGTGACCACGGACGCGGGGACGTGGATCGCGCCCGGCAACCGGGCGCTGTGGGTCCCGGCGGGGACCGCGCACTCGCACCGCGCGCACGGGCGGCTCGACCTGCACACCATCGGGCTGCCCGCGTCCGTCAACCCGCTGGGCCTGGACGCGCCCGCGGCCCTCACCGTGGGGCCGCTGCTGCGGGAGCTGATCCTCGCCTACACGCGGGAGGACGAGCCGGTCACGGGGGCCGAGCGGCGGCGGATGCGGGCGGTGCTGCTGGACCAGTTGCGCGCCTCGCCGCAGCAGCCGATGCACCTGCCGATGCCGTCCGACCCGCGGCTGGCCGCGGTCTGCGCGCTGCTCCAGCGCGATCCGGCGGACGGCCGCTCGCTCGCCGGGTTCGGTGCCGCGGCCGGTGCCGGGGAGCGCACGCTGAGCCGGCTCTTCCGGGACGAGCTGGGCATGACCTTCCCGCAGTGGCGCACCCAGCTACGGCTCTACCACGCCCTGGTGCTGCTCAGCGAGGGTGAGCCGGTCACGGCCGTCGCCGCGCGCTGCGGCTGGTCCTCGCCGAGCGCCTTCATCGACGTCTTCCGGCGGGCGTTCGGCCGGACGCCGGGGAGCCGCCCGCGCGAATGAGCCGCGCCCACACGGCGGTTGTGGCCGGGTCCGGCTCGGGACTGAGGACGACGACGCGGTGGTGCGGGTCGCCCGGCAGGTCGAGGTTCTCGTAGTGCAGGTGCAGCACGCCGTAGTCGGGGTGGTGCACGATCTTGGTCCCGGAGGCGCGCAACTCCACGTCGCCCGCGGACCAGTACGTCCGGAAGGCGGGGCTTCCCGCGTCCAACTCCGCCATGAGCGCGGCCAGTTCCGCGTCCTCGGGCAACAGGGCGCGTACGAAACGGAGTTGGGCGGCGGTGACGGCGGCGACCTCGTCCCAGTCGAGGTAGAAGTCCGCGGCGGACGGGTCGAGGAAGATGTGCCGCGCCAGGTTCGGCATCGCGCCGGGCGCCGCGCTGGGGCTCGTCAGCACCGGCGCGAAGAGCAGGGCGCCGAGCGCGTTCGCGGCGACGACGTCGAAGTGGTCGTCCACGACCGCGGCGCCGACCTGCCCCATGTGGTCGATCATGCGCCGCAGTTCGGGCCGCAGCTCGGCGGGCGCGGCGGCCTCGGTACGGCGCGGCGGGCGCGCGAGGGCCAGCAGGTGGGCGCGCTCGACCGCGTCCAGCCGCAGCACCCGCGCGAGAGCGTCCAGCACCTCCGGCGAGGGCGCGGCGGACCGGCCCTGCTCCAGCCGCTGGTAGTACTCGACGCTGATCCCGGCGAGCTGCGCGACCTCTTCGCGGCGCAGCCCCGGCACCCGCCGCCGGGCGCCCGACGTCAGCCCGGCCGACTCGGGGGCGACCCGGGCCCGGCGCGACCGCAGAAAATCCCCCAGGTCCTCCATGGCGTCCAGTATGGCGGCCCAGGGTGGCCCTCGCAGTACCCGTACAGGCAGGGCCTGGGCCGTCACCCCGCCGCACCCCAGACTTTCCGGGTGGTGCGGGACGCACGGGCCGGGGGGGCTCGTGCGCAGCGCGCGGGCCGGGCACGGGGGACGCGTCCGGCCGTACCGGGCCGGGCAGGCGCGGGGAGGCGCTCCGGGCCACGCCGCCGTCCCCGGGCCGCGCGGGACGGCGCCGAAACCGCCCCGCCCCTCCGCCGCCGCCGAGCCACCGACCGGCCCGGCGGCGGCAGGAGTCCGCCAGTCCACACGGCCCGCTCAGCCCCGCCCTTCCCCCACCCGGCCGCCCGCCCACTCGCCTCTTCGGGCGGAATTGCCGCGAATTCACCGGATAGGCCGTACCCGGCTCCCGCACCCCCCGCCCGCGCCCTGCTCTCCTCGTAGCGACCCGTCACCGTTCGCACAGGGAGTTGTTGATGAGACGTCAGTTGTGGCCGGGCAAGGGGTGGGACGGACCGCGCTCCGGCCGGATCGCGCGGCGCCGGGCCCCGGTCTGGGTGGCGGCCTCGGCCGTGTCGCTGGTCCTGACGGCCGGTCAGGGCCTGGCCCTGGCCGCCCCCGCCGCCACCCCGGGCGGCACGACGGGCGGCGCCGCCGACCGGGCTGCCGCCGCCGCGGCCGCGCTCCCCGCGTGGAACTGCCCGGACCGCTTCGCGGGCTACACCTTCGACAGCGTGTCGATCATCAGCCGCGCCCTGATCCAGATCCAGCGCGTCGACCCGGCCACCGGTGCCGTGTCCGGCGCCGGGGTGACCTCGGTCCCGCTCGACGCGGTGGGCTACAACACCCTCGACGACTACTTCTACGGCGTCACCCCGGGAACGGGCACCGTCTACCGGATCGGCCAGGACGGCGCCCTCGCGACCATCGGCGTGACGCTGCCGCTCTCCCCCGTGGCGGGCGACATCGACCCCGACGGGCACTGGTGGGTCGTGGACGCGACCGGCCGCGTCGCCGAGGTCGATCTCGCGCCCGGCTCGGGCACGTACGGCCAGATCCTGCGGCAGGGCGCCTTCGACACCTCCGCGCTCCAGGTCCCCGGCGACTGGTCGTACCTGGAGAACGGGCCCGCGGGCACCGGCCTGTACGGGCTCAGCCGTACGACCGGCGCGGGTCAGCCCGCGCACCTGGTGTTCGTCGACACCGGCAACCTCACCGACCACGACCTCGGCCCGGTGAGCGGCGGCTACTCCGCCGCGCCCTTCGCCGCCACCTTCACCGACGGCACCTTCCTCTACGCCTCCGCGGACGACGAGGTCTACCGCGTCGACCTGAACGCGCGCAGCGCCCAGCCGGTCGCCAGGGTCAACCCGGCCCCCGCGGACGGCGCGCAGTGCGCACGCCTGGGGACGCCGACCCGGCTGTCGGTCGTCAAGACCGTGGACCGGCGCAACGATCCGGGCGACCAGTTCAAGATCGGCGTCTTCGACGAGGACGGCAACCTGCTGACCTCGGCGACCACACAGGACGGCGAGGACAGCGTCGCCACCCCGCCGGTGGACGTGGTGCCCGGCCGGACGTACCACCTCTTCGACCACCTGACGAACGACTACCTGCCGCCGCGCCCGGAGTTCTACCACTCCGACGCCTTCTGCACGGACGCCGAGGGCAACCCGGTGCCGTTGCGGGGCGGGTCCGGCGACTGGTCGTTCCAGGCGGTGCGCTCCGGCGAGATCCGCTGCGACATCAAGAACGTCGGCGTGGGCCACACCGACCTGAAACTGGACAAGGAGGTGGTGGGCAACCCCGGCGGCACCGTGGGCGACCCCGTCCATTACCGCTTCCACGTGATCAACACCGGCACCACCACGCTCCAGCACGTCACCGTGGACGACCCGCGGCTCGGCGCGCACTTCGACTGCGGCGGCCCGCTGCCCGCGGGTGCCGCGTTCTTCTGCGGCGACTTCGTCTACGTGATCTCCCCCTCGGACGCCGCCGACGGCATCATCGTCAACACCGCGCACGCGCACGGCGAGGACGCCTTCGGCAACCCGGCGGACGCGGAGGCGAGCGCGGCCGTCCCGGTCTACCGCCCGACGCCGGGGCTGAGCATCACCAAGAGCGCCGAGCCGACCGACATCGACACGGCCGGCGACCGGGTGACGTACCACTTCGAGGTGCGGAACACCGGGCAGGCCGTGCTGCACGACGTGAAGGTCACCGACGGGTACTTCAGCGGCACCGGCGGCTTCCCCGCCGTCCAGTGCCCGACCGGTACGCTCCCGCCGGGCGACGTCATGGACTGCACGGCCGACTACACGGCCACGCAGGAGGACATCGACTCCGGGCGGATCGTCAACACCGCGGGCGCCACCGCCGTCAGCGAGCTGGGCGACCATGTCGAGGCGGGCCCCGCCGAGGCCGAGGTGGCGACCCACCCGCGGCCGGGCGTGAGCATCACCAAGACCGCCGAGCCCGGCACGGTCGACCACGCGGGCCAGCCCGTCCGCTACACCTACACCGTCGAGAACACCGGCACCACCACGCTCCACGGTGTGGAGGTCACCGACCCCGGCTTCGACGGCCACGGCGCCCTCGAACCGCTGGACTGCGGCGCCTGGGACCACACCCTGCTGCCCGGCGAGCCGGTCACCTGCACCGCGCTGTACGAGGTCACGCAGGAGGACGTGGACGCGGGCGCGATCCACAACACCGGGCAGGTCACGGCCTACGCGCCGGACGGCACCGAGCTGACGGACACCGACGCGCAGACCGTGCGGGCCACCCGCACCGGGGGCCTGAGCCTGGTGAAGTCCGCAGAGCCGGACGCGCCCGAGGACTTCACCGCCGGGCAGGAGATCACGTACTTCTACGAGGTCGTCAACACCGGCAACACCACGGCGGACGACATCGCGATCGACGAGACCCGGTTCACCGGCAACGGCACCAAGGGCGACGTGACGTGCCCGGAGGCGTCACTGCCGCCGGGCGGGCGCGAGGTCTGCCGCGCCACGTACACGCTGACGGCCGAGGACGTCGCGCAGGGCAGCGTCGCCAATACCGCGCACGCCACCGGCACCGGTCCGGCCGGGGCGCTCACCTCCGAGGACAGCTCGGTCGTCCTGGAGGGCCCGCCCGCCAACCCCGGCCTGGAGCTGGAGAAGTCGGTCAGCCCGGCCACCGTCGGCGCCGCCGGGCAGCAGGTCACCTACCGCTTCCACGTCACCAACACCGGCAACACCGCGCTGCACGGGCTGCACATCACCGAGAACCACTTCGGCGGCACCGGCGGCCCGCTCGACATCAGCTGCCCGGCCGGCACGCTCGGCGCCGGGGACGACACCACCTGCACCGCCACGTACACCGTGACGCAGGAGGACATCGACGCGGGCACGGTGGACAACACCGCGAGCGCCGACGCCCTCGACCCGGCCGGAGCCGACGTCGGCTCCGGGCAGAGCAGCGCCGAGCTGACCACCACCGGCACGGGCGCGCTGCGCCTGGCCAAGACCGCCGCGCCCACCCGGGTGTGGGCGGCGGGCGAGCAGGTGGGCTACGAGTTCACCCTCACCAACACCGGCACCGCCACGCTGCTGGCCCCGGCCGTCGTCGAGACGTCCTTCAGCGGCAGCGGCGACCCGCTCGACGCGTCCTGCCCCGAGGAGCCGATCGCTCCCGGCGACAGCGTCCTGTGCACCGCGTCCTACACCGTCACCGACGCCGACGTCACGGCCGGGCGGATCACCAACACCGCCCGCGCCACGGCCGCCCGCGCCGACGACGGCACCGCCGTCACCTCGAACGAGGACAGCGCGACGGTGACCGTGAACCGCTCCGGGCTGAGCATCGACAAGAGCGTCAGCCCGGCGCTGGCCGCCGCGGGCGACACCGTGACCTACTCCTTCAAGGTCACCAACACCGGCAACACGCCCGTGCACGACCTGGCGATCGCCGACGACGCCTTCGGCGGCAGCACCGGCCTGCCGCCCGCCGCCTGCCCGGTGGACGAGCTCGCGGCCGGCGCCACGACCACCTGCACCGCGCGCTACACGGTGACCGCCGAGGACGCCACGGCCGGGCACATCGACAACACCGCGCACGCCACCGCCGTCAACGGCTCCGGCGCCCCGGTCGCCTCCGGCACCGACTCCGCCCGCCTCACCGTCACCTCCGAGCCGCAGACCGGCTCGCTGAAGCTGGTGAAGAAGGCGGAGGTCGAGCACAAGGGCGGCGCCGGGTACGGAGCGGGCGGCTCCGGTGACACGGCCCGCCCCGGCGACGTCATCCACTGGACGCTGACCGTCACCAACACCGGCGGCAGCACGCTGCACGACGTCACGGTCGACGACCCGACCGCGGGCGAGGTCAGCTGCCCGAAGTCGACGCTCGCCCCCGGTGAGTCCATGACGTGCACGGCGCCCCCGTACACCGTCACCGAGCAGGACGCGCTGCGCGGCTGCGTCTCCGACACCGCCACCGCCACCGGGCTGACCCCCGACGGCACGAAGGTCACCTCCCCGAAGGCCACCGCCTCGGTCACCGTGACCTCCTCGGGCGGCAAGGACTGGTAACCCCGCGCACCCTCCGCACGACCGGACGGCCCGCCCCCCACCGGGGGGCGGGCCGTCCGCCGTCGTCAGACCAGGTGGCGGGCCAGGAAGCGGGCCGCGTCCGCCGGTTCGTCCGCCGGGAGCGGCGTGGAGTGCGGACCGGGGTGGGCGTGCAGGGACTTGTCCGCCGCGCCGAACGCGTCGAAGAGGGCCAGCCCCTCTGCCCGCGGGATCCGCTCGTCGTCCCACGCCAGCAGGAACCGTACGGGGACGGTGATCCGCGCCGCCGCGTCCGCCAGCGCCCGCGCCCCGCTCAGCCCCAGCACGGCCGCCCGCACCCGGGGTTCGGCGGCGGCGAAGGGCACGCCGAGCCCGCAGCCCAGCGACACCCCCCAGTAGCCGACCGGCCCCGCCCCGACGTCCGGCAGCCCCTGGAGGGCGTCCAGCACCGCCCGCCACTCCGGCACGGTGCGGCGGGCGACGAGCGCCTGGAAGTCCGCGATCAGCGGGTACGGCTGCGCGCCCGCCGCGATCCGCTGCCCGTTCGCGGTGGCGAGCGCGTCCAGTTCCGGGTCGGTGGGCCGGTCCCCGTGCCCCGGCACGTCCACGGCGGCGGCCGCGAAGCCGCACTCCCGCACGAAGTGCTCCGCGCGGGCGGTCACCAGCGGGGCCAGCTTGTGCTGCCCGCCCCCGTGCCCGACGAGCACGAGCGGCCGGGTGCCCGGTGCCGCCCCGTCCGGGGTCCACAGGACGCCGGGGATCTCACCGAGAGAGAAATGCCTGCTCCGGACGCCGTCGGCGACCGACGAATCCGGGCGGAGAGTGAAACGCATGGCGTTCACGCCTTTCGGGATGCCTCACGCGCGTCGCGCGTGCGCGGGCGCTCCCTCAGCCATGCGCGAGGAGAGGGCGGGCCCGACCTGTCAGTACGCTGATCGGTCTCACCTCCTCCGGTCGTCATCGATGCACGGCGCCGCCGACGCTAGCACGCGGTTCCCCGCCGGGTCACCGGGCCGCGTCACCGAGCCGGATCACCGAGCCGGGTCACTGGCCCGTCGTGCCGTCGGCCAGTTCGCGCAGGATGTCGAGGTGGCCGTTGTGGCGGGCGGTCTCCTCGACGAGGTGCATCAGGACCCAGCGCAGGTTGACATGGCTGCCGTCCCGGATCGGGCGGCGGGCGAGGTCGTCGAGGGAGTGGGCGGCGGCCGTCGCGCGGTGGCGCTCGGCGTCGGCGGCGTAGGCGGCGAGGACGTCGGCGAGGGGGAGGCCGAGGTCCACGGTGAACTCGCGGTCGGGGTCCTCGTCCGTCCACGGGCCGCGGTCCTCCTCGCCGAGGAAGATCACGTCGAACCACCAGTGCTCCACCCAGCGCAGGTGGTTGATCACACCGGACAGCGTCATGAGCGGGGAGCCGGGCAGCGGGGCGCCGCGGCCGTGCTCGTCGGTGGCGCCCTCGCACTTCTCCCGGGCGGTGTCGCGGGCGTAGTCGAGGAAGGTCGTGAGCGTGGTGCGCTCGTCGCCGGTGGGCGGCAGGTCTGTTCTGGTCATGAGCAGGCATGCTCTTCGATCCGCGGGCCCGCTGTCGACCGTATTCCCGCCGACGGCCCCGCGTGTCGCGCATGGCACCATCGAAGCTGCGGCGCCGCGCCGCCCCGTCCCCCTCCCGAGGAAGCCGAGCCGCCGCCATGCCGCTGCAGATCAGGGCCTTCGACGCCGACCACCCTTCCGCCCTGCTGGACCTGGAGTGGCACCTGCCGCTGGAGCAGTGGTCGGACGCGTCGCTCGTCGCGCTGCCGCGCGGCATCTCCCGGCACGTGGTGCGCTTCGCGCGGGCCGGGGACGAGGTGGTGGCGGTCAAGGAGGTCAGCGAGTGGGCGGCGGTGCGCGAGTACGGGCTGCTGCGCGACCTGGACCGGCTCGGCATACCCGGGGTCGACCCGATCGCCGTCGTCACCGGGCGGGAGGCCGCGGACGGCACCCCGCTGGAGCCCGCGCTCGTCACCCGGCACCTGAACGGCTCGCTGCCCTACCGCTCGATGTTCGAGACGACGATGCGGCCCAGCACCGTCAACCGGCTGCTGGACGCGCTCGCGGTGCTGCTCGTGCGGCTGCACCTGGTCGGCTTCGCGTGGGGCGACTGCTCGCTGTCCAACACCCTCTTCCGGCGTGACGCGGGCGCCTTCGCCGCCTACCTGGTGGACGCCGAGACCGGGCAGATCCAGCCGGAGCTGACCGCCGGGCAGCGCGACTACGACATCGACCTGGCCCGGGTGAACATCGCCGGTGAGCTGATGGACCTGGAGGCGGGCGGCTCGCTGCACCCGGCCGTCGACCCGGTGACCTTCGCCGAGGCCATCTGCTCGCGCTACAACGACCTGTGGCACGAGCTGACCCGGCAGTCCGTCTACCCGGCCGACAAGCGGCAGTACATCGACCGCCGGATACGCCGCCTCAACGACCTCGGCTTCGACGTCGCCGAGATGCAGATCCAGCGCTCCCCCGAGGGCGACACCATCACCTTCCTGCCCAAGGTCGTGGACGCCGGTCACCACCAGCGGCAGCTGCTGCGGCTCACCGGCATGGACACCGAGGAGAACCAGGCCCGCAGCCTGCTCAACGACCTGGAGTCCTGGATGACCACCCAGGACGACTACGCCCCCGGCGACCCGCTGGGCGCCCGGCCCGAGGTGCTCGCGCACCGCTGGGTGCGGCAGGTCTTCCGGCCCGCGGTGCGGCTGATCCCGGTCGAGCTGCGGCGCAGCCTGGACCCCGCGCAGATCTACCACGAGCTGCTGGAGCACCGCTGGTACATGTCGGAGGAGGCGGGCAAGGACGTCGGCCTGGAGGCGGCCGTCGCCTCGTACCTCGCCGACGTCCTGCCGCACGTGCCGGACCCGACCGCGATCAAGCCCGAGCCCGAGGCCGAGTGAGCCCCCGCCTCACGTCAGCCGCAGCGCCGCCTCCCTGACCGCGAGGGTGTCCGCGCGCACCTCGCGCAGCCCCGGCAGCGGCCAGATCCCGCGGCGCGGGGCGGGCGGGCCCTCGGCGCCGGGAGTCCACGCGACGCTGCGGGCCCAGGCCCGCAACTGCTCGCGGAAGCCCGTCACCGCGGGCCCGGAGCGGTGCGTGGTGCGGGTGGCGGCGCCGGTGTCCGGCTCCCACGTGTCGATGTGCAGCGTCGCGCCCTCGTCGCGCGCGTACGGCGAGGGCAGGGTGAGGGTCGCGACGGTGTCGGTGCCGGTGAACTCGATCGTCTCGCGGTAGCGCCGGTGCTCGGGCAGCCGCAGATGGCTGACCTCGACGAGCAGCCCGTCGTCCGGCCGCCACCGGCAGCTCACCGCGCTGCCGCCGGCCCACTGCACGCTGTGCTCCAGCGACCCGTGCAGCGTGCGCCCGGTTCCCTCCAGCGCGGCGTGCACGATGTTGACCTGGTGGATGAGCGAACCGCCCAGGCCCCGGGCGTACACCTCGCGCTGCGTGCCGCTCGCGCCGGGGCCGAGCGCCCGGCCGAGCGCCTCCTGCGCGGCGGGCGGCTGCGGCCCGTAGGGCGGGGCGGGGTACGGGACGAGGTGATCGACCAGGTGCGGGGCGTTGGGGTCGTGGATGTCGACGCTGATCCGGCGGGCGGTGGCCGCGTTGTCCCGGCAGTGCTCGACGAAGAGCTGCACGACCGGATCGTGCCGCTTCATGTAGCCGGCGGTCACGGGCACACCGGTGCGCCGTTCGGCGGCGGCCAGTTCGTCGATCTCCGCCGGGTCCAGGCTCACCGGCTTCTCGCACAGCACCGGCAGCCCGGCCTCCAGGCAGCCGAGCACCGCGTCCCGGTGGGTCCACCACGGGGAGAGCACCAGCGCGGCCTGCGCCCCGGCCCACACCGCCTCCTGGGCGGTGGTGCACACCGCGACCCGGTCGAATCCCGCCATCACCGCCGCGCGGTGCGCCGGGTCCGGGTCGATCACCGCCGCGGGCCGGATCACCCGCGGCAGGTCGCGCATCTCGCGCAGATGCGCGGCGTGCGCGACCTTCCCGGCCCCGACGACGACGACCGGGACCGGCGCGTGCCCCGGCCCGTCCGCCCCGGTGAGGCCTCCGCCATGCTCGTCGGCGGTCTCCTCCGGCAGCCCCTGCCGCCCCGTGTGACGCATCGTGCTCATCCTTTCGCCCGGCCGGCTCTCGTTCCTACCAGGAAACGTGGCGCGACCGCGACGCCGGGGTGTCCGAACCGTGATCTCACCCCTGGCAAGGGGGCCATCCATTGCTAGAGTCGGTATAGGGTGCGGTTGCCACCTTGCAGGCAGCTGCACGTTTCGGCGCACCGCGCGACGAAAGAGGGAATCCGTGGCCAATTCGGTGAGGGGCGGTGGGCCGAATGCGGCCGACATCGGGCTCGCCCTTTATCAGACACTGCGCAGCCAGGGGGCCGTCGCCCCGGACAAGGCCGCGGCGGCGCTCGGCCTGACCGAGGCCGAGTCCGAGGCGGGCTGGCAGGAGCTGGCGGAGCTGGGGCTCATACGCCCGACCGAGGGCGCCGACACGGTGGACGCGGTCGAGCCGGACACCGCGCTGATCGAGCTGCTGGCCCGGCAGCGGGCGTCGCTGCGGCGCCAGCGCGACGAGCTGACCTCGATGGTCGAGGCCGCGGAGTCGCTGATGGAGCGCTACCGCCCCGCGGTGCTGCGGGAGAACGCCGAGATCGAGGTCGAGCTGATCACCCGGGACCACCGGCGGCGCCGGTTCCTGCGGGACTTCGACGCGACGATCACCGAGACGGCCAGCTGGATGCACCCGGGCCCGCTGCCGTCCAGCGAGGTCCTGGCGAGTTCCCTCACCGCCGACAGCGAACTCATCGCACGTGGCATCAAAGTGCGCGCCATTTATGGCCAGAGCATTAATTCAGCACCCCGGCAACGTAAATACCTGTCGGATCTCACTGCCGCGGGAGTGGAAGTCCGGCTCGCCCCGCAGGTTCCTTTCGACCTCCTGATGGCCGATACACACAGCGCTTTGGTATTGGCGAATCCGGATGAGCCGCTGGGCCCCGCCATTGTCATCCGCGGGCCCGCCCTGGTGCGTTCGTACGTGGCCATGTACGAGGATTGCTGGCTGCGCTCGGTCCCCTACAGCGCGAACACGCCGCCGAGCCTGGAATCCGACAGCGAGCTGACCGAGCAGCACCGTACGACCATGAGGCTGCTGGCCAACGGCTTGACGGACGAGCGGATCGCCCGGAAACTCGGGGTGTCATTGAGGACAGTGAGTCGCCTGGTTTCCGAGATCATGCGCTATCTTGAAGCAGACAGCCGATTCCAGGCCGGAGTCCTCGCCGCGGCCCACCGTCTGATCTGACGTCCTCAGGTGACGCGATCAGACCGGCGTATTCACGCCATGGCAGAGATACGCACATGCACTACCTGGTTCGATGCAGGTTGCATTTGCCATCATTAGGAAAGTCATGTGTCCCTACTCCATAGTGAGCACGTCACTTCCTCTGCCCACCTAAGGATTAAGATGTCGCGGATCCGGCGTTCGACCCATGTCTCCGCTGTAGCAGCACTGGTGCTCGCTCTGTCGTCGGCTGCCGGCACGGCTGTTGCCGCCGACTCCTCCTCCGCGCCCGCGCCTGCGCCCGCACCCGTCGCCAAGACCGGCACCGTCTCGCCCGACGGCTGGTTCCCGAGTGTGACGCCCGCCGGTTGGTTCCCGAGTACTACGACGGTCACCCCCGACGGGTGGTTCCCGAGCGTTTCGCCCGCTGGTTGGTTCCCGAGTACTACCACGGCCACGCCTGCCGGGTGGTTCCCGAGTGTCTCGCCCGCGGGCTGGTTCCCCAGCACGACCACCGCCACGCCCATCGGCTGGTTCCCCAGCACCACCACGGCCACGCCTGCCGGGTGGTTCCCCAGCACCGTTCAGGTCTGAGGGCGATCGGCCCGTACCGCGGCGGACACAGCACCGCGCGGCCCGTGATGATTCGCGGACCGCGCGGTGCTTTGTGCATTTTTGTGGGGGGATGATTCCCTACGGCCGGTGGGCCTGGGTCGGGGCTCGGGTCAGGACCCGACGGCGGCCGTCGCGGCCATGAGGGCTTCGTGCGGCCTGGCGACGGCCAGGGCGCGCTGGAGCACGGTGTCGATGTCGGTCGCCGCGTCGTCGGCCGCGGGATGCACCGCGAGCCAGCCGAGATGGCGCCGGAGGAAGGCCGCGAGGGCCGGCACCGTCCGCAGGGGGAGGCGGACGGTGCGGCCCTCGACCATCAGATCGGCCCAGGAGGTCAGAGTGTCTCGAATAGCGGCGCGCGCCTCGACTGCCGGCCCGTTCAGGGGGATGCCGGGCCGGTCAGTACCGGACAGTCTGTCGCCGGGGTCCTGCGCTGCTACGAGTGCGACCTCAAGCTCGCCGTATACCCGGGGAAGCAAGGCGAGCTGCCGATCCAAACGCTCCTGGCAAGGAACGCAGAGTGCAGGGTCCGTGTCGACACACAGGTGGCCGGTGCGGAACCCGTAGTCGTGCACTCCACTGTCCCTTCTCGTTGCCGGGGCGGTGATTACAGAAAACCAGCACGGCCGGTTCCGGACAATGTCCTGGAACCGGCCGGATCCTGCCATGGCGCGTTCGCGCATCTAGGCATCTTCGCCGCTGGTCAGCCGGGTGATCGCCACCACGGCCGGTGGGTCAGCGGGGCAGGTTTGCCTCGATCGCACCAATCACCTCGTCAGCCTCGGGAACGACACGCGGACGGAACCGGGCCACGGCCTCGCCCGAGCCGCTGATCAGGAACTTCTCGAAATTCCAGGTGATATCTCCCGCTTCGCCCTCGGCGTCGGCCACCTGCGTCAGCTCGGCGTAGAGCGGGTGCCGGTTCGCACCGTTGACGTCCGCCTTGGCGAGCAGCGGGAAACTGACGCCGTACGTCGTCGAGCAGAAGGTTGCGATCTCCTCGGCGCTGCCGGGCTCCTGGCCGCCGAACTGGTTGCAGGGCATGCCGACGACCGTGAAGCCGCGGTCCCCGTAGCTCTTCTGCAACCGCTCCAGGGCCTCGTACTGCGGGGTGAGACCGCACTTGGACGCGACGTTCACGAGCAGCACGACCTTGCCTGAGTGCTCGGCGAGCGTCGTCGCGGTGCCGTCGAGGGTCTGCAGCGGGATGTCGTGGAGGGTGCTCATCGGCGGGGGCTCCTTCTGCTTGCGGCCCGGGTCCGGGCGCTGGACGCGCGCCCGGCGGGCGCGGCGGGCTCGGCCACGGTCAGGCCGAGGGTCTGGGCGAGGGCGGGCGCGAGGTCGAGCAGCTGCGCGGGAGTGATCACCGCGCCGCGCAGCGACTCGTAGCCGTCGGCCAGGTCGATGGTCAGGGCGCCGCGCAGATCGGCGTTCTTGAGCACGGCCCGCCCGAAACGGGCCTGCTCGATCCGGCTGCCCGGGAAGGTCACGCCCTCCAGCCGGGCCTCGCCGAAATCGACGTCGCGCAGCACGCAGTCCTCGAAGACGACGTCGTGCAGCGCGGTCGCCCGCAGGTTGACGGAGTCGAGCTTGCAGCGCACGAACGTGACGCGGCGCAGCACCGCGTCGTACAGCTCGACACCGGCGAGGGAGCTGCCGAGGACGGCGGTGTCGAGCCACTGACCTCCGGCCAGGGTGCAGCCGGTCAGGCGGCAGCCCGACAGCCAGGCGTCGTTGAACCGCGCCCCGCGCAGGTCCGTGCCGGCCAGCACGCAGTCGCTGAGCGCGGACTCCAGGAAGCGGGCCCCCGCGGCCCGCGCGCCCTCGGCCACGTCCAGGCCGTCGAGGTGCACGGTGTCGTAGTCCCCCTCGACCTCCAGGGGTCCGCTGTACGGGACGAGCGCGGAGGCGTACGGGAGGTCGGCGAGCGTCTGGGCGATCTCTCCGCGAGGCTGTGCGTTCACCCCGCCACCCTACGCGCGGCCGCCGACAGCCCCGGGGCTCGCCCCGGGAGGCCCCGCGTGCGCCTGCCGCGCCGGGCACCCCCAGGGGCGCGGGGAACTGCGCGAGCAACCCACCACCGGCCGGTGGTCCGGAGCGGACCGAACTGCCCCTTTCGGCCGGTTGCCTACCCGCGCCCCGGTGGGGGCTTGTCGCGCAGTTCCCCGCGCCCCTGAAAACGAGGGCCCCGCGCGGCACGCGCAGCCTGAAAACGGGTGCCCGGCGCGGCACGCGCATGCTCCAGAGCCTCTGGGGGGCGGGGCGCCCCGCGGGGCATCGCGGGGGACATGACGGACATGTCGGCAACGGCTTGCTAAGTTGCGAGGCATGAGCGCTACCTCGGCGAGAACCGCCCCCGCGAAGGGGCCGGTGGTGGCGGGGCCGCGGCGCGGGCGCGGGGTGGAGCTGTCGCTCACCGTCGCGGCCGTGCTGGTGTCGGTGTACGGCTACGCCGAGGTGGGGCTCGCGACGTCGGGCGCGGTCCCGCGGGACGCCGCCGGGTACGGCGCCGGGCTCGCGCTGCTCGCGGTGCTGGCGCACCTGGCCGTACGCGCCCGCGCCCCGTACGCCGATCCGCTGCTGCTGCCGATCGCGGTGCTGCTCAACGGGGTGGGCCTGGTGCTGATCTACCGGCTGGACCTGGAGCCGGTGCTCGGGCCGCGGGCGGCGCCTGCGCAACTGGTGTGGTCGACGCTGGGCATCACGCTGTTCGTGCTGGCGGTGCTGGCGCTGGACGACCACCGGGTGCTGGCCCGCTACTCCTACCTGGGGGTGACCGCGGCGCTCGTGCTGATGGCCGCGCCGATCTTCTTCCCGGCCGTGAACGGCGCGAGGATCTGGATCCGGGCGGCCGGGTTCTCGATCCAGCCGGGCGAGTTCGCGAAGGTGCTGCTCGCGGTCTTCTTCGCCGCCTACCTCGCGGCCAACCGGGCGGCGCTGGCGTACACCGGCCGTACCGTGCTGGGGCTGCGGCGGCTGCAGTTGCCGACCGGGCGGGTGCTGGGGCCGGTGCTGACGATCTGGCTGCTGAGCGTCGGGGTGCTGGTGCTGGAGCGGGACCTCGGCACCTCGCTGCTGTTCTTCGGGCTGTTCGTGGTGATGCTCTACGTGGCGACCGGGCGGACCGGCTGGGTCGCGGTGGGGATGCTGCTGAGCGCGGCGGGCGCGTTCGCGGTCGGCTCGCTGGAGCCGCACGTGCACAGCAGGGTCGAGGACTGGCTGCACCCCTTCGCGAGCGTCCGCGCGGGCCTGGGGCCGGGGCAGCTCGCCCAGTCCCTGTACGCGTTCGGCGACGGCGGGGTGCTGGGCACAGGGCTGGGCCAGGGGCATTCGGCGCTCATCGGCTTCGCCGCGAAGTCCGACTTCGTCCTGGCGACTGCGGGCGAGGAGCTGGGCCTGGCCGGACTGTGCGCGCTGCTGGGCCTGTACGCGCTGCTGGTGGCGCGCGGTCTGCGGGCCGGGCTGGCGCTGCGCGACCCGTTCGGGCGGCTGCTCGCGGTGGGGCTCGCGGCGATCGTGGCGCTCCAGGTGTTCGTGATCGCCGGCGGGGTGACCGACCTGATCCCGCTCACCGGTATGGCGATGCCCTTTCTGGCGCAGGGCGGTTCGTCGGTCGTGACCAACTGGATCATCGTGGCGCTGCTGATCCGGCTGAGCGACAGCGCGCGCCGCCCGGCGCCGCCGCCACCGCCACCACCACCACCGTCGCCATCGCCGTCGCCGTCGCCGTCGCCGCCGGGAGAGGACGTCCCCCTGTGACCCGCTGCATCCGCCGCTGCGCGGTGCTGATCCTGCTCCTCGCGCTGGCGCTGCTGGTCAACGCGGTGCGGGTGATGGTCGTCGAGTCCGGCTCGTACGCCGCCGACCCGGCCAACCGCCGGATCGCCATCGCCCGCTACGCGCATCCGCGCGGCGCGGTCATGGTCGGCGGCAGGTCCGTCACCGGCTCGCGCGACACCGGCGGCCAGTTGGCGTACGTGCGCACGTACCGCGACGGGCCGCTGTACGCGCCCGTGACCGGCTTCGCGTCGCAGACGTACGGCACCTCGCTGCTGGAGGGCACCGAGGACGGGCTGCTGTCCGGCACCAGCGCGCGGCTGGCGTCGGTGCCGCTGTGGAGCGAGATCACCCGTGACCGGCAGCGCCCCGGCGACGTCCACACGACGATCGACGCGGCCGCCCAGCAGGCCGCCTACTCCGGGCTCGCGGGGCGGCGCGGCGCGGTCGCCGCCCTGGACCCGGCGACGGGCCGGATCCTGGCGCTGGTCTCGTCGCCGTCCTACGACCCGGGGCTGCTGTCCGGTACGGGCGCGGCGGTGGCCGAGCGGTGGCGCGCGCTCAACGACGACCCGGCGCAGCCCATGCTCAACCGGGCGATCCGGCAGACCTACCCGCCGGGCTCGGCCTTCAAGGTGGTCACGGCCGCGGCGGCGCTGGAGTCGGGCGCGGTCACCGATCTGACGGCGCCGACCGACTCCCCCGACCCGTACCGGCTGCCGGGCACCGCCTGGTCGCTCACCAACGAGGGCCGCGGCTGCGCGGACGCGAGCGTGCTGGACGCCTTCCGGGTGTCGTGCAACACCGTCTTCGCCAAGCTCGGCGCCGACGTGGGGCTCGGGGCGATGGTGCGGCAGGCGCAGGCCTTCGGTTTCAACGACACCGGCCTGCGTGTCCCGCCGGGGGTCGCGAAGAGCAACTTCGACACGGCGATGAGCCCGGACCAGGTCGCGCTGTCCTCGATCGGGCAGTTCGACACCACGGCGACGCCGCTCCAGATGGCGATGGTCGCGGCGGCGGTCGGCGACGGCGGCGAGCTGATGCGCCCGTACCTGGTCGACAAGGTCACCAACCACTCCGGCGCGGTGGTGTCGCGGACCGAGCCCGAGCGGCTGCACCGGGCCGTGTCGCGGTACACCGCCGGGCAGTTGCAGCAGCTCATGGAGGCCGTCGTGACGGACGGCACGGGCACCAACGCGGCGATCCCGGGCGCGGTGGTCGGCGGCAAGACCGGCACCGCGCAGCACGGCGTGGGCAACAAGGGCACCCCGTACGCGTGGTTCATCAGCTACGCCCGGCCGCAGGGTGCGAGCCGGGCGGCGGTGGCCGTCGCCGTGGTCGTGGAGGACGCGGAGGCGGCTCGGGCGGACATCTCCGGCGGCGGCAGCGCGGCGCCGATCGCCCGTGCGGTGATGCGGGCGGTGCTGGCGGCGCCGCGGCCACCGGGCGGCTGAGCCGGGCGGTTCGTGCGGGCCGTGCGGTTCGTGCGGGCCGGAGCGGTCAGCGGACCTTCGGGAAGCTGAAGGTGTAGTGCTGCTGCGCGAGCCAGGTCAGCGTCTGGTCGAGGGCGGCCACGGTCTGCGCGCGGTCGCCGCCCCCGTCGTGGAAGAGGATCGTCGGGCCGTTGGAGATCTCCGACTTGACCGTCGCCACGATCGTCCCGACGCCGGGCCGGGAGAAGTCCTTGGTGTCGACGTTCCAGCCGAGCGGCCGCATGCCGTGCTGTGCGGCGAGCTGGCGGCTGGCGGGTGTGAAGGCGCCGCCGGGGGCCCGGTAGTACTGGACGGGGGCGTTGCCGGACGCCTCCTCGATCATCGCGAGGGCGTCCAGGATCTCCTTCTGCTGGTACGCGAGGGGCTTGTGGTCCATCGACTCGTCGTGCGAGACGGTGTGGTCGCACAGCCGGTGCCCCCCGGCCACGACCCGGCGCACCAGGTCGGGGTGGGCCTTGGCCTGCGGGCCGATCATGCAGAAGGTCGCGTGCACGTGGTGCTTCTTGAGCACCTCCAGGACCTTGGGGGTCCACACGGGGTCGGGGCCGTCGTCGATGGTGATGTTGACGGCCTTGCCGGGGGCTTCGGCCGCGTGCACGATGTCGACCGGCACCGGGGGGACCGGCGGCGCGGTCCTGGACGGCTTCGACGACGGCTTGTGCGGGGACGTGGAGTGCCCGCCGCCCTTGCCGTCGCCCGTCCCGCCGCCGTCCTTCGCGTTCTTGCCGTTCGCCGTGCTCCCCGTCGTCGCGGCCGCCGCGGTGCCGCTGCTGCCGCCGCCGGGCGCGACCAGCGCCGACACCACCGCGGCGAGCACGACCACCACGACGGCCACCCCTATCACCAGGGCTCGCGGTGCGCTCTTGATCCGCTCCGGTGTCAGCCGCCCGGCCGTTGTCCGCCAACCCGTCATGGTGTGTGACCGCCCGCCCACTTCGTCGCCCGAGGTCCCGATTCCGCGGCCCAGCGTCCCTCACCTGCTCCGCGAACGGATAGATGCGGCCGCCCACGGTACGGTTCCGCGACGACGACGCAACCAAGGGGTCGTTACAGGATCCGGACGTATCGTCGTATCACCGCATGTCCGCGTCATGAGAGGTGGCCGAAATCGCGCTGTCGACGGGCGGGCGACCGGCCGCGCGGCTCAGCTCGGCGGGGCCTTGAGGCCGGTGCAGCCGCGCAGGCCCTCGTAACGGTCGGTGATCGTCCGGCCCGCGGCTCCCGTCTGCGGCTCGGGCACGCCGTGGCCGTCGACCAGGGCCGGGGTGAAGACCGCCTTGGCGACCTTGCCGCCGGTGACGGTGAGGGTCGTCACGCCGGTCTGGTCGGAGTGCGGGTAGGGCGAGGAGCCGTACCAGAGGAAGTTGCCGAAGCCGTAGGCGACATAGGTCGGGCCGAGCATGCCCGAGCCGAGCATGACGTGCGCGTGCGTGCCGACGACCGCGGTCGCGCCCGCCGCGGACAGGTCGGCGGCGATCGACTTCTGCTCCGGGCCGGGGCAGTTCTGCCCCTCGGTGCCCCAGTGCAGGTAGACCACGACGACGTCGGCCTGCTTGCGCGCGTCCCGCACCGCGGCCAGCAGCTTGGGGCGGTCCAGCGCGGAGGCGATGCCGGGGCGGCCGGGCCCGGCGCGGAAGACCTGGTTGGTGTAGTCCTGCACCTGGCTGGCGGCGACGACGGCCAGCCGCACGCCGTTGACCGTCGTGACGTACGGGCGGTAGGCGGCGGTGTCGTCGGGGCCGATGCCGACGACGGGTATCGGCGAGTCGCGCTGCGCCGCGAGGCTGTCGGTCAGCCCCTGCGGGCCGTAGTCGACGGCGTGGTTGTTGGCCATCGTCACGGCGTCTATGCCGGAGCGCTGGAGGGCGCCGAGCGCGTCGGGCGAGGTGCGGAAGTGGAACTTCTTCGGCTGCGGGGTGCCGCGGGTGGTGATCGCGGTCTCCAGGTTGACCATCGAGAAGTCCGCGGCCCCCAGCGCCTGCGACATCGGGCCGAGCGCGGGATCCACGCCGAGCCGGTTCGCGGTGCGCTCGGTGAAGTGCACGTCGCCGGCGAAGGCGAGGGTGATCGTGCCGGACGGCTCGTGCGCGGCCCCGGTGGCGGTCGCGGACGCGGTGGCCGGGCCGGACGGCGCCCCGGTGGCCGTCGCCCGCGGGGTGGCCGCGGCTCCGGCGGGGCTGCCGCCGCGGCCGAGTACCGCCCAGCCGGTCGCCACGGCGGCGACGACGACCACCGACAGGCCGACCGCCGTGTTCCTGCGGCGCCTTCGGCGCGCTCTGGCCCGGCGGGCGGCACGCCGCGATATCGGCCCTTCACTGGTCATCGGACAAGCGTACGGTCCTACGCCGGAGCTTCCTCCCCCTGGGTGATGGTTTCGGTTACTTCGGTCACCCGGGCCTGCTCCTCGGCGGCGAAGCGCTCGGCGTCCATCCGCTCGGCGATCTCCTCGTCCTGCGTCATCAGCAGGTCCAGGTTGGAGTCGCCCAGCTCGAAGACACCGAGATCGACGTACGCCTGCTGGAGCCGCGGGCCCCACAGGCCGATGTCCTTCACGCACGGCACGATCCGCGAGAAGAGCAGCTTGCGGAAGAGCCGCAGGAAGTCGGAGGACTCGGTCAGCTCGGCGGCCTCGGCGGCGGGGATGCCGAAGTTCTCCAGCACCTCCAGGCCGCGCAGCCGGTTGCGCATCAGGTAGCAGCCCTCGATCACGAACTCCTCGCGCTCGCGCAGTTCGGCGTCGGACAGGTGCCGGTAGTAGTCGCGCAGCGCCATCCGCCCGAAGGCGACGTGCCGGGCCTCGTCCTGCATGACGTACGCGAGGATCTGCTTGGGCAGCGGCTTTTCGGTGGTGTCGCGGATCATGCCGAAGGCGGCCAGCGCCAGGCCCTCGATGAGCACCTGCATGCCGAGGTAGGGCATGTCCCAGCGGGAGTCGCGCAGGGTGTCGCCCAGCAGCGACTGGAGGTTGTCGTCGATCGGGTAGAGCATCCCGATCTTCTCGTGCAGGAAGCGCCCGTAGATCTCGGCGTGCCGGGCCTCGTCCATGGTCTGGGTCGCGGAGTAGAACTTCGCGTCCAGGTCCGGCACCGACTCCACGATGCGCGCGGCGCACACCATCGCGCCCTGCTCGCCGTGCAGGAACTGGCTGAACTGCCAGGAGGCGTAGTGCTGGCGCAGCAGCGCGCGGTCGGCGTCGTTCATCGCGTCCCAGTAGCGCGAGCCGTACAGCGACATGACCTCGTCGGGGGTGCCCAGCGGGTCGTGCGGATCGACCTCCAGATCCCAGTCGATCCGGCGCATACCGTCCCACTGCTTGTCCTTGCCCTTCTGGTACAGGGCCAGCAGCCGGTCACGGCCGTCGTCGTACTCCCAGGTGAAGCGGGCGGCGCCGTGCGCCGGCACCTGCCAGGACCACTCGGCGGGCTCGGTGGTGTAACGGCCTTGCGTCGACATGGGGCGGCTCCAATCGCCTGTGCCGGGCGGCGGTTCGTGCGCGGGGTCTTGACGGGCTTGTTGACACAGAGTCTCATAAGACCCGTACCGCTGGTAACCCTCGTGCACCGGAGGCCTGTTCGGCATGGACGCCACACTGACCGACCGCGAGAAGACCGCGGAACGCCTGCTCGCGGCGTCCGCGAAGCACTCCTTCGATCCCGACACGGAACTCGACTGGGACGCGCCCTTCGAGGAGGGCCGCTGGTTCTGGCCGCCCGAGTTGCTCTCGCTCTACGACACCCCACTCTGGCACCGGATGACCGACGAGCAGCGGATGGAGCTGAGCCGACACGAGGCCGCGTCGCTGTGCTCGATCGGCGTGTGGTTCGAGACGATCCTCATGCAGCTGCTGCTGCGCCACACCTACGACCTCGACCCGACCAGCGGCCACGTCCGCTACGCGCTCACCGAGATCGCCGACGAGTGCCGGCACTCCAAGATGTTCGCCCGCGCGGTGACCAAGCTGGGCACCCCCGCCTACCGGCCGAGCCGCTTCGACCAGCAGCTCGGGCGCGTCCTCAAGACCGTCTCCACCACGCCCGGTTCCTTCACCGGCACCCTGCTGGCCGAGGAGATCCTCGACTGGATGCAGCGGCTGACCTTCCCGGACGAGCGCGTCCAGACCCTCACCCGCGGCATCACCCGCATCCACGTCGTGGAGGAGGCGCGGCACATCCGCTACGCCCGCGAGGAGCTGCGCCGGCAGATGGTCACCGCCCCGCGCTGGGAGATCGAGGCCACCCGCCTCACCTCCGCGCAGGCCGCCAAGGTCATCGCCCGCTCCCTCATCAGCCCGCAGGTCTACGCCGAGGTCGGCCTCGACGTGAAGGAGGCCGTCGCGGCCGCCCGCACCAGCCCGCACCGGCAGGACGTGATGCGGCAGTCCGCGAAGCGGCTGATGGACTTCTTCGACGAGATCGGCCTCATCCGCGGCCCCAGCCGCCGCATCTGGAAGGCCTCGGGGCTGACCTCCGCATGACGGCTCCCGCCGCGGTCACGCCTTGTCGAACAGGTGCGCCGCGGCGGGCGCGAGGGCGCCGAGCCGGGCGAGCAGCACGCCCGCCGGGCTCTCGCCCGTCTCCTGCGGCAGCGCCTCGGCCGCCGCACGGGCCGCCTGCGGGTCGGTCGTCGCGGTGACCAGCAGCAGGCCGGTGAAGTGGTCCACGAGCCAGTCGCGCAGCTCGACGCGGGACGGCTTGCGGCCCTCGTCGATCCACATCAGCGACACCGCCTCGACCGACGCGATCCACGAGCGCACCATCATCGCCAGCCGCGGGCCCGGTTCGGTCACCCCGAGGTGGTGCAGCACCTGCTCCGCGGCGCGGCGCCGCACCCCGTCCACGATCGCGTCCGTACGGCTCGTCTCGGCGACACTGCCGCCGCCCAGCAGGGCGCCGTACGCGGGGGCGTGCTCCTCGACGTACGCGAGGTAGCGGTCGAGCGCGGCGGACAGCCGCCCGGTGGGCGGGCCCTCCGCGGCGACCGCGAACCGGCCGATCAACTCGTCGGCCGCGCCGAGCACCGCGGCCTCGTAGATCTGCTGCTTCCCGCCGGGGAAGTAGCGGTAGACCAGCGGGCGGGACACGCCCGCGGCCGCGGCGACCTCGTCGATCGAGACGTCCTCCGGCCGCCGGTGGCCGAACAGATCGACGGCGGCGGCGAGCAGCTGCGCACGGCGGGCCTCGACGTCCATTCTCCGGTAAGCCACCGCCCCACCTTATGGCCTCCGGCCCGGAAAGACGTTCGGGTGGCGCACCCCGTGGCAGGGTGGGCGCATGAGGCATGAGGAGACGGAGTTCGTCGGGGGGCCGCTGGACGGGCGGGTCATCGAGGTGGTGGTGGGGATGACCGGGCAGCCGCCCAAGGAGTACGTCGTGCCGGTGGAGGGGCAGCGGTACGTGTACCACCGTGTCCCGGGGGTGAAGGGGGAGAACCGGACGCCGTGGGTCTTCCGGTGGGACCCCGAGGGCAAGCGGGCGCCCGGCCCCAAGTGGCCCTGGTCGCGGTCGCGCTGACGGCGCGGGGGATTTGGTCCGGACCATTGACACGATTGGTCTAAACCTGTTTGCTGCGCGGTGAGCCTACGCACCACCGCACCGCACCCTCCCCCGCACCGCACCGCACCGCACCCGCGAAGGAGCATCCCCCCATGCTCAGCACGCTCAGCAGGAAGAGACCACTGGCCGCGGCGTCGGCCGCGCTGGCCGGGGCGCTGGCCGTCGGCGGCCTGGTCGCCCTCGCCCCGTCCGCGAGCGCCGGGGAGTTCCTGGCGAACGGCGGCTTCGAGTCCGGCAACCTGACCGGCTGGACGTGCGACGCCGGCGCCTCCGCCGTCACCGGGCAGGCGCACAGCGGCTCGTACGCGCTGAAGGCGACGCCCTCCGCGTCCGCCACCGGCCAGTGCAAGCAGACCGTGAGCGTCGCCCCGAACACCACGTACACGCTGACCGCGCAGGTCAACGGCTCCTACGTCTACCTCGGGGTGGACGGCGGCACGAGCACCTGGACGCCGGGCACCAGCGGCTACACGCAGCTCAGCGTGTCCTTCACCACCACGGCCACGCAGACCAGCGCCGGGGTCTTCGTGCACGGCTGGTACGGGCAGCCCGCGTACTTCGCGGACGACATCTCGCTCCAGGGTCCCGGCGGCGGCACCACGACCCCGCCCACCACCCCGCCGACGACGCCCCCGACCACCCCGCCGACCACGCCTCCCACGACGCCGCCGACGACCCCGCCCACCACTCCCCCGACCACACCGCCGGGCGGCGGGACCCTGCCGACGCACGCGCTCGTCGGCTACCTGCACGAGACCTTCGCCAACGGCTCCGGCTACACCCGCCTCGCGGACGTGCCCGACAGCTGGGACGTCATCGACCTGGCCTTCGGCGAGACGTCCTCGCCGACCTCCGGGCAGATCCACTTCAACCGCTGCTCGGTCAGCGAGTGCCCCTCGGTCGAGTCGGACGCCGACTTCAAGGCGGCGATCAAGGCCAAGCAGGCCGCGGGCAAGAAGGTGCTGCTGTCGATCGGCGGCGCCAACGGCGAGGTCCAGCTCACCACGACCGCCGCCCGCGACGCCTTCGTGTCGTCGGTCGCCGCGATCGTCGACCAGTGGGGCCTGGACGGCATCGACATCGACTTCGAGGGCCACTCGCTGTCGCTCAACACCGGCGACACCGACTTCAAGAACCCGACCACCCCGGTGATCGTCAACCTGATCTCGGCGCTGAAGTCCCTCAAGGCCCGCTACGGCAGCGGCTTCGTGCTGACGATGGCGCCCGAGACCTTCTTCGTCCAGCTCGGCTACCAGTTCTACGGCTCGGGTCCGTTCGGCGGCCAGGACCCGCGGGCGGGCGCGTACCTGCCGGTGATCTACGCGATGCGGGGCGACCTGACGCTGCTGCACGTCCAGGACTACAACTCCGGGCCGATCATGGGCCTGGACAACCAGTACCACACCATGGGCGGCGCGGACTTCCACATCGCGATGACGGACATGCTGCTCACCGGCTTCCCGGTGGCCGGCAACACCGCCAACATGTTCCCGGCGCTCGCCCCCTCCCAGGTGGCCATCGGCCTGCCCGCCTCCACCACCGCGGGCAACGGGTACACCGCGCCCGCCGCGGTGGACCAGGCGCTGGACTGCCTGACGAAGAAGACCAGCTGCGGCGGCTACACCACCCACGGCCAGTGGCCCGCCCTGCGCGGCCTCATGACCTGGTCGATCAACTGGGACCGCTTCAACAACGCGGAGTTCTCCAAGAACTTCGACAGCTACTTCGGCTGACCCCGCGGTAGCCCCCCAGACGCGTACGGCCCGGTCCCGAGGGCGGTGACCGGGCCGTACGCCCCATCCCCCCACGCCTCCCCCGAACCCGTGTCCCCGGCGCCCCGCCGCCGTGGACACGGGTTCGAACGTTTTACGGCTCCCCGGTGTGTCGCTGCGGGTACGGAACCGTGCGCGCGGGGAGGCTCGTGGAAGACATGGGGCAAGCGATGAGGCAGTTCTGCGGAACCGGGCGACTCCCCGGAGCGGAATGACACGTTCCGGCAGTCGAAGATATGACAACCTATGACACGCTCACAACGGCTCGTCATGTGGGAGGACACGTACATGCCGGTGGCTCGCAACACCAGGTCCTGGCAGCGCTCGGCGGCTGTGTGCAGCGCGCTGCTCGCGACGGCGGCGCTGTCGCTGAACGCGGGGCAGTCCGCGTCCGCCCGCCCGTACGAACCGCCGCCGGCACCGCCCGCCACCACGCCCCCCACCACGCCGACGGCCACCCTGGGCTCGCTGCCCACACCCGGCGCCACCGCCGACCCCGACTCGCTGCCGCAGCTCCTGACGCAGTTGCAGACGCTCTACCAGCAGTCCGAGGCGGCCACCGAGTCGTACAACCAGGCCAAGGTCACCGCCGACCAGCAGCGCACCAAGGCCCGCGCACTGGACGGGCAGCTCGCGACCGCCCGCGCCAAGGTCGCCGCCGGCAAGGACCAGGTCGGCCTGCTGGCCCGGCAGCTCTACCGCACCGGCGGCCTCTCGCCGTACATCGCCATGCTGGGCGGCGAGGATCCGCAGGACTTCTTCGGCAACCTGCACCTCGCGCAGCACACGGTCGAGACCCAGCAGGCGGCGGTCGACAGCCTGACCGCCGAGCAGGACCGGCTGACCGGGCTCAACGCGCAGGCGCAGAAGGCCCTGGACGCCGCCCAGACCGCGCAGAACACGCAGGCGGCGAAGAAGACCGAGATCGAGACGAACCTGCGGCAGGTCGAGTCGCTGCTCGCCGGGCTCAGCGGCGTCCAGATCAGCGAGCTGGAGGCACTGGAGCAGCAGGGCGCGGACAAGGCGCAGCAGGAGTTCATGGACTCCAAGCCGCTGGGCCGGGACGCGGCCGTACGCGCCCCCTCCGCGAAGGGCGACGCCGCCATCGCGTACGCCTTCGCGCAGCTCGGCAAGCCCTACGTGTGGGGCGCGGTGGGCCCGGACTCCTACGACTGCTCGGGCCTGACCTCGCAGGCGTGGGGGCACGCGGGCGTGCCGATCCCGCGCACCGCGGAGGAGCAGTGGGCGAAGCTGCCGCGCGTGCCACTGTCGCTGCTGCGGCCGGGCGACCTGGTCATCTACTTCCCGAAGGCCACCCATGTGGCCCTGTACATCGGCAACGGCCTGGTCGTGCAGGCCCCGCACACCGGCTCGTACGTGAAGATCTCGCCGATCGGCGCCAACCCGGTGCTCGGCGCCGTCCGCCCCGACATGGGCGCGCAGCCGCTCGCGCACTACAAGCCGCGCAAGGTGCCCGCGGTGAAGGTGCCCACGGCGGCGAAGACCGCGAAGACTGCGAAGTCCGCAGCGTCCACCGCGCCCGGGAAGGCCCCGGCCTCCGGCAAGGGCACACCGGCGGGCAAGTCCGCGGCGGCGCCCCGCAAGTGACGGGGCGACAGCGGTCCCGCCACTACAGCGGCTGGTCGGCCAGCGCGTGCGTGACGAGGGACAGCAGCGCGTCCACGACGGAACGGCGCTCGCGCGCGTCGATGATCTGCACCGGGATGTGCGACGGCACGGCGAGCGCCTCGCGCACGTCCTCCGAGGTGTAGGCGTACGTCCCCTCGAACTGGTTGACGGCGACGGTGTAGGGCAGGCCCGTGCCGTCGAAGTAGTCGAGCGCCGGGAAGCAGTCGGCGAGCCTGCGGGTGTCGGCGAGCACGATCGCGCCTATCGCGCCGCGCACCAGGTCGTCCCACATGAACCAGAAGCGCTGCTGGCCGGGGGTGCCGAAGACGTAGAGGACGAGGTCCTCCTCCAGCGTGATGCGGCCGAAGTCCATCGCGACGGTCGTGGTGACCTTGTCGGGAGTCGCGCCCAGGTCGTCCAGTCCCTCGCTGGCCTGCGTCATCACCGCCTCGGTGGTCAGCGGGGTGATCTCCGACACCGCTCCCACGAAGGTGGTCTTGCCCACGCCGAAGCCGCCGGCCACCACGATCTTGGTGGAGACCGGCGCGCGGTCACGCTCAACCGGCCAGGCGTGCAGGCCGTTCTGGCGGTCAGAGCCTGCGTAGTCCACTGAGCACCCTTTCGAGCAGCGCGCGGTCGGGGCGTACGGACCCGTGACCGGTACCGTACACGCGAATTCTTCCCTGCCCGGCGAGATCGCCGAGCATCGGGCCCCCGGCATTGCCGGCGAGCGCCCGGCGGCCCGTCAGAGCGTACGGGCGCACCCTGTGTGACCTGCGGTCGGCGCGTTCCGTCCGGGCGAGGTGCGGTGTGCGGCGCGGCAGCGGAACGTACGGCTGCTGCGGCGGTACGTACGACAGCGGGCCGTACGGCTGCCGCGGCGGTACGTACGACAGCGGGGGCGGCCCCCAGGCGGCCGCCGCCATCAGCGCGCGCCCCCGCCGCCCGACTGGCGCAGCTCGCTGCGCAGCGCGGGTGTCAGGACGTGTCCGGCGCGGCCGACGAACAGCGCCATCTCGTAGGCCACGACGCTCAGATCGCAGTCGGCGGTGGCGTGCGCGCCGAGCAGCGAGCCGTCGCTGATCGACATCACGATCAGCACCCCGCCGGACATCGCGACGGTGGTCTGCCGGACCCGCCCGCCGTCCATGAGCTGCGCGGCGCCCACGGTGAGCGAGGCGAGCCCGGACACCACCGCGGCCAGGTCCATCCGGCCGCTGCCGGCCAGGCCCGGGTGCGCGGGCGGGGTGTCGTCCGGGCCCGGCCCCTCGGCGTCCGGCTCGGAGCCGCACAGCAGCAGGCCGTCCGAGGACACCACCGCGACCGAGCGGATGCCGTGCACCTCATGGACCAGGTTGCGCAGCAGCCACCGGAAGTTGCGGGCCTCATGGCTGATCGCCCCGGTCATCGTGTCGACCACGCTCAACGGGTCGCCTCCTCAACGGATCCTGCGGTGTCGGTGTGCCCCTGCTGCGTCCGCGGCCCCTGCCGCGGCTCCCCGCCGGGCGCCGCGCCGCGCTCACGCGCGGCGTCGGCCTCGCGTACGGCGTCGGCCCGCCCGGCCTGCAGCCCGCGCTGCAACCCGGCGAGCCTGCGCCGCAGTTGGTCCGCGTCGACCGGAGCCGCGGGCGGCGCGGCCACCGGCCGCACCGCCCCGCCCGCGCCGCGCGGCACGCGCTGCGGAAGCCCGTGCGGGCCGGTTATCGGCGCCGTGGGCGCCGTGGGGCCCGCGGCCTGCGCGTGCTCGGGCGAGGCCGTCTGCGGGGCGGCAGGGGCCGCCGGAGGGGGCGTGGGGCGCGCCGCGAGGGGCGTGCCGTGCGCGGGCGTCGGCGGCCCGGCGGGCGCGGGGTGCCCGGGTACGGCCTCGGCGCGGCCCGGGTAGGGGGCGGGCGGCTCGCCGGGTGACGCGGTGAACGGCCCGTCCGGGTGCGGCACTTGGGCCGGGACGTAGGGGGCCGGGGCCTGCGGGGCGTACGACTGCGGCACGGCGGCGTGCGGGGCGTACGGCTGCGGCGCCGGGACGTACGGGGACGGGAACGGGGCGTGCGGGTGCGGGGACGGGTGGCGGCGGGGGTCGCCGCCGCTGAAGCCGGTGACGGCGGTCTCCAGCGGCACGAAGGGCGGCTCGTCCGGGCCGACCGGCGGGACGATCAGGCCCGGCAGCAGCACCACGGCCTGCGTGCCGCCCGACGGCAGCGCGTGCAGCCGCACCTGGACGCCGTGCCTGCGGGCCAGCCGCGACACCACGTACAGGCCCATGCCGGCCACCGCGCCGGGCGGCGCCGGATCCGGGTCGGCGAGCAGCGCGTTCAGCTCGGCGAGGCGCTCCGCGGGCACGCCGATCCCGGCGTCCTCGACCGCGACCGCGACCTCGCCGGACTCCAGCACCCGCCCGGACAGCAGCACTTCGGTCTCGGGCGCGGAGAAGCCGGTGGCGTTGTCGAGGAGTTCGGCGACCAGGTGGGCCACGTCGTCCGCCGCCCGGCCCGCGACCCGGGCACCGGGCAGCACCTGGATGCGGACCCGCTCGTAGCGCTCGATCTCCGAGATCGCACCGCGTACGACGTCGATGAGCGGCACGGGGCTCGCGGTGGCGCCGTGGCTGTGCTCGGTGCCGCCGAGCACGAGCAGCGTCTCGCTGTTGCGGCGCATCCGCGTCGCGAGGTGGTCGAGCTGGAAGAGCGTGCCGAGCCGGTCCGGATCCTGCTCCTGGTCCTCCATGCTCTCGATGAGGGCCAGTTGGCGCTCCACCAGGCCCAAGGTGCGCAGGGAGAGGCTGACATGGGACATGTGGGCCGCGTCCCGGGTCGCCGCTGCCGTCAGCTCGCGGTCCAGGTCGGCGACATGGGCGACCATCTCGTCGTGGGCGCGGCGCAGCGCGTCCTTCTCCGCGACCGCGCCGGCCAGCGCGCCGCGCGTGCTCTGCGTGGTGCCGCGCTGCGCCGTCAGCTCGTTGCCGAGGTCGGCGGTACGGGCGCGCAGCGCCTGCGCCTCGTGCGTGAGGGCGTTGGCGCGGCGGGCCACGGCGGCGAACTCGTCCTGCCCGACGATCTGCGCTCCGCGCCCGCTCGCGGCCTCGGAGCGGGCCCACACGTGCAGGGCCGCGAGCGGCCGGGTCAGGCTGCGGAAGAGGGCGACGAGCACTCCGGCGAGCAGCAGCAGGCACCCGGCGGCGAGGGCGATCCGCAGCTCCAGCACGGTGACCGTGTGGTCGCGGTGGGCGGCTGCCGCGGCGGCCCGGTCGGTGGCCACCGACGCCTCGACGCTGCGGATCAGCGCGAGCCGGGCGGTGAGGTCCCCCCGGACCCGCTCGGCGCCCATCGCCCGGTCGGAGCCGGTGAGTTCGGCGGAGTCCAGCAGCGCGGTGGTGTCCTTGTCGGCGCGCGCGGCGTCCGGGCCGGTGACGGTGCTGTCGTAGCGGTCGCGCAGCGCACCGTCCGCGGCGGCCCGGAAGTCGGCGACGGCGGCGCGTTCCTGGAGCCGGGCGGCCTGCGCGGCGGCCACCAGCTCGGGCTGCCCGCCGCCCGCGCCGAGGGCGCCCGTGAGCAGCCCGCGCTGCACGGCGGCCGCGTCCGCGGCGCGGGTGAGGGCGGCGGCGGCCGGATCCGCCGCCCGGCGGGCGAGGGCGTCCAGCAGCGGCTGGTAGGCCGTCACGACCGCCTGTACGCCCGCCCCGCCGCCCGCCGCGCCCAGGGCGGCGCGGCGCACCCCGGGCAGCGTGCCGAGCGCGGCCCGCAGCTCCCTGTCCGGTCCCGCGCCGAGCACGTCCCGCACCTGGCGGTCGGTGCGGGTGCCGTCCTGCGCGGGCACGGCGGCACCGGGCCGGCCCGCGGCGACGAGGGATGCCACGTCGTCCCGCTCGTCCCCGAGGTCCTGGGCGAGCACGGTGGTGCGCTGCGCGAGCCGGGCGGCGGCCGCCCCGTCCTGCGCCGACGTCAGGTCGCCGACGCCGAGGGCGACCCCGGGCGCCGCGGCGGCCAGCACCGTGCCCGCGCACACCAGCAGGGCGGCGAGCATGCGCTGCCTGACCCGCCGTTCACGCACTTGACGTCGTCTACGCACTTCGGGGCTCGCAATCACGTATCGCCGGCGGGGGATTCCCCAGGGAATATGCAGGGGCTGATCCGACCCTTGCAGTCCCGCCAGGAGGGGAGCCACGCCTCCCTCCTCCGGACACCCGAACGAGTGAATCGCACGGGTGTCGCGGCGGACAACCCGGCACACGCCCCGAGTTGCCCACCAGCCCCACCCGTATCCCGGCCGTACTGGCGCGCCGGACCCCGTCTCTGCCAGGATGCCCTCCCCTGCCGGGTCCTGACGGCCCGTCCGCCTCCGCGGCCGCCGCTTCCGCTTCCGGCCCGCCGCCGGACGGTTTGCCTGCCGGGCACGCTCCGGTGCCACCGCGGCCCGCACGGGCCCGGCGCCCGCGGGGCGGCACCCCGCCGCGGTTTGCCTGCCGGGCACACCGGGCCGCCGCCCGCGCCCTGCCGGGGGCGGCGCTCACGCGTCGCGCACACTGGACGACATGCGAATCGAGACGGCGACCGCGCCGGGAACACCCGGGGCGCCCAACGAGGATTTCGTGGCGGCCGCGATGCCCGCCGGGGGCCACGGCGGGGCAATGGTGCTACTGGACGGGGTCACTCCGCCGCCCGACAACGGAAACTGCGTGCACTCCGTCCCCTGGTTCACCGCCCGCCTCGGCGGCCACCTGCTGGAACTGTCCGTTTCGCGACACGATCTGACGCTTGCGGAGTGTCTGTCCGACGCCATCCGCGTGACGGCGGATGCCCACCGGGGCACGTGTGACCTTTCTCACCCTCTGACGCCGCAAGCCACCGTCGTGGCGGTGCGGTGGGACGCCACCGAGCTGGAGCACCTCGTCCTCTCGGACTCGGTCCTGCTCCTGGAGGACACCGACGGCAAGGTGACCGCCGTCCTCGACGACCGCATCGACCGGCTCCGCGCCGCGGGCCGCCGGGTCGCCCCGCTGCGGAACCTGCCGGGGGGCTTCTACACCGCCGCCGCGGATCCGGCCGTCGCCGGGAAGGCGGTGACCGGGCGCACACCGCTCTCCGCGCTGCGGGCGCTGGCCGCGCTCAGCGACGGGGCCGCGCGGGGGGTCGAGGTCTTCGACCTCGACGACTGGGCGGGAACCTTCGCGCTGCTGCGCGACCGCGGCCCCGAAGGCCTCCTCGCCCGCGTGCGCGCCGCCGAGTCCGCGGACGCCGACGGCACCGCCGTCCCGCGCGGCAAGCCGTTCGACGACGCGACGGCGCTGCTGCTCGAGCTCTGAGCCCCCCGCGGAGGTGGTCTCCCCCGGATGGGGGACCGCTCAGAGGATGTCCGCCGTGGACTCGTTCAGGGCGTGCAGGAGGCGGGCGAGGTCCGCGCGGTCGGACGGGGCCCAGGCCGCGAGCTGCCGGAGGTACACCGCGCGGCGGGCGTCGCGGACGCGGGTGAAGCGGGCCCGGCCCTCCGGGGTGAGGCTCATCAGGTAGGCGCGCCCGTCGGCGGGATCGGGCTCGCGGGCGACGAGCCCGAGCGCCTCAAGTGCCCGCAGCTGCCTGCTCATCGTCGCCTTGCCGACCCCGAAGTAGGAGGCGAGGTCGGTGGCCCGTTCGGGTTCCGCTTCGTGCAGCCGGACGAGCAGCCCGTAGGCGGCGGGTTCGAGGTCGGGGTGGACGGCGGCGGCCAGCTCGCCCGAGGCCGCGCGGGCCCGCCGGAAGAGGACGGTCAGCTCGCGTTCGAGGGCCTCCGTCGACGCGTCCGTTCCCGTCGCATCTGCCGCATCTGCCGCATTGCGCGCGTCGGTCACAGCATTCCCGCTTTCCACGCCTGAGAGTTGTCCTCACACCCGGTTGTTTCCGCAGCCCGTCAAGTATTTCGCAGGAGTAGACCGACGACGGTCACAGGACCCCTTCCCCGCGCGTAGCGCCGCACGTACGAGTCCCCCACCTGGAGGCACGCATGTCCCGCGGAGATCTCTCCGTCATGCACGGCAACGGCTCGGTCCGGGCCAGGCTCACGCTGTTCACCGGACTCCTCGCCACCATGTCCGCGCTGGTTCTCGCCGCCCCCGGGACGGCCCACGCGGCGAGTTCCGGCCACATGACCCACCCGGACCTGGACTGGCTCGGCTCGCAGATCAAGATCCACGAGGGCGCCGACGCCGCGGGCGACTCCAAGGTCGTGTCCGCCTCCAAGGTCACCCAGACCCCGGGCATGGACGTCTCCAGCCACCAGGGCGACGTCAACTGGTCGGGCGCCTGGTCCAAGGGCGCGAAGTTCGCGTACGTCAAGGCGACCGAGGGCACCTCGTACACCAACCCGTACTTCGCGCAGCAGTACAACGGCTCGTACAACGTCGGCATGATCCGTGGCTCCTACCACTTCGCGCTGCCCGACGTGTCGAGCGGCGCGGCGCAGGCCGACTACTTCGTGGCGCACGGCGGCGGCTGGTCGGCGGACGGCAAGACGCTGCCCGGCGCGCTGGACATGGAGTACAACCCGTACGGCGCCAGCTGCTACGGGAAGTCCGCGAGCGGCATGGTGAGCTGGATCCAGTCGTTCTCGAACGAATACCACGCCAAGACGGGCCGCTACCCGACGATCTACACGTCCACCAGCTGGTGGACCACCTGCACGGGCAACAGCGGCGCCTTCGCGGCGCACAACGCCCTGTGGATCGCCCGCTACTCCAGCACCATCGGCACGCTCCCGGCCGGGTGGAGCTACCAGACCTTCTGGCAGTGGGCCGACACCGGCACCTTCCCCGGCGACCAGAACAAGTTCAACGGCGCCCTGGACCGTGTGAAGGCCTACGCCAAGGGCTGAGCCCGGCCGCGCACGGCCGTGTGGCCCCTTCCCCGCGCGGGGAAGGGGCCACACGGCCGTCACACGCCGTCACCCGCCGTCAGGCGGCCACGGGCACCGTGCGGACGTCCGCGGCGGCCGGCTCCAGGGCGAGCGCCAGCACCTGCCGGACGTCGCCGACCGGGTGGACGTCCAGGGCCTCCAGGACCTCGGCCGGCACGTCGTCCAGGTCGGGCTCGTTGCGCTTGGGGATCACCACGGTGGTGATCCCGGCGCGGTGCGCGGCGAGCAGCTTCTGCTTGACCCCGCCGATCGGCAGCACCCGGCCGGTCAGCGACACCTCGCCGGTCATGGCCACGTCCGTCCGCACCCGGCGGCCGGACAGCAGCGAGGCCAGCGCGGTCGTCATCGTCACACCGGCGCTCGGGCCGTCCTTGGGCACCGCGCCCGCGGGGACGTGCAGGTGCACCCCGCGGTCCTTCAGGTCGCCGACCGGCAGCTCCAGCTCGGCGCCGTGCGAGCGCAGGAAGGACAGCGCGATCTGCGCCGACTCCTTCATGACGTCGCCCAGCTGGCCGGTGAGCTGCAGCCCGGACCCGCCCGTCTCCGGGTCGGCGAGCGACGCCTCGATGTAGAGCACGTCACCGCCCGCTCCCGTGACGGCCAGGCCCGTCGCGACACCCGGCACCGCGGTGCGCCGCTCCTGCGGATCCTGCGCGGACTCCGGCACGTGGTGCGGGCGCCCGATCAGGCCGCGCAGGTCGTCCGGGCCGACGGTGTACGGCAGCTCCTGCTCGCCCAGCTCGTGCCGCGCGGCGATCTTCCGCAGGATGCGGGCGACCGTACGCTCCAGGTTCCGCACCCCGGCCTCGCGGGTGTACTCGCCGGCGAGCCTGCGCAGGCTCTCCTCCGCAAGCGTCACCTCCTCGGCGTCCAGACCCGCGCGCTCCAGCTGCCGGGGCAGCAGGTGGTCGCGGGCGATGACGACCTTCTCGTCCTCGGTGTAGCCGTCCAGCCGGACCAGCTCCATCCGGTCCAGCAGCGGCTCGGGGATGGCTTCCAGGACGTTCGCGGTGGCCAGGAAGACCACGTCGGACAGGTCCAGCTCGACTTCCAGGTAGTGGTCGCGGAAGGTGTGGTTCTGCGCCGGGTCCAGTACCTCCAGCAGCGCCGCGGCCGGGTCGCCGCGGTAGTCGGAGCCGACCTTGTCGATCTCGTCGAGCAGCACCACCGGGTTCATCGACCCGGCCTCCTTGATCGCCCGCACCACACGGCCGGGCAGCGCGCCCACGTACGTACGGCGGTGGCCGCGGATCTCCGCCTCGTCACGGACACCGCCGAGCGCGACCCGGACGAACTCGCGGCCCATCGCCCGCGCCACGGACTCGCCGAGCGAGGTCTTGCCCACCCCGGGCGGGCCCACCAGGGCCAGCACCGCGCCGCCGCGGCGGCCGCCCACGACGCCCAGGCCCCGGTCGGCCCGGCGCTTGCGCACCGCGAGGTATTCGGTGATGCGCTCCTTGACGTCGTCCAGCCCCGCGTGGTCGGCGTCCAGCACCGCCCGCGCGCCCGCGACGTCGTACGTGTCCTCCGTCGTGACCTTCCACGGCAGTTCCAGGACGGTGTCCAGCCAGGTGCGGATCCAGCTGCCCTCGGGCGAGGCGTCGGAGGACCGCTCCAGCTTCTCGACCTCCTTCAGCGCGGCCTCGCGCACGTTGTCCGGCAGGTCGGCGGCCTCGACACGGGCCCGGTAGTCACCGGCCTCGTCGTCCGGCTCACCATTCAGCTCGGACAGCTCCTTGCGCACCGCCTCCAGCTGCTGGCGCAGCAGGAACTCGCGCTGCTGCTTCTCCATGCCCTCCTGGACGTCCTTGCGGATCGTCTCCGCGACGTCCTGCTCGGCCAGGTGGTCGCGCAGCCACTGCACGGCGAGCTTCAGCCGCGCCACCGGATCCACCGTCTCCAGCAGCTCCACGCGCTGCTCGGCGGTCAGGAAGGGGCTGTAGCCGGAGTTGTCGGCGAGCTGGCCCACGTCCTCGATCTGCTGGACGCGGTCCACCACCTGCCAGGCGCCGCGCTTGCGCAGCCAGCTCGTGGCCAGCGCCTTGTACTCCTTCATCAGCTCGGCCACCGTGCCCGGCGACTCGGCGGGCACCGGCTCCTCGATGACCGTGCCCTCGACCCACAGCGCGGCACCCGGCCCGGTCGTCCCCGCGCCGATCCGCACCCGGGTACGGCCCTTGATGACCGCGCCCGGATCGCCGTCGGACAGGCGGCCGACCTGCTCCACGGTGCCCAGCGTCCCGACGCCCGCGTACGTGCCGTCGATCCGCGGCACCAGCAGGACGCGCGGCTTGCCCGCCGCCCCCGTCCGGTGCGCGGACTGCGCCGCCTCCACGGCGGCACGGACCTCGGAATCGGTGAGGTCGAGCGGCACGACCATGCCGGGCAGCACGACCTCGCCGTCCAGCGGGAGGACCGGCAGCGTCAGCGTCGAACCGGCGGGGTTGGAAGGAACAGACTCAATCGGCATGATCGCTCCTCGGGCAAGCAAGTTGAGTACATGAGGCTCAATGCACGGAGGGTCCCCGGTGTTCCCGGGAACGTGTTCGCTCTCGGCGATCGGCTGCGCTGGGCGGGTGAGGACTCCGTGACCTGCGAAAAGCGCTTGCGCCCCGGCATAGGTTGGAGCGCATGGAACCTCTCGGACACGGTGTGGGCCTCGGGCCCGACGGGACGATCCTGCGCGAGGGTTCGCTCGCGCGGGTCCAGCCGGAGTTCGCGCCGCTGCTCGACGCGGTACGCGAGCGGGTCCCGGCCGCGTACCCGGGCGGGCGGCTGCACAGCGCGTACGTCTACGGCAGCGTTCCCCGGGGCACCGCGCGCGCCGGGATCTCCGACCTCGACCTCGTCGTCGTCCTCCACGACCCGCCGACCGCGGCCGACCGCGCCACCGGCGAAGCGCTCGCCGCGGACCTCGACGCGCGCTTCCCCGTCGTCGACGGCGTCGGACTGCTGCTCTTCGACACCGGGACGCTGCTGAGCGAGCTGGAACGGCACGACCTCGGGTTCTTCGTGGCCTGCCTGTGCACACCGCTGCTCGGGCCGGACCTCGCGGACGCGCTGCCGCGGTACCGGCCGGACGGGCTGCTCGCCCGGGAGACCAACGGCGACCTCGCGCTCGCCCTCCCCGACTGGGCCGAACGGTTCGCCGCCACCACGTCGGACGCGGAGCGCCGCGTGCTGTGCCGGGGCGTGGCCAGGCGGATCGTGCGGACGGGGTTCACGCTCGTGATGCCGCGGTGGGGCGGCTGGACCAGCTCCCTGCGCGAGCAGGCCGCGGCGTTCGCGGGCTACTACCCCGCGCGGGGTGAGCAGATGCGCCGGGCGGCTGAGCTCGCCCTCTCCCCGTCCGGGGCCCCGGCGGACCTCGGCTTCCTCCTCACGGACCTGGCTCCGTGGCTGGCGTCCGAGTACGTCGCCGTCCACGGGGAGAAGACGCCGCGGGCTGCGGCGTGAGGACGCTCCGGGGGTGCCTGTTGCGGTAGGCGTCGCGATCTTCCCTACGTGGGGGCTTGTCGCGCAGTTCTCCCCCAGGCTCCGCCTGGGAGGTGCCCCCACGCGCCCCTGGTGTCACCCGGCGGGGCATCGCGCTTTCTGTCCGGGGGGTGGGTCGGGTGCCGGCACGGAGCACCTCCTCGGAATGCGCCTTCACCCTCTTACCGAGCTGGCGAGGCACTCCCAGCGCATTCCTGCGGGGGCACCCCGCACCGTCCCCCTCCGGCCGGACTGGCGACTGCCTGCCGGGCGGGGGTGGATGCGTGAGGGACTGCGGCTCGCCCCCGACGGCGAATGCGCCCCGCAGGGGGACCGCAACTGTCGCTACTACCTGCACGGGTGGTGGGGGTGGGAAACACCCGCGGGCACCCCCGCGGCGGGAAGCCGACAACGCAGGGGGCAGGCGGGACTCCCGCCGTTAATAAACGTATAGCGGAGTGGGGGGCTTGCCGCAAGGCCCCCACCTTGTCGCAGAATGCTCCGCCGTGGGCGGATTCGGCAAGGCGGACGGGGAGCACGTGACGGCACGTCAGGGTTATGACACGGAGCTGGACGACGAGCGCGGCTACGTAAAGGCGCTCTACGCGCGGCTGGACGCGCGCCGCGCGCGGGCCAAGGCGGCGCACGACATCGCGCTCAAGGAGCACGGCGGGACCGCCGTGGAGCGGGACGTCGCGGTGCGCGAGCTCGCGCGCGAGGTGCGGCGGATGGACGTCGCGGACAGCGGTCTGTGCTTCGGGCGGCTGGACGCCGTGGAGGGCGGGGCCGCGTACATCGGGCGGCTGGGGCTGTTCGACGAGGGGGAGGCTCATGAGCCGGTGCTGCTGGACTGGCGGGCTCCGGCGGCGCGGGCCTTCTACACGGCGACGGCGGCGAGCCCGGAGGGCATGCGCAGGCGGCGGCAGTTCCACGCGCGGGGGCGGGAGCTGACGGGGTTCACCGACGAGGTGCTGGGCGGTGTGGAGGGCGCGAGCGGCGGGGACGCCGCGCTGCTGGCAGCGGTGAACGCGCCGCGGGGGCCGGGGATGCGGGACATCGTCGCGACGATCCAGGCGGAGCAGGACCGGATCATCCGGCTGGATCACCCGGGCGTGCTGGTCATCGAGGGCGGGCCGGGCACCGGCAAGACGGTGGTGGCGCTGCACCGGGTGGCGTATCTGCTCTACACGCAGCGCGAGCGCATGGAGCGGCAGGGCGTGCTGGTGGTGGGGCCGAACCCGGCGTTCCTGGAGCACATCGGGCGGGTGCTGCCGTCGCTGGGCGAGTCGGACGTGGTGTTCATGACGACCGGGGACCTGGTGCCGGGGCTGGCGGTGACCGCGGAGGAGGCGGAGCCGCAGGTCGCGGTGGCGAAGGGTTCGCTGGGGATCCTGGAGGTGCTGGCGGCGGCGGTCGCGGACCGGCAGCGGGTGCCGGACGTGCCGCTGCCGGTGGAGCTGGGCGGGGTGACGGTGCGGCTGGACGCGGCCGTCGCGGAGTGGGCGCGGCAGGAGGCGCGGGACAGCGGGCGGCCGCACAACGAGGCCCGGGAGGTCTTCCGGGACGTCGTGACGTGGGCGCTGTCGGAGCGGGCGGTGGGGAAGGCCGGGCGGGAGTGGCTGGACCGTTCGGACCGGGCGCTGTGGGAGCGGTTGCGGGCGGACATGCTCAAGGAACTGCTGGACGACGACGTGTTCATGGCCGGGCTGGACGCACTGTGGCCGGTGCTGACCCCGGAACAGGTGCTCGCGGAGCTGTACGGGTCGGCGCGGCGGCTGCGGGCGGCGGGCGCGCCGGAGTCGCTGCTGCGGGCCGAGGGGGACGCCTGGACGGTGTCGGACGTGCCGCTGCTGGACGAGCTGGTCGATCTGCTGGGGAAGGACCCGGCGGCGGAGCGGGCCGCGGCGCGGGCGGCGGAGCAGGCCCGGCGGGAGGAGGCGGAGTACGCGGCGGGCGTGCTGGAGATCATGGCCCTGGACCGGCGGGACGACCTGATGGACGACGAGGACCACCTGCTCGCGCAGGACCTGGTGCACGCGGAGGGTCTGGCGACGCGTTTCGAGGAGGTCGACACGCGGGATCTGGCCGAGCGCGCGGCCGCGGACCGGGAGTGGACCTACCGCCATGTGGTGGTCGACGAGGCGCAGGAGCTGTCGGCGATGGAGTGGCGGGTGCTGATGCGGCGCTGCCCGCTGAAGTCGTTCACGGTGGTCGGCGACCTGGCGCAGCGGCGTTCGGCGGCGGGCGCGGTGTCGTGGGAGGCGGCGCTGGAGCCGTACGCGCCGGGGCGGTGGCTCTACCGCTCGCTGACGGTGAACTACCGCACACCGGCCGAGATCATGGCGGTCGCGGGCGCGCTGCTGGGCGAGTTCGCGCCGGGTGTGCGGCCGCCGGAGTCGGTGCGGGCGTGCGGGGTGCGCCCGTGGGCCCGGCAGGTCACGGCGGCGGAGCTGGGCGCGCAGGTCGAGGCGTTCGTGCGGGCGGAGGCGGAGCGGGAGGGCACCAGCGTGGTGATCGGCCCCCCGGGGGTGCCCGGCGCGGTGCCGCCGTCGCAGACCAAGGGCCTGGAGTACGACGCGGTGCTGGTGGTGGCCCCCGAACGCATCCTCGCGGACGGCCCGCGCGGCGCGGCGGAGCTGTACGTGGCCCTGACCCGCGCGACCCAGCGGCTCGGCGTGCTGCACCTGGATCCGCTGCCCCCGTCGCTGGCGGGCCTGGAGCCGGGCACGGCCTAAGGTGGACGGATGCTTGAGGACGAGACGGTGACCGTGCTGGACCGGCGGGAGGGTGTCGCCGGGGAGCTGGCGCTGCGGTACCGGGGCGGCGCGGGGACGTACGAGATCATCGCGAACGGCTGCTTCCTGATGGACACCTCCGACGGGCGCTCCGAGCGGCTGCTGGTGGACGCCGCCCTCGACGCGCTCGCCGGGCGGCCCGCGCCGAGCGTGCTGCTGGGCGGGCTCGGGGTCGGGTTCTCGCTGGCCAGGGCGGCGGAGGCCGACTGGGGGCGGATCGCGGTGGTGGAGCGCGAGGCCGCGGTGGTGGCGTGGCACCGCGAGGGGCCGCTCGCGGTGTACTCCGCGGGCGCGCTCGGCGACCCGCGGGTGACGCTGGTGCTGGAGGACCTGCTGGCCCACCTGCACGGCGGCGGGGAGCCGTACGACGCGCTGTGCCTGGACATCGACAACGGGCCGGACTGGACAGTCACGGAGAACAACGGCAGTCTCTACAGTCCCAGCGGCCTCGACGCATGCCGGAACCGGCTGACACCGGGCGGCGTCCTCGCAGTGTGGTCGGCGCAGCCGTCGGCCGCGTTCGAGGACGCGCTGCGGTCGGCAGGATTCGAACGGGTTCGCACCCTGGAGATTCCGGTGGCCCGCGGGGTGCCGGATGTCGTGCACCTGGCACACCGGGCGGCTTAGGGCGGCGCTGGTGTGATGGTCACGGCGGCGCCCCGCCCCGTACGCTGCCGGATAGCCAGGACGATTTTATGGGGCGGATTGTGGACGGCACGCAGACGACCGGCGCGCAGCGCCGGGTGCTGGTGGTCGAGGACGACCAGACGATAACGCAGGCCATCGCGGCCCGCCTGCAAGCCGAGGGCTTCCAGGTGCGCACCGCGGGCGACGGCCCGGCAGCGGTCGAGGCCGCCCGCTCCTGGCAGCCCGACCTGCTGGTGCTGGACGTGATGCTGCCGGGCTACGACGGCCACGAGGTGTGCCGCCGGGTGCAGGCCGACCGGCCGGTGCCGGTGCTGATGCTCACCGCGCGGGACGAGGAGACCGACATGCTCGTCGGCCTCGGGGTGGGCGCCGACGACTACATGACCAAGCCGTTCTCGATGCGTGAGCTGGCCGCCCGGGTGCATGTGCTGCTGCGCCGGATGGAGCGCGCGGCGACGGCCGCGCACAGCCCGCGCGGCGCCGCGATCCAGCTCGGCGACCTGGAGATCGACCACGCGCAGCGCCGGGTCCGCGTCGCGGGCGCCGACGTGCACCTGACCCCGACCGAGTTCGAGCTGCTGGTGTGCCTGGCCCAGCAGCCCAGGGCGGTGCTGTCGCGCGAGCAGCTGCTGGCCGAGGTGTGGGACTGGGCCGACGCGTCCGGCACCCGTACCGTCGACAGCCACGTCAAGGCGCTGCGCCGGAAGATCGGCGCGGACCGGATCCGTACCGTGCACGGCGTGGGGTACGCGCTGGAGACGCCGTCGGCGTGAGTCGCGGTGAGGGGGTGACGAGCCGCGCGAAGGCGGTGCCCGCCGGACCGGGCGGGGTGCTGCGGCGCTGGTGGCGGCAGGCGTGGGAGGCGCTGCGGCCCTGGGACCCCTTCCGCTCGATCAAGGCCGCGCTCGCCGCGCTGGTGCTGGTGTCGGTGCTGATCACCACCGGCCTGGTGTTCGTGGCGATCCGCTCGGCCACCGGGCTGCGGGTCATCACGATCTTCTCGATCATCGCCTCGCTGCTGATCACCCAGATCGTCGCGGACAACCTGACCGCGCCGCTGCGCGAGATGACCGCGGTCGCGCGGGCCATGGCGGGCGGCGACTACAGCCGCCGGGTCGCCAGGACACGCCGGGACGAGGTCGGCGAGCTGGCCGAGACGTTCAACCGGATGGCCGCCGACCTCGCCGCGGCCGACCGGCACCGCAAGGAGCTGGTGGCGAATGTCTCGCACGAGCTGCGCACGCCCATCGCGGCGCTGCGCGCGGTGCTGGAGAACGTCGTGGACGGCGTGTCGGCCGCCGACCCGGAGACGATGCGGCTGATGCTCCAGCAGACCGAGCGGCTCGGCAAGCTGGTGAGCCAGCTGCTGGACCTGTCGCGGCTGGACAGCGGGGCGGTGCGGCTGGACGCCAAGCGGTTCGAGGTGTGGCCGTACCTGTCGGCGGTGCTGAAGACCGCGAGCCTGGGCATGGGCTCGGGCGGCTCGCGCTCCCGGGCCCGCGCGGACGTGCCGCTGCACCTGGACGTCGCACCGCCGGGCCTGGTCGCGTACGCGGACGGGGAGCGGCTGCACCAGGTGGTGGCCAACCTCGTCGACAACGCGGTCAAGCACAGCCCGCCGGGCGGCCGGGTAACGGTACGGGCACGGGCCGGGGCGGCGCCGGGGTCGCTGGAGCTGGACGTCGTGGACGAGGGTCCGGGCATCCCGGAGGCGGACCGGGGACGGGTCTTCGAGCGCTTCCACCGCGGCTCCCAGCCGGGCGGCGACGGGGGGACGGGACTGGGGCTGGCCATCGCGCGCTGGGCGGTGGACCTGCACGGCGGCCGGATCCAGGTGGCCGAATCACCCCGTGGTTGCCGCATACATGTGACTCTTCCGGGTAGCGGAACGGCGACGCCTTGACGGCCTTGCCCCGGCGGTGCCCGCAGTTCATGTGACGTTCATCCCGGGCACAGCGGCCACTTCCGGTCGGACAACCCTCAAGAGGGACCAATTTCCCGCCATGAAGGGCTCCGAAACCAGATTTTCGGTGTGACGTACACGACGACTGGCCCCCGGGCCTGCGACGCAGGGCCAGGTAGGCGTAGCCTTTATTTCCGCTGTCCACCATCTTGTGAAGCGGAAGAGGGCGGTTGCCGCCGTGTCGCCACAGTCCCCCAATAGCTCTAGTGTCACGACCGACCACGAAGCGCAGGGCGAGGGCCCCGCAGGGGGTTTCGGCCCCAATGAGTGGCTGGTCGATGAGATCTACCAGCAGTACCTCCAGGACCCGAACTCGGTAGACCGAGCCTGGTGGGACTTCTTCGCCGACTACAAGCCGGACGGCTCCGCCGCTCCGGCGGCCCCCGCCGGCCAGGGCGGCGCCTCGGGCGCCGCGGCCCGTGCGAACGCCGCTCCGGCGCCCGCCGCCGTCCCCGCGGCGCCGCCGGCCCCGGCCGCCGCCGCGCCCGTACAGCCCCCGGCTCCGGCTCCGGCCCCCGCGCAGCCCGCGGCCCCCGCCGCGCCGGCTCCGGCCGCCCCGGCGCCCGCCGCTCCTGCCGCGAAGCCCGCGCCCGCCGCGAAGGCCGCCGCCGCGGCCCCGGCAGACGCCGCCACCGCGACCGAGTTCCAGACGCTGCGCGGCCCCGCGGCCGCCGTGGCGAAGAACATGAGCGCGTCGCTGGAGCTGCCCACCGCCACCTCGGTGCGGGCCATCCCGGTGAAGCTGCTGTTCGACAACCGCATCGTCATCAACAACCACCTCAAGCGCGCCCGCGGCGGGAAGATCTCCTTCACGCACGTCATCGGCTACGCCATGGTGCAGGCGCTCAAGGCGATGCCGTCGATGAACCACTCCTACGCGGAGAAGGACGGCAAGCCGACCCTGGTCAAGCCCGAGCACGTCAACCTGGGCCTGGCCATCGACCTGGTCAAGGCGAACGGCGACCGCCAGCTCGTCGTCGCGGCCATCAAGAAGGCCGAGACGCTGAACTTCTTCGAGTTCTGGCAGGCCTACGAGGACATCGTGCGCCGCGCCCGCACGGGCAAGCTCACGATGGACGACTTCCAGGGCGTCACGGCCTCGCTGACCAACCCCGGCGGCCTCGGCACCGTGCACTCCGTGCCGCGTCTGATGCCCGGCCAGTCGATGATCCTCGGCGTCGGCTCGATGGACTACCCGGCGGAGTTCCAGGGCACCTCGCAGGACACCCTGAACAAGCTCGGCATCTCCAAGGTCATGACGCTGACCAGCACGTACGACCACCGGGTGATCCAGGGCGCCGCCTCCGGCGAGTTCCTGCGGATCATCAGCCAGCTGCTGCTGGGCGAGAACGACTTCTTCGACGACATCTTCGCGTCGCTGCGCATCCCGTACGAGCCGGTCCGCTGGCGCACGGACATCGACACCGCGCACGACGACGACGTCACCAAGGCCGCGCGGGTCTTCGAGCTGATCCACTCCTACCGGGTCCGCGGCCACGTCATGGCCGACACCGACCCGCTGGAGTACCGCCAGCGCAAGCACCCCGACCTGGACATCCTGGAGCACGGCCTCACGCTGTGGGACCTGGAGCGGGAGTTCGCCGTCGGCGGTTTCGCCGGCAAGTCGCTCATGAAGCTGCGCGACATCCTGGGCGTACTGCGCGACTCGTACTGCCGCACGGTCGGCATCGAGTTCATGCACATCCAGGACCCCAAGCAGCGCAAGTGGATCCAGGACCGCATCGAGGGTCCGCACGCCAAGCCCGAGCGCGAGGAGCAGCTGCGCATCCTGCGCCGGCTGAACGCCGCGGAGGCCTTCGAGACGTTCCTGCAGACGAAGTACGTCGGCCAGAAGCGCTTCTCGCTGGAGGGCGGCGAGTCGGTCATCCCGCTGCTGGACGCCGTCATCGACGCGGCCGCCGAGTCGCGGCTGGACGAGGCCGTCATCGGCATGGCGCACCGCGGCCGGCTCAACGTGCTGGCGAACATCGTCGGAAAGTCGTACGCGCAGATCTTCCGCGAGTTCGAGGGCAACCTCGACCCGAAGTCGATGCACGGCTCCGGCGACGTCAAGTACCACCTGGGCGCCAACGGCACCTTCACCGGCCTGGACGGCGAGCAGATCAAGGTCTCGCTCGCCGCGAACCCCTCCCACCTGGAGGCGGTCGACCCGGTCCTGGAGGGCATCGCCCGCGCCAAGCAGGACATCATCAACAAGGCCGGCACCGACTTCACCGTGCTGCCCATCGCGCTGCACGGCGACGCGGCCTTCGCCGGCCAGGGCGTCGTGGCCGAGACGCTCAACATGTCGCAGCTGCGCGGCTACCGCACCGGCGGCACCGTGCACGTGGTCATCAACAACCAGGTCGGCTTCACCGCCGCCCCGGAGTCGGCCCGCTCGTCGATGTACGCCACCGACGTGGCCCGCATGATCGAGGCGCCGATCTTCCACGTCAACGGCGACGACCCGGAGGCCGTGGTCCGCGTGGCGCGGCTGGCCTTCGAGTACCGCCAGGCGTTCAACAAGGACGTCGTGATCGACCTGATCTGCTACCGGCGGCGCGGTCACAACGAGTCCGACAACCCGGCCTTCACCCAGCCGCTGATGTACGACCTGATCGACAAGAAGCGCTCGGTGCGCAAGCTCTACACCGAGTCGCTCATCGGCCGCGGCGACATCACCCTGGAGGAGGCCGAGCAGGCGCTGCAGGACTACCAGGGCCAGCTGGAGAAGGTCTTCACCGAGGTCCGCGAGGCCACCGCCGCGCCGTCCGAGCAGGAGCAGTCCGGCAACCAGTCGCAGTTCCCGGTGTCGGTGCCGACCGCGGTCTCCTCCGAGGTCGTCAAGCGCATCGCGGCCTCGCAGGTCAACATCCCCGAGCACGTCACCGTCCACCCGCGGCTGCTGCCGCAGCTCCAGCGCCGCGCGGCCATGGTCGAGGACGGCACGATCGACTGGGGCATGGGCGAGACGCTGGCGATCGGCTCGCTGCTGCTGGAGGGCACCCCGGTCCGGCTCGCCGGCCAGGACTCGCGCCGCGGCACCTTCGGCCAGCGGCACGCGGTCATCATCGACCGGGAGACCGGCGAGGACTACACCCCGCTGCTCTACCTGTCCGAGGACCAGGCCCGCTACAACGTCTACGACTCGCTGCTCAGCGAGTACGCGGCGATGGGCTTCGAGTACGGCTACTCGCTGGCCCGCCCGGACGCGCTGGTGATGTGGGAGGCGCAGTTCGGCGACTTCGTCAACGGCGCGGCCACCATCGTCGACGAGTTCATCTCCTCGGCGGAGCAGAAGTGGGGCCAGACCTCCGGGGTGGTGCTGCTGCTGCCGCACGGCTACGAGGGCCAGGGCCCGGACCACTCGTCCGCCCGTATCGAGCGCTTCCTCCAGCTGTGCGCCCAGAACAACATGACGGTGGCCGTCCCGACGACCCCGGCGCAGTACTTCCACCTGCTGCGCTGGCAGGTGCACAACCCGCACCACAAGCCGCTGATCGTCTTCACCCCGAAGTCGATGCTCCGGCTGAAGGCGGCCGCGTCCAAGGCCGAGGACTTCACCAACAGCTCGTTCCAGCCGGTCATCGGTGACCACTCGGTCGACCCCGAGGCCGTCCGCAAGGTCGTCTTCTGCTCGGGCAAGGTCTACTACGACCTCGTCGCGGAGCGGGAGAAGCGCGGGGCGAACGACGTGGCCTTCATCCGCATCGAGCGGCTGTACCCGCTGCCCGGCGTGGAGATCCAGGCGGCCATCGCGCCGTACACGAAGGCGCAGAAGTTCGTGTGGGCGCAGGACGAGCCGGCGAACCAGGGCGCGTGGCCCTTCATCGCCCTCAACCTGATCGACCACCTGGACCTGCTGCTCGGCGCGGCCCCCGACAACGCGGACCGGCTCCGCCGCGTCTCCCGCCCGGCGTCCTCCTCCCCCGCGGTCGGCTCCGCCAAGCGCCACCAGGCGCAGCAGGAGGAGCTGGTCAACGAGGTCTTCGAGATCTGACGCCGCGGCGCCCGGTCGCACGACGACGGCGGGTGGCCCGTACCGGTTCGCCGGTACGGGCCACCCGCCGTTTCGCGGGTGCGGGCCGGTCAGGTGGTGAAGGGCTCGAAGTCCCAGAAGGGCCGGCTGCGGGAGCGGGCGGCGAGGGTGTGCGGGTGCCGTGGGCCGAGGGTCGCGGCCAGGCGCCCGAGTGCCTCCTCCTCGACGGTGTCGGCCTCCGGTCCGCGGCGCAGCGCGCGCAGGTCGGCGGCCAGCGCGATGCGGCACGACAGTGTCAGCGGATGCTCCCCGCCCAGGGCGGCCGCGGCGCGCCGGGCGGTCTCCCGGCTCAGCTCGGCGGCGCTCCGCGCATCGCCCGCGAGGGCGCGGGCGGCGGTGGCGTTCAGGGCGCAGGCCAGCGTCCAGGGGTGGTCCTCGCCGACCGCGGCCGTCATGGTGATAAGCGCGGACTCGATCTCCCGCTGCGACTGCCGGCGCTCACCGGCCGCCCGCAGGATCAGCCCGTGGTTGCCGAGCAGGCCCGCGGTGTAGGGGTGCTGCTCGCCGAGCCGGCCCCGGTACTCCCGCAGCACGTCCTCGCCCATCTCGCGGGCCTGGTCGAGGTCGCCGTGCTCGCGGGCGAAGGCGGAGAAGCTGGCCTCGACGCGCAGGGTGAGCGGGTCGGTGTCGCCGAGGACACGTTCGCAGCGTTCCAGCAGGCGTGTCATGAGCCGGGCCGCGCGGGGGCGGTCGCCGCCGCTGTGGTAGCACTGCGCGAGGTTGTACTCGGCGCGCAGCGTCTGCGGGTTGTCCGCGCCGAGGACGCCGCGGTGCGTGTCGCAGTTGCGCTCCTGGACCGAGGTCGCCTCCTCGTAGCGGCCCAGCAGGCGCAGGTCGTGGGCGAAGGAGTTCTCCGACGACAGGGTCCAGTTGTGCCGCCCGCGCAGGATCTCGCGCCGCGCCTGGAGCGTCCGCCGGTCCAGTTCCAGGGCCTCCTGGTAGCGGCCCAGCAGCCGGTAGGTGACGGCGAGGTTGTTCTGTGCGCTGAGGGTGCGCGAGTCCTGCGCGCCGAGCATCTCCAGGTAACCGTCACGGGCCTGCCAGGAGAGGGTGAACGCCTCGTCGTAACGGCCGAGACTGCGCAGGTCGGCGGCGAGGTTTCCGGCGGCGCGCAGCACCAGCGGGTCGCGGTCGCCGCGGTCCTCGCGCAGCCGCTCGTAGGCGTCCCGATCGAGGGCCTCGGTGGCGCGGAAGTCGCCGATGGCACGCAGCAGGTTGGTCCGGTGGTGGATCAGGTCCCACAGCTTCGGATGCCCGGCGGGCAGCAGCCGCGGCCACTCGGCGGCGGCGACCTCGGCGATCCGCAGACCGGTGCCGTACTCCCCGGACAGGTACAGATAGCGCAGGCAGTTGAGCACCGTGTCCTGGGTCGCGGGATCGGTGCTCGCGAGTGCGCCGGACGCCTCCAGGTGCGGCACGATCTCGGCGTAGCGCGGCCACTCCCGGGCGTCGGCGGGACGCGCCGGGTCGGCCGCGGCGAGCATGTCGCGGACGACCCGGGAGGAGACCTCCTGCTCCTCGGCGGGCATCTCCTGCCGTACCGCCTGGTGCACGAGCCGGTGCAGCTGGATGGCCTCGCCCGCCGCCTCGTGCGGCTCGGTCTGGATCACCGACCACTGCGCGAGCTTGTTCAGCGCCGCGCCCCACACCAGCGGATCGCGCAGCAGTCCGGTCAGCGGGGAGGGCAGGTCGTGGATCCGCGTCTCGCGCAGCAGGCGGACGGGGATCGGGCCCGGGGCGAAGAAGACGCACAGCCGCAGCAGGTCGACGGTCTCGGGCCTGTCCTCACGGAGCCGGTTGAGCAGGATCGAGAAGGCCGTGTAGTAGGTCATCTGGAAGTCGGCGGCGACCTTCAGCCCCGGTTCGACGTCCGCACCGCGGCGCAGCAGTTCGATGTACTCGTCCACGGGCGTGGCGGAGTCGTCGAGCGCGCCCGCGTTCTGGTCCAGGGCGAGCGCGAGGTCGCCGAGCGCGTCGGCGAGCCGGTCCGCCTCCGCCTCGCCGACGCGCGGTGCCCGGCGGCGCACGAAGTCCACCGACTCCACCCGTTCGAAGACGGGCACCTCGACGAGCGAGCTGTTGTGCTCGCCCCACTCCCGGTTCTGCGAGGTGATCAGTACGTGCCCCGGCCCGCTGGGCACCAGGTCGTAGATGTCGTCGGGCTGGTCGGCGCCGTCCAGCACGACCAGCCAGCGCCAGTACGGTTTCCCGCGCCGCAGCGCCTCGCGTACGGTCCGCAGCCGCTCGCCGTACTCCTGACCCGTGACCAGGCCGAGGGCGGGGGCGAGCGCGGAGAGCTTCTCGCGCAGGGTGCCGCGCTCGGCGGCACGGACCCACCACACCGCGTCGTACTCGGCCTGGAAGCGGTGGACGTACTCGGTCGCGATCTGCGTCTTGCCGACGCCGGACAGGCCCAGCAGGGTCACCACACCCGCCCCCTGCTCGGCCTGCTGGAACTCCTGGGCGAGCTGGGTGAGGACCTTCTCGCGGCCGGTGAAGCGGGTGTTGCGGCGCGGCACCCCGCCGTAGACCGCGGGCTGCTCCAGCGGGAAGCGCGGACCGCCGGTGCCGCCGAGACCGCTCCCGGCGGTGTGCGAGGGGGGGACGCCGAGCCGGGCGAGCAGCCGCCGCTCGGCCTCCACGGGGCCCGTGCCCCGCAGGTCGGCAGGGACGAGCAGGGCGGTCGCGGCGGGCAGCACCTCGGAGGAGACGGCGACGGCCCGGAAGCGGTCCGGGCGCGGGGCCACCACCTCGTCGAGAGCCGCCTGCCACTCCGCCTCCGTGCGCCCGCCGAGCGCGAAGTACCAGGCGCTCAGCACCAGGAGGACCTGGTCGCGGGAGAGCAGCAGATCGCGCAGGCCGTCGGCGAGGGAGGCGCCGGGGGCCACGTCCCAGCGCTGGAGCACCGCGTGGACGCCGTGCCGCTCCAGGACGCCCGCGGCCCAGGAGGCCCAGGCCCGGTTGTAGCCCGCGAAACTGATGGTGACGCGGCCTCCGGAGGCGAGGGCGGGCACGGCCTCGGGTTCGGGGTCCGGCTCCGGGACTGCGCGCGGGACGGGCCGCGGGCCGGGGATCCCCAGAAGGGGCCTCGCCGGGCCGTGCGCGGTGACGTCGGAGGCCGGGCCGGGCGCCGTGCCCGCGGCCGGGTAGGGCACACCGACGGGCGCGCTGCCCGTGGTGTCCGGGGCGGAGGGCGCGGGCAGCACGTCGAGTCGCAGCCGCGCGGTGCGCACCGGCACGCCCCAGCCGTTGGAGACGGTCAGCCGCAGTTCCGCGGGGCCGACGTCCTGACCGGCGGTCACCAGGAAGCGCGCCGGGCCGTACGTGTCGCCGAAGCGGTGCAGCACCACACCGGGGTGGCCCAGCGCCTCGCAGCGCAGCCGCGGCTGCCCGTCGAGGGTGATCCCGAAGGCGAACTCCTCCTCCTCGTACGGCCATCCGCCGTCCGCGCCCGCGCCCCGCAGGTCCACGGTGACGAGGTAGGCCTGCCCGGCGTACGCGGTACGGGGGCGGCTGACGACGGGTTCGATCCGCAGCCCCGCCCCCTCGGTGCCGCCCGCGGCCGTCACGCGGCACCGTCCGCGGCGGACGGGGACAGCCGCAGCGTGGTGTGCGGGTGGCCGTAGTAGACGTACATGAAGGGGTACAGGAAGCGCAGGACCGCGCGCTGGCCCCTGAGGTCGACCGTGCCGTCGCCGCCCCGGGCGCGGGGCAGCGGGTGCGGGAGCGTGTCGGTCGCGCGGGCCCGGAAGTCGCGCAGCATCAGCGCCAGGGAGCGTTCCGGCGTACGGCCGGTGTGGTCCATCAGGTGCGCGAGCAGCTCGCGCGCGATCGTGTCGTCCACCGCGCCGCCGACCGCGACGCACGCGGTGGCCCCGCCCCGCAGGAACAGCTCGGTGAAGCCGCGGAGCGCGTCCTCGCCGCCGCCGTGGTTGGCGACGACCCGCCCGGCGTGGCAGACGTTCAGCACGACCGCCGTGCCGCCTGCCGCGAGCGCGGGCATGGCCTGCTCGTTCAGCTCGTACCAGGTGAGCCCGCCGAGGCTCAGATTCTCCAGGCTCGCACCGTGCTTGCCGTGGGCGCCCAGGTAGACCAGGCCGGTCGGGGTGTCGCCCGCGCCGCCGAGGGCGGCCAGGAAGTCGTCCCGGGTGGCGCAGGGGCGGTGCGCGACGTGCCGGAAGGCCTCGCTGTCGCCCGCCATGTCGGCGTCGAAGTAGCTCAGGACGCCGCCCGCGCAGTCAGCGGGCCCCGTCAGCAGCGGAGCGGCCTCCTCGCACGTCGTCGTCCAGCGGGCGACGGGGACGACCGCGCCGAGCGGCACCCCGCCGGGTGGCGCGGGGTCCGGCCCGCGCGCGGGCGGTACGGCTGCGGGGGCCGGGTCGTCCGCCGGGGGCAGGGTGAGGAGTTCCCAGGGGATCTCGAACTCCGTGTCGTCCCAGACGACGAGGTGCAGGGCCTCGCCGTGCCGGGCGCGGAGGTCGGTGAGCCAGGCCACCAGGGGCCGCTGCCGGCTCTGCTGCGACCAGTGCCGGACGGCCCGGTAGACCTCGCTCGGCATGCCCGCCGCGGTGCCGTCCCCGCTGCCCTGCTGCTGGAGGCGGGAGAGCCGGATGTCGGTGGGCGGCAGGTGCGGCCCCGCCGCGGAGAGCGGCGCGCTGTCGTCCGCGGTGCCGGTGAGCAGGTAGCCGCTGCGGCCGTCGGCGGTCCTGGCGGGCTGGACCAGCAGCTTCGCCATGCCCGGCGGGAGCCTGCGGCGCGGGTCCGCGGGGAGGCTGCCGAGACCGGTGGACTCGTTGCGCCCGGCCTCCGCGTCCGCCGCCCCGGGCACCTCGGGCCGCTTCGGCGCCGACACGGCCACGGGCCGCGGCGACCGGAAGGCCCCCCACGCCCCGGCCAGCCACCCGCCCCCGGTCCGCCGTATCCGCCCCTCCTCATCGCCCACCGTCCACCTCCGCACTCCCCGTACGCCCGCCCGTGCGACGCGCGTCCGCCGCGCCCGGCACCGCGCGGACCGCCACCACCGCACGCCGGGCCGGCGTCGGCGCCGTCCGGGCGCCGTGCTCAGTCGTCATCGGCGGGCTCCCCGTCGGGGCCGGCGACCGTCAGGGCGCCCAGGGCGTCGGCCAGGGTGAAGGGAAGGTCGGGGTAGGGCTCGGCTCCGGCGTCGACGACCACCGTGTGGAGGCGCATCCGGTTGAGGGCGCCGAGCTGGGCGGCGGCGGTGAGGGCGTCGTCGATGCCGCGGCGGCCGACGGGCGGGGTGAGGCGGCCGGTCAGGCTCGCGCCGAGGGGGACGTTGCCGCGGCCGTCGGTCACGGCGACGAACCACGCCTCGGCCAGCGCGGTGGGCTGCTGCTGGAAGGCCCGGCGGACGAACTGCCCGGCCAGCAGCAGCCCGTGGGCGAGCGGGCTGGAGCGGCCGGGGCGGCGGTGCAGGGCCGCGGTGAGCCGGGGCTCCAGGACGTTGCGGGCGAGGAAGGCCTCGGCCCGCAGTTCGTCGGGGGCGCCCGCGCCGCCGACCTCGACGACCGCTGCCGCGGCCCGGCCGGTGTAGGCCCAGCGCAGGTAGGGGGCGAGGACGGCCTGCCAGTCGCGGCCGCGGCGGCAGGTGTGGTCGAGCAGCAGGACGAGCATGCGGTCGGGCTCGGCGGCGCGGACGTGGCTGCGCAGGTCCTCGGCGGTGACGGTGAGTTCGCCGCGCAGCCGCCGCTTGGAGGCCGCGGCGACGACGGTCGGGACGAGCGCCAGGTCCCGCAGGTCGGAGGCGCGCCGCACACCGACGACGGGCCCGCGCTCGCTGTGCACGGTGCGCCGCCAGGCACCGCGCAGCGGCGCGTGGTCGTGCAGCGGTTCCGCGTCGTCCTCCGGGTAGGGCGGCCCGGCGGGGCGGTCGGGCCCGGCGGCGGCGGGCTGCGGCTCCAGGCTCTCGGCGGGCCCTCCGGTGTGCGCCAGCCGCGTGGTGGTGCCGCCGCCCGCGGTGCCCGGTGTTCCGCCGGTGCCCCGTCCTGCGGTGGCGGGCGGCGGCGGGACCGGCGGCAGGCCCGCCTCGTCGGGTGCGGCGGCCTGCGGCGGGGCCTCGGCGGGCAGCCCGATGAGCCGGGCGGCGGCGTCGACGTGGCCGGGCTCCGCGGTGCCGGCGCCGTCGAGACGGGCGAGGGCGCGGGCGATCCGGCCGAGCGCGAGGGCCCGGCGTTCGCCGCCGCCCGCGGCGGGCGCGGCCTGCGCGACCCGCTCCAGCGCGGCGGCCCCGACCCGTACCGGTGCGACGCCGACCGCGAGGGCGTGGTCCAGCGCGGCCCGTTCGGCGCTGCCGCGCCACAGCTCGCCGGGTGTGCCCGGCTCTGCGGGCAGGACCAGGCCGGGCAGCGACAGCCGCAGCGGGAAGCGGTCGAGGAGGTGCGGGGAGATGCGTCCGGCGTCCGCCGAGCGGCAGAAGGCGAGCCACCGGGCGCGCGGCCGCCAGACGACGCCGACGCCGTGCCGCTGCACGGACGCCACGTCCGCGCCGACGAGTGTCACGGCGGCCCGCAGTCCGGGCAGGCCGAGCCGGGCGAGGTCGGGGACGACGGCGGTGGCGGGCGCGGCGCCGGGGTCGTCCTCGACGAGGGCGCCGCGCCGGGCCCGTACGGTGAGGCCGCCGTCGCCGGGTTCGAGGCCGATCCGGGTCCACAGCTCGTCCTCGCGGGCGGCGGCGCCGAGCACGACGGCGGGCGTGTCGCGTCCGAAGACGGCGGCGAACAGTGCGGTGACGGTGTCGAGCGCGTCGTCGGGCACGTCGAAGAGCAGCACTCCGGCGAGCCCGGGTTCCACCGCCGCGCAGGCGAACGCCCGCAGGAGCCGGGCGAGTTCCGGCCGGTCGGCGGGCGCCCGGCGCGGGAGCGCGGCGGAGGTCATGACAGCAGTCGCTCCAGCACGTCGTCGTCCTCGGCCGACCAGTCGACGGGGCCGCCCTGGGCGGATTCGGCCTTGCGGTGGCGCAGCGCGAAGGGGGCGACGGTGCGCAGGTGCCGGGCGGTCACGGCGGTGTCGCCCTGGAGGGCGGCGTACGCGCGGGCGGCCTGGACCATGACGACCTCACCGCGGTGGCCCACGGTCCGCAGTTCCCGCCCGACGGCGACGGCCAGCGCCTCGACGGCGTCGGGCACCTGCACCGCGTAGAGCCGCTCGCGGGCGGCGCGCAGCCGCTCCCGTACCTCGGCGTCCTGCGCGCGCCAGCGGGCGACCGATCCGTCGGTGCCGCCGGGGTGGGCGTGCTCCTCGTCGAAGCGCAGCACCGCGTGCAGCATCGCCCGGCGCTGGGTGTCGTCGAGTTCGGTGGCGACGGCCATGAGCCCGAAGCGGTCGAGCAGTTGCGGGCGCAGCCCGCCCTCCTCGGGGTTCATGGTGCCGATGAGGCCGAAGTTGACCTTGCGCACGGTGTCGATGCCTTCGCGCTGCACGGACAGCACACCGGTGGAGGCGACGTCGAGGATGATGTTGACGACGTGGTCGTTGAGGAGGTTGACCTCGTCGACGTAGAGCAGCCCGTCGTCCCCGGCGTTCTCCAGCAGGCCGCGTTTGCGGGTGGTGCGGCCCTCCAGCAGGTCGCCCAGCTCCCAGCCGCCCAGCACCCGGTCGTCGGTCGCGTCGATGGTGAGGGTGACCGGCAGCCGGCCCTGCACCATGAGCGAGAAGGCGCGGACGACGGTCGACTTGGCGGTGCCGGGTGCCCCGGCGAGCAGCACCCCGCGGATCGACGGGGCGATGTGGTTGAGCTCCAGCGCGAGCTTGAGGTCGTGCTGCCCGACGACCTGGCTGTAGGGGAGGATCGCGATGCCGGCGCCGGTCTCCTCGGCGGCGGTCACGGGGTGCCGCCGCCCGGTGTCCAGCGGAAGGTCACCTGCAACTGGGCCTCGGCGCCGCTCTGGACGAGGAAGGCGCCGAGCGTGGCGTCCAGCTTGACCGCGAGCTGCATCTCGATCTCGGCGGGCCGGACCGCCTCGTCCATCCCGGCGAAGCGGCGGGCCGCCTCCTCGGCGAGCCTGCGGGCGAGGTCGAGCCCGTCGCCGTAGACGTCCCGGGCGGCGTCCATGACCCGCTGGGCGGGGCTGGCGCGGGTCTCGATGCCGTCGTAGACGCCCGAGGCGTCACCGGCGGCGGCGGGCGGGCCGTCCACCTCGATCAGGAACGGTGTCCCGCCGGACTCGCCGGCGGGTAAGCGGACTATCGCCACGGGTGCGTCTCCCCCACTGCTCTGTCACTGCTCTGTGCGGTCGGTGTACGGCCCGCGGACGGATCCGCGGGCCCGGTGCGGTCAGGAGCTGAACGGCTCGAAGTCCCAGTAGGGCCGGGTACGGGAGCGGGCGGCGACGGTGTGCGGGTGCTGCGCGCCGAGCGTCCCGGACAGGATCGCCAGCGCCTCCTCCTCGACCTTGTCGGCCTCCGGGCGGCGGCGCAGGTTGCGCAGGTCGGTCGCGAGCGCGATCCGGCACGACAGCGTCAGCGGGTGGTCCTTGCCGAGCGCCGCGGTGGCGCGCTCGGTGGTGATCCGCGCCAGGTCCGCGGCGCCCTCGGGGTCGCTGGCGAGGTTGCGGGTGGCGGTGGCGTTCAGGGCGCAGCCCAGGGTCCAGGGGTGGTCCTCGCCGACCGCGGCCGTCATGGTGATCAGCGCGGACTCGATCTCCAGCTGCGACTGCCGGCGTTCGCCCGCGGCCCGCAGGATCAGCCCGTGGTTGCCGAGGATGCCCGCAGTGTAGGGGTGCTGCTCGCCGAGCTGGAGGCGGTACTCGCGCAGCACGAACTCGCCCATCTCGCGGGCCTGGTCGAGGTCGCCGTGCTCGCGCTGGAAGGCGGAGTAGCTGGCCTTGACGCGCAGCGTCTGCGGGTCGCTGTCGCCGAGGACGCGCTCGCAGCGCTCCAGCAGCCCCGCCATCAGCGCGGCCGCGCGCTCGCGGTCACCGCCCCGGTAGTAGCACTGCGAGAGATTGTGCTCGGCGCGCAGCGTCTGCGGGTTGTCGGCGCCGAGGACGTTGCGGTGCATCTCGCAGTTGCGCTCCTGCACGGAGGTCGCTTCCTCGTAGCGGCCCAGCAGGCGCAGGTCGTGCGCGAAGGAGTTCTCCGACGACAGCGTCCAGTTGTGCCGTTCGCGCAGCAGCTCGCGGCGGGCCTCCATGGTCGCCTGGTCCAGCCGCAGGGCCTGGTCGTAGCGGCCCAGCAGCCGGTAGGTCATGGCGAGGTTGTTCTGCGTGCTCAGCGTCCTGGAGTCCAGCTCGCCGACGAGTTCGCGGTAGCCGTCGCGGGCGAACTCCAGCAGCCGCAGGGCCTCGTCGAACTGGGCGAGGCTGCGCAGGTCCGCGGACAGGTTCCCGGCGGCGCGCAGCACCAGCAGGTCGCGGTCGCCGCGGTCCTGGCGGAGCCGGTCGTAGGCGTCGCGGTCCAGGGCCTCGGTGGCGCGGACGTCGCCGGTGGCGCGCATCAGGTTGGTCTGGTGGTGGATCAGGTCCCACAGCTTGGGGTGCCCGGCGGGCAGCAGCCGCGGCCACTCGGCGGCGGCGACCTCGGCGATGGCCAGCCCCGTGCGGTACTCGCCCGACAGGTACAGGTAGCGCAGGCAGTTGAGCACCATGACCTGGATCTCCGGGTTGGTGCTGGCCAGCGCGCCGGAGGCCTCCAGGTGCGGCACGATCTCCGCGTAGCGCGTCCACAGCCGGGTGTCGGCGGGCCGCGCGGGGTCGGCCGCGGCGAGGATCTTGCGGACGACACGGGAGTAGTCGGCCTGCTCGTCCTGCGGCATCTCGGCGCGGACGGCCTGGTGGACCAGCCGGTGCATCTGGACGACCTCGTTGGTGCCGACGGTCTCCTCGGCCGCGATCTCCTGCGGATCGACCTGGATGACGGACCACTGGGCGAGCTTGTCGATCGCGTTGTTCCACAGCACCGAGTCGCCGAGCAGCCCGGCGAGCTTCTCGGGGACGTCGCGGATCTGCATCTCGCGCAGCAGCCGCACCGGGATCGGGCCCGGGGCGAAGAAGACGCACAGCCGCAGCAGGTCGACGGTCTCGGGCTTGTCCTCGCGGAGCCGGTTGAGCAGTATCGAGAAGGCCGTGTAGTAGGTCATCTGGAAGTCGGCGGCGACCTTCAGCCCCGGTTCGACGTCCGCACCGCGGCGCAGCAGTTCGATGTACTCGTCGACGGAGGTGTTGGAGTCGTTGAGCGCGCCCGCGTTCTGGTCCAGGGCGAGCGCGAGGTCGCCGAGGGCGTCGGCGAGCCGGTCGGCCTCGGCCTCGTCCAGCCGCGGCGCGCGCCGGCGCACGAACGCCACCGACTCCACCCGGTCGTAGACCGGCACTTCGATGAGCGAGCTGTTGTGCTCGCCCCACTCCCGGTTCTGCGAGGTGATCAGTACGTGCCCCGGTCCGCTGGGCACCAGGTCGTAGACGTCGTCGGGCTGGTCGGCGCCGTCCAGCACGACCAGCCAGCGCCCGTACGGCTCCCCGCGGCGCAGCGCGTCGCGCACGGCGCGCAGCCGCTCGCCGTACTCGCGCCCGGTGACCAGTTCGAGGGCCGGGGCGAGGCCCGCGAGCTTCTCGCGCAGCGTGCCGCGCTCGGCCGCGCGCACCCACCACACGGCGTCGTACTCGGTCTGGAAGCGGTGGACGTACTCGGTCGCGATGTGTGTCTTGCCGACGCCGGACAGGCCGTAGAGCGTGACGACGGCGGCGCCGGGGGCGGCCTGCTGGAGGGTGGTGTGCAGCTCGCCGAGGAGTTCCTCGCGGCCGGTGAAGCGGGTGTTGCGGCGCGGCACCCCGCCGTAGACCGCGGGCTGCTCCAGCGGGAAGCGCGGACCGCCGGTGCCGCCGAAGGTGTCCCCGGCGGCGGCGCGCGAGGGGGTGATGCCGAGCCGGGCGAGCAGCCGCCGCTCGGCCTCGACCGCGCCCAGGCCCCACAGATCCGCGGCGGACAGCGCGACCGCCGCGCTGGGCAGCGCGGCCGAGGTCACCGAAACGGCGGCGAAGCGTTCGCTGTTGGGCGGGACGACATGGCGCAGCGCGGAGTTCCACTCCTCGTGGGTGCGCGGGCCGAGCCGGAAGTACCACTCGGACAGCACGATCAGCACCCGGCCCTCGGCCAGCAGCAGATCGCCCAGGACCTCTTCGAGGCTGGCCTCGGGAGTGATGTCGAGGCGCTGGAGCACCACCCGCACGCCGTGCTTCTCCAGCCTGCTGGCGATCCAGGAGGCCCAGGCGCGGTTGTACCCGGCGAAGCTGATCGTCACCGGTCCGCGTGCGAGTGCCGCCGTGCTGCGCCCTCCGGGCATTCGACCGTCTCCCTCGTGTGGTGCATGCGCCGTTCTGACGGGCCGCCAGGCGGCCTGGGCCAGAAACTACACTGATTGATCCCCCGTTGACGCGACGTCATGCCGTTTCGGGGGCGTTCCGGTCACTTCGGACCGCCGTCCGGTCGGCCGTTCGGTCGGCGGCCGGGTCGGGGGCCGGGTCGGGGGCCGGGGCGGGGGTCCGGTCGGGGGCCGCGGGTCGGGCGCCGGGGTGCCCGGTACGGCGGTGTTCCGCCCCGCGCCCCGCCGTCCGGCCCGGCCTCAGACGACCTGGCGGCGCCACATCACCCGGGACGTCTCGACGTAGGCGGTGGCCCGCGCCAGATGGCCGTCCGGCGGGGCGTGGTCCTTGAGCCGGGCGTGGTGCGCGGCCATCGCGGTGACCAGGGTGCGGCCCTGCGGCGTGAGCCGGCTGGACCCGAGCAGCTGCGGCAGCGCGGCCTCCACCTGCTGGCGGCAGCGGCTGTGGTCGGCCCAGGCCGCGTCCCGCACGGCGGGCGGCGCGCCGCTCAGCGCGACCCGCTGGTGGAAGTCGGCGAGCGCGAGATGGGCGTACGCGCCCTGGAAGAGCCCGTCGAAGGGACGCGGGTCGGGCCGCCAGGGGGCCCAGTAGCGCGGCTCGTCGCCCGCGGTGTGCAGCACGGTCACCGACGAGAGGGCCAGCAGCTTGGTGTGCTGCAGCTCGTGCACGATCGTCCCGGCCAGTTCCAGGCCGCTGCGCGGGACGCTGGTGAGCACCGCGCCGAAGGCGTCGCCGCGCGTCGCGCTGGAGCGGGCGGTGGGCGAGCCCGCCAGCGGGACGAAGCAGTCCAGCAGGCTGTCGGCCTCCACCGCACGCTCGCCCGTGCCGAGCAGCAGCAGCGGGCGGGCGTCCCGCCAGGCGCTGCGCCAGGCGGCGTGCCGGCTCACCCCGAGCGAGCCGGAGGCGCTCAGGCCGTACGGGTTGGTGCTGCGCTCCTCGTCGCGGTACGGGTCGCTGTCGTCGACCAGCACCGGGCGGCCGCCGGGCCCCCACAGCGCGCGGATCGGCCGCCAGGCCTCGGCGGCGGAGCGCCACACCCCGTCCGGCCCGCGCCGCACCTCGACCCGGGCGGCTCCGGTGGCCGTCCCGCCCGGGTGCGGGCCGTCGTGCCCGGCGGGGCCGTCCCCCGCGGTCGCCCCGCCCGGCGCCAGGTGCAGCCACAGCCGGTTGCCCTCCCCCGCCACCCTTACGGTGCCGGGCCCGCCGGGGACGGCGCAGCCGCCCAGGGTGGGCAGGGCCAGCACGCCGTCGTGCACGGGCACGTCCGCGGTGAAGCGCAGCCCGGCGCGCGCGGCCGCGGCGGCGGCCAGCGCCCCGAGGTGGGCGAGCAGGGCCGCGGGCCCCGGACCCGTCCCTTGCGTCAGGGCGCGCAGGGCGCGTTCGGCCCAGCCGCCGGTCAGCGGGTAGTCGACGACGCGCCGGGCGGCGGCCGGGTCGGCCCGCTCGGCGGCGACCAGCAGTTGCCAGTCGGCCTGCACGCGGGCCGCGGCGGCGGGCGGCAGCACGGACGGCGGGGCCTCGGCGACGGCGTCGAGCAGCGCGCGCAGCATCAGCCGCCGGCGGCGGCGCTGCTCGGCCACGAGCATCTCCAGCGCGGCGGCGTCACCGCCGGTGGTGCCGAGGGTGCGGAGCAGGGCATCGGGTACGTTCACCGGACTGTCTCCCGGGGGGCGTGGCCGCCGGATCCGGCGCCCGCCGCGGCGGCGAGCCGGGCGCCGATGTGGCGGATCAGGAACGCGAGGTCGGCGCAGTAGACGGAGGGGTTGCGGAACCCCTCGCCGGCCAGGTAGCGGTGGGCGTAGTGGCCGCCTCCGCAGACGGTCACCAGCGGGCAGGCCCGGCAGACCGGGCCGAGAGCGGTCAGGCCCGCCTGGCGGGCGGCCACTCCGGGGTGGGTAAGGACGTCGTCGAAGCTGTGCCGGAAGACGTCCATCCCGGTGGCGGCGGCGCCCTCGTAGGCGGACTTGAGTGAGTCGACCTGCTCGATGCTGCCGTCCGTCTCGACGACGACGGCGGTGAAGGGCTGCAGCCCGAGCCGCTCGGTGGCCGCGGGCACCCCGAGCAGCAGCGCGACGCACTCCTCGAACAGCCGCACCCGGGTGCGCCGCCGGTCCGCCTGCCACCAACGGTCGAAGACGGCGGTCAGCCAGCGGCCGTACGGCGCCGGGTCGCCCGGCGGCGCGGGGAGTCCCGGCGGCGGCGCGGACCAGTTACCGTGCGGCAGCAGCAGGTCGATCGCGGGCGGCCCGAAGTCCAGCAGCGACTCGTAGACCTCGACCGGGTCGTACCGCAGGTCCACGACGCTGAGCACCCCCGCGTACGCCTCCGGCGCGGTCTCGGCGAGCACCCGCAGCCCGGCGGACGCGGCGGGCCACCCCGGCCGTCCGGCGTGGTCCACCCGCGCGGTGTTGTGCGCCGCCCGCCCGCCGTCCAGGCTGACCCCGACACGTATCCCGGCCGCGGCGAGCGTACGGACGGCGTCCGCGGTCAGCAGCGTGGCGTTCGTCTGGACGGTGGCGTGCACGGTCGCGGGCACGGTCCGCCGGACCAGCCCGACGTCGTCGGCCAGCCGTTCGGCACCGGCCAGCAGCGGCTCGCCGCCGTGCAGGACGACGGCGACCTCCCGCAGCCCGTGCGCGACGGCGTGCTCCGCGATCCGCTCGGCGGTACGCCGTACGACCCCCGCGGCGGGCTGCCGCGGCCGCCCCCGCCACCCGTGGTCGGGCCCGGCGTAGAGATAGCAGTACGTACAGGCGAGGTTGCACCGGCTGTGCGTCTTGAGCACGAACTGCCGCACGGGCTCCCCGCCCGGACCCCCGGCCCCCATGCCCTTGGACCCCGCGCCCGTCGCGGCCCCGTCCTGCGTACCGGGCTCCCCCGCACCGCCCACGTCACCCGGGCGCGCGTCCCCGGGGCCCGGCGGGAAAACGTCCGGGGTGGCCGCAGGGGGCGGGGCAGCGGGGCGCGGGCCCTTGCGCGTCGGCCGCTGCGCCACTTCCGCCTCCCCCTCCGTCGGGGCCGCCCCGTCGGCCCACGCGGTGATTCCCGCCGGGTGGCGGGGTGCAAACGCGGTGCGCGGCTTTTGGCCGTAACTCCGCGACGGGCGTCCTGTTGAGGGGTGTTCCGGACGGGGTGCGGGGGGTGTGCGGGGACTGCGGGGGTCACATCGCGTTGTCGAAGCCCCACAGCGCGCCTCCGCCGGGGGCGGCGGCGCGCTCGCGCAGGTCCTCCACCAGGGCGGCGAGGACGGGGTGGTCGACCGTGCGGAGGGATTCCAGGTCGAGGGCGAGGACGTCGGGGGCGGGTTCGGTGTCGTGCGGGTCGGTGTGCATCGCGGCCCTCCGTCGGGGGGTGAGTCGGTTTCAGACGTCGTTGCTCAGTGCCGCCAGCCGCTCCGCGGACCGGCGTCCGGCCTCGCCGCCGTCGTCGGGCAGCCTGCGCCACCAGCCGGTCGCGGCGCGGTACGCGTCCGTCGCGGCCCGTCTGCGGTGCGCTGCTTCGTTGACCGCTCCACGCCAATGATGCGCCTGCGCGGCCAGCCGCACCATGGGCAGCGGGTCGGCCGCTCCGGTCGCGGCGCCGGACGCGGCCTCGGCGGCGCGCCGGTAGGCGTCGTCGGCGAGGTCGAGGCGTTCGCTCCGCCCGGTGTAGGCGTGGGCCAGCCGGTGGACCTGGCCCAGTTCGAAGGCGATGCGGGCGATCTGGGCGGGGTCGACGGCGGGCTGGGCGGCGCGGCCGAGCACCCACTCGGCCTCCCGCAGATCGACGAGGTCGCCCTCCGCGAGGTAGCGGAGCACGAGTGCCTGGCCGAGCATCAGCAGGCGCGACGGCAGCCGCGGGTCGCTCTCCGGGGTCTCGGTGCGGCATTCGCGCAGCACCTGCACGGCGGTGTTGACGAAGGTCTCGCCGCCGGGGAGCCCGGAGCGGTTCAGCAGGACGGCGCCCCATTCGGCGACCAGGCTGCTGTATTCGGGGCGGTCGCGCGGGGTGAGCCGGCAGGCCTCGGCGAACCGGCCCGCGGCGGCCTCCAGTTCGCCGGGCGGGCCGCCCTCGGTGTAGCGGGCGGCGCGGATCCGGCCGGCTCTGGCGAAGATCTCGGCACGCTGGAGGCGGTCGCGGGTCAGGCCGAGCGCCCGGTCGACGTGCCGCTGCGCCTCGGGCAGCCGGCCGCCGGCGGCGAGCAGCGCGTCGACGAGTTCGAGCAGCGCGCGGACGATGCGTTCCGCGCCCGCTCCCGCCCCGGGCGCACCACCCGTACCACCGGCGGCGCCAGAGGGAGCGGCGGAGCCCGCCCGTTCCAGTTCCTCCAGCGCTCCGGTGAAGGAGGCGGCGGCCTGCTGCGCGTACAGCTGCCTGCGTTCGGTGTCCGGCGTGGTGCCGGACAGCCGCAGGAGGGCGCGGCCGCGGGCGGTGGCCAGTGCGCTGGGGCGCGCCTCGGTGGGCGGCCAGGCGTCGGCGAAGGCGTCCAGCATGCCGACGGTCTCCTCCAGGAGCGCGGTGTCGCCGCTCAGCTCCCACTGGCTCTCCAGCACCTGGACCCGCTCCAGGGTGGCGCGCAGCACCCCGCCCGCCTCCAGGCCCGGTACGGCGCACAGCGCGGTGAGTTCGCGGTCGGCGCGGCGCAGGTGCTCCAGGGCGCCGCGGATGTCGCCGACCGCGGTGCGGTCGTCGGCGCAGGCGCGCAGCACCCAGGCGAGGACCTCGCGGGCGCGGACCGAACCGGGGTGCGAGACGGCGATCTTCGCGGCCTCCTGCGCCTCGCGGAGCAGCTCGGGGCTGCGGCGCAGCCGCCACAGCCGGATGAGCTGCTCGGCGAACTCGGCCCACAGTTCGGGGTCGGTGGCGTGCCCGCGCTCCTGCCGGGTGGCGGTGCGCAGCAGCGCCACCGCGTCGATCAGGTTCTGCACCATGTCCTCGGACAGGAAGGCCGCGACGAGTTCCCTGGCCTCTTCCAGTGCCGCCGCGCCGGTTCCGGTACGGCCCGCGGCGGTGAGACGGCCGCCGGACGTGCCCGGCGTGCCGTCGGCGCCGCCGTCCGTCCCGGCTTCCGTGCCGTCCGGCGCGACGAAGCGCTCCAGCACCCGCGCAGCCACTTCCGCGAAGGGCTGGGAGCCGTCGGCGCCCGCGGTGCCGCCCTCGGCGAGGGCGGCCCGGCGCGCGGCGGCGGCCACGGCGGCGTCGGCGACGGGGTCGGCGGGGCCGTCGGTGAGCTGGTTGACGGCCATCGCGAGGAAGTTGGGTCCGCCGCGGCCGAAGCGCTGCTCGACGTACGCCGAACAGTGCTTGAGCACCAGCGCGGCCTCGTCGCGGCCGAGCGGCAGCAGCAGTTCGTCGCGTACGCCGGGCGTGAACTCGTACCACCGGTGGTCGTCGCCGTCCGTGCGGACGACCAGTCCGCTGAGCAGCACCTCGGCCAGTTCCGCGGGGCCGGACAGCGGCAGCATGGTGCGCTGGACGATCTGCATGACGGGCAGGAAGAGCGGCGCCGCCGAGAGGTAGACGGCCAGGTGCGAGGCGGCGGGCGAGGCGGAGGAGCGGAACGTCTCGACGAGCGGGCCGGGCGGCTGCGGGGTGCGGCGGGGGCGGCCGGGGCTCGCGGGCTGGTCGGAGCGCACCCAGCCGACGGCGGCGGGCACCTCCCCGGCCCCCGTCCCGGCCAGCAGCCGCGCCCACGCGCCGAGCGCCTGCGCGGTGGGCGGCAGGACGGGTACGGGCAGGGCGTCGCCCGCGGGCGGGGTGGTGAAGCCCCCGGCGCCGGCGGAGAAGCGCAGTGCGGCGGCGGGCAGCGGCCCCTCCGCGCGGTGCAGCACCCCGTAGGAGACGGGCAGCCGGGTGCGGGCCCACAGCCGGGTCGGCAGCGGCTGGAGCACGGCGACGGGCCCGTACGCGGCGAGCCGGTGCATCAGCCGGTGCGCCTGCCCGGAGCGCCACAGCGGGCCCACGCAGTCGCTGACCAGCAGGGTGATCCGGCGTCCCGTGGGGTCGCCGAGCTGCTCGGCGGAGCGCAGTTCGGCGGGCTCGGGGTCGAAGTGGCGGCTGACGGCGGGGCTGCCCTCGGGCCCGGCGTGCAGGTAGCGGACCTGCACCTCGTGGAAGGCACCGAGGCGTTCGAAGACCCCGCCGAGGTCGCGCAGCATGCGTTCCCACACGTACATCGACGAGGACGCGTCCATGAGCAGCTGCATGGTGGCGTTGCCGCGCCGGTCGGGGCGGAAGACGGGCAGCAGCAGGCCGCCGGCCAGCGCGGTGCGCTCGGCGGTCGCGGCTTCGTCGAGCAGGCTGCGCAGCGGGCGGGCGGGCGTGTGGTAGCGCTGCAACGGGCGCAGGGCGGCCTGGAGTTCGAGCAGCCGGGGCAGCGCGGGAGCCTCGGGTACGGCGACGGCGAGGCCCGCCGGACCGGTCCGGGCACGGCCGGTGTCGCCGCCGCCCGGGTAGAGGTGCAGCATGCCGGGGGGCTCGTCCTCGGGCGGGGCGAGCCGGCTCCCGGCGCCGTCGCTGCCGTCGGCGGGCACCTGCGGCAGGTCGCCGGGGGTGCCCGCGCCGCCGCCACCGGTCGGCGGCCGGTCGACGGGGCCGGGCGGCGGGACGGGCTCGCGGGCGGTGGGCTGCGACCAGCGGGCCAGCCACAGGGCGTCGGCCAGTTCGTCCTCGCCCGGGTGCAGCCCGGCGCCGCTCAGCCGCCCGACGAGTTCGGCGACCGGGTCGGGCGGGCCGTCCGGACCGGGCCCGGCGGGGCCGGGCGGCGCGGAGGTCTCGTGCTCGGCGTCCACAGCCGCCTCACCTGGGCCGGTCGAGCCGCTGGATGAGCATGTCCGCGAGCCGGGAGCGGGTGGGGGGCGCGGCATGGTGGGTGAGGTAGATCGCGTTGAGCAGCTGGTCGGTGGCCAGCAGTTCGCTGCGCGAGCGGTCCAGGAAGCGGGTCACCAGCTCCTCGCTCAGCTCGGCCGCCTCGTCGCCGAGGTGGGCGCGCACGACGGTGGAGAGCCGCTGGTGGTCGGGGCGGTCCAGCTCCAGGTGGATGCAGCGGCGCAGCAGCGGCGCCGGGAAGTCCCGCTCGCCGTTGCTGGTGAGGATCACGAACGGGAAGGCGTGGCAGCGGATCCTGCCCTCGTTGACGGTGACCTTGGCGCCGTCGTCGGTCATGACGTCGACCTGCGGTTCGCGCTCGGCGAGCCGCTCCAGCTCCGGGACGCCGAACTCGCCCTCCTCCATGACGTTGAGCAGGTCGTTCGGCAGGTCGATGTCGCTCTTGTCCAGCTCGTCGATGAGCAGCACGCGGGGCTTCCTGGTCGGCAGCAGCGCGGTGCCGAGCGGGCCGAGCCGGATGTAGCTGCCGATGCCGCCGGGCGGGGCCGTCCCGGTGTTGGCGGCGATCTGGGTGTCCTGGAGGCGGGCGATGGCGTCGTAGCGGTAGAGCCCGTCCTGGAGGACGCTGCGGCTGACGATCGGCCAGTGCAGCACCCGGCCGAGGCCCAGTTCGTGCGCGACGGCGTGTGCCAGGGTGCTCTTGCCCGAGCCGGGGCTGCCGGTCACCAGCAGCGGGCGGCGCAGGTACAGCGCCGCGTTGACCATCTCCAGCTCCTCGGGGCTGGGGCGGTGCATCTCGGCCATGTGCCGGAAGGCGCCGAGGCGGCGGGTGGACGAGCTGTCCGGGCCGGGTCCGGGCGCGACGAGCGGGCCGCCGTCGAAGTCCCGCCAGGGTGGTGGGGCGGGCAGCGCGTCGATACGGGTGTGCGGCTCGCCGGTGCCGCGGTAGATGAGCCAGTCGCCGGCCTGTCCGCCCGGTGCCGCCTCCGCCGCGCCCGCCGTCTCCGGCACACCTGTGGTGTCGGCCGTCTCACTCACCGCGGTACCTCGCATCCGTCGTCACGGTGCCTCCAATAGGTCGTCCGCCCCCGGCAGGGGGCGCGTCGGATCCGTGCACAGCATCGTCAGCCCGGTCGCCCAGTAGCTCTCCGGCACCTTGCGGGCGACCTTGGCGCGCAGGTCGGCGAGGGCGGCGGGGAGCCGGCCCGCGGTGCGCGCGACCCGTACGGTATGGGCCACCCCGCGGTGGAAGTCGGCGCACAGCATGTCCTGGCCGACCGGTTCGTGACGCCACAGCGCGACGCTGTAGCCGCTCAGGAAGACCCGGTTGAGGGCGTCGTGCGCGGTGTCCGCGCTGCGGCACAGCACCGGCAGGGTGTCGTTGAGCCGGTCGCGCAGCGCGCTCTCGCCGGGCAGCTCGCTGGGAACGCCGTCGTCGCAGTCCAGGACGTCGGGGCGGGGGCGCTGGGTGGTGAGCGCGTCCCAGCGGGCGACCCGGCGAGCGGCCTGCTCGGCGTCCTCGGGGGGTGTGTCGGTGCGCCGGATCACGACCGGCCGGTCGGGGGTGAGGGTGCCGCCGCCCGGTCCGAACGGCCAGTCGGCGGCGGCGAGCGGGATGAAGTCGCCGGGCACCGCGAGCTGCAGCGGGGCCAGGACGCGGGCGGAGTCGCAGCGGCGGAAGGCCTCGCGCAGCGGCTGGCGCAGCGCCCCGGGCAGCGCGGCCAGCTCGGTGCGGAAGCCGTCCTCGATGACCTGCACCCGCCCTTCCGGGTGCATCACGGTGACCCGCCAGTCGAAGCGGCTGGGATCCCAGCCGTCCCCCGGGAAGAGCAGCAGGACCGCCTCGGGCCCGGTCCACTGCTCGGGCGTGAGGTCGACGCTCGTCCGGCCGCGCGAGCCCGCGCGCGAGCGCCGCTCCTCGCCCAGGGTGAAGCGGAAGACCCGTTCCAGGGCGGCCTCGCCCGCGTGGCCCTCCGCCCACTCCCACACCGCGCGCTCGGCGGGGTCGTCGAGGTCGCCGAGCCGGTCGGCGGTCGCGGCGAGCATCGCGTAGCGCAGCACGGCCTGCATCTCGGTGGTGCCGCGCCGCAGCTCGTAGAGCAGGCCGAGGCCGTCCCGCCAGGCGCGCGGGGCGAGGTCCACCTCGAAGGAGGTGCGGCGGGCGTTCTCGACGATCTTGCGCAGGGTCTCCGCGTCGGACGGCGGCGGGAGCTGCGCGAGCAGGCCGAGCAGCTTGGTGCGCAGGCCCGGGGTGAGGGCGCGGCCCGCGCACGCGTCGATCTCGCTGTGCACGTCGGTCCAGGTGTCGCCGCTGCCGCTGACGGAGTTGTGCCGGTCGGCGTGGTGGAGGTCGTGCGCCGACATCACCCGCTGGTAGAGGTCGGTGACCGGCTCCGGCTGGTGCCGGTCCACGGCCGGGCCCCGCTCGACGCCGGGCAGCCGCCGTAACTGCTGGACGGGGACGGCGAGCCCGCCGTCCTGGTGCGCGGTGCGCTGCGCCTTGACGACCCCGATGACCTCGCCGCGCACCAGGTCCAGCACCGGGCCGCCGGACACGCCGTGCGGGATCTCGTCGTCGCCGAGCCGCAGCATGCTGCCGAGCTGGCCGCGGACCGTGCAGCGGCCGTCGAACGCCTCGACGTCACCGGTCAGCTCGGTGTAGCCGAGGTACGCCACGAGGCTCGCGGGATACGTGCGCGGGGTGCGCTCGCTGAGGTACACGCACGGGTGGTCCACCGGATCCAGCAGCCGCACCAGGGCCAGGTCGGGCGCGGGCCAGGCACCGCGGCCCTCCCACACGGCGGGCTCGGCCCACTCCACGACACCGTCGAGCATGCGCTCGCCCCAGCCGACCGTGACCTTCGCCTCAGCGGCCTCCACCGGCTCGCCCGCCGCCGTCTCCTCCTGCGCCCCGTCCGGCCCGGCCGCCTCGCCCGGCGCGCGGCTCACCACATGGGCGCAGGTCAGCACCCACTGCGGGGCGACGAAGAAGCCGCTGCCGTAGAGCGGGTGCCCGGCGCCGGCCCCGTGGATACGGACGGTGGCCCTGCGGGCCAGCGGAACGAGGTAGTCGGCCGGGTCCGCGTCGTCGGCCGGGTCGGAATCGGCGCTGTGCGGTGTCACCCCGTCCCCCTCACGCCGTCGCTCGCGTCCCCCTCCGGGGCTGCTCCTATCCTTGCGGTTGCAGCTGTTTCCCGTCCCCGTCCTCCGCAGTTCTTCCCCGTCCTGTTACCGTCCCACCCCTGTTCTGGAGCAGATCTTGTACTTCACCGACCGCGGCATCGAGGAACTCGCCGACCGGCGCGGAGAGGAGGAGGTCACGCTCGAATGGCTGGCCGACCGCCTCCGCGAGTTCGTCGACCTCAATCCCGAGTTCGAGATCCCGGTCGAGCGCCTCGCGACATGGCTCGCCCGCCTCGACGACGAGGATGACGCCGACGACTAGCCCGCCGGTTGCGCCCCGGGGTGCCCCCGGATGCGCTTTTCGCGACCTTCCGCGCGCGGGGCTGGGCCTCTTCTTGACACGAGCGGGACGCGATATATCGTGTGACTCAAGCAGACGCGGTATATCGCGTCCCGCTCGCCCACAAGGAGGCGCACGATGAACGACCGCACCGTCAGCGAACCCGGCACGTTCGAGTTCGAGGGCGCCCTCGACACGCTCTGCGTCCGCATCGTCGGCGGCGCCGTCAACGTCGTGGGCACCGGCGAGGGCCCCGCCCGGATGGAGATCACCGAGCTGGCCGGACCGCCGCTGATCGTGACGCAGAAGGGCCGCACCCTGACCGTCGCGTACGAGGACCTGAACTGGAAGGGCTTCCTCAAGTGGCGCGAGCGGCACAGCTGGCGGCGGCGCGCGGTGATCTCGCTCGCGGTGCCGCAGCAGACCTCCGTGGAGGTCGGCGTGGTGACCGCGGGTGCGGTGATCTCCGGGATCAGCGGCTCCACCGTGGTGCAGGGCGTCAACGGCGACACCACCCTCGTGGGCCTCACCGGCCCGGTGAAGGCGCACACCGTGGCCGGCAACGTCGAGGCGCAGTCGCTGTCCGGCGACCTGCGGGTCAACACCGTCAGCGGTGACCTCACCGTCGTCGAGGGCAGCGGCCCCGGCGTGCACGCGGACTCGGTCAGCGGGTCGATGGTGCTGGACCTCGACCCCACGGCCGGTGCGGACGTCCACCTCACGACGGTCTCCGGCGAGATCGCCATCCGCATCCCCGAGCCGGGCGACGCCGATGTCGAGGCGAACACCACGAGCGGCAAGGTCTCCTGCGCCTTCGACGAACTGGAGGTCAGCGGCATGTGGGGCGCCAAGCGCATCACCGGCCGGGTCGGCGACGGCGGCACCCGGCTGCGTGCCACCACCGTCTCCGGCTCCATCGCGCTGCTGCGCAGGCCTCCCCTGGAGGACGCGCCCTCGTTCCGGAAGGACCTCTGATCACCATGGCGCCCGTCTTCGCCCACGGCCGGCTGCGGCTGTACCTGCTCAAGCTCCTCGACGAGTCGCCGCGGCACGGTTACGAGGTCATCCGGCTGCTGGAGGAACGCTTCCACGGCCTGTACGCGCCCTCGGCCGGCACGGTCTATCCGCGGCTGGCCAAGCTGGAGAAGGAGGGCCTGGTCACGCACTCCACCGAGGGCGGCCGCAAGGTCTACTCCCTCACCGACGAGGGCCGGGCGGAGCTTGCCGCGCGGGCCGACGAGATCGCCGGTCTGGAGGCGGAGATCCGCGCGTCGGTCTCCTCCCTCGCCGCCGAGATCCGCGAGGACGTCCGGGGCGCGGCGGGCGACCTGCGCCGCGAGGTGCGGGCCGCCGCCCAGCAGGCCAGGACGAAGCCGGAGGACGCGGGGTATCCGTACCGCGAGGCCACCAGGGAGTGGAAGGAGCAGGCCAAGCAGGCCCGGGAGGAGAGCCGCCGGGCGAAGGAGGAGGCGCGGGCGGCGCGCAAGCAGGCGAAGGACGCGCGGGACGCGGTGGACAGCGCGCGGGACGAGTTCCAGCGCATCGCGCACCAGGTGCAGAGCCAGGTCCAGGAGCACACCAGGACCGGCGACTGGCAGTCCGGCCTGCGCGAGGGCCTGGCCGAACTGAGCCGCGAACTGGGCCGGTTCGGCATCCCGGGCATGGGTACGGCCGCGGGCCCGGACGCGCCGAAGTCCCCGTGGGCACCGCCGCACGAGCCGCCCGCCGGGGAGGAAGCGGAGGACGGGCAGGACGACGCGCCGCCGTCCGACAACCCGGTGCGGGACCTGGAGCGGCTGCTCGACCGCTTCCGGGACGACGTGCGCGACACGGCCCGCGATCACGGGGTGACGGACCCGCAGCTGCGCGAGGTCCGCCGCCACCTCAAGGCGGCGGCGGCCCGTATCGCGGCGACGCTGCACGGCGGCAAGCAGCTCTGAACGGCCGGGCGTCAGCGGTTGGTGAGCACGATCTTCCCGAAGACGTCACCGCTCTCCAGCCGCTCGAAGCCCTCGCGGGCCCGGTCCATCGGCAGCACGCTGTCGACGACCGGGCGTACGCCGGTGAGCGCGCAGAAGTTCAGCAGGTCCGCCAGCTCTTCCTTGGAGCCCATGGTCGAGCCGACGACCTTCAGCTCCAGGAAGAAGATGCGGTTCAGCTCCCCGGCGGGCGGGTTGGGCCCGCTGGTGGCGCCGGAGATGACCAGGGTGCCGCCGGGGCGCAGGGATGTGACGGAGTGCGACCAGGTGGCGGCGCCCACCGTCTCGATGACCGCGTCCACCCGCTCGGGCAGCCGGGTGCCGGGCTCCACGGCGGCGTGCGCGCCCAGTTCCAGCGCCCGTTGCCTCTTCCCCTCGTCACGGCTGGTTGCGTAGACTCTCAGCCCTGCGGCACGAGCGAGCACGATCGCGGCTGTCGCCACCCCGCCCCCCGCGCCCTGCACGAGCACCGCGTCCCCGGGGCGCACCCCGGCGTTGGTGAAGAGCATCCGGTACGCCGTCAGCCACGCGGTCGGCAGGCAGGCCGCCTCCTCGAAGCTCAGCCCGGCGGGCTTGGGCAGCACGTTCCACGCGGGCACGCTCACCAGTTCGGCGAAGGTGCCCTGGTACTTCTCCGTCAGCAGCGAGCGCCGCTCGCGCGGGCCGACCCCGTGGCCGGTCTGCCCGATGACGGAGTGGACGACGACCTCGTTGCCGTCCTCGTCGGTCCCGGCGGCGTCGCAGCCGAGGATCATCGGCAGGCTCTCCTCGCCCAGTCCCACCCCGCGCAGCGACCACAGGTCGTGGTGGTTGAGCGAGGCCGCCCTGACCCGTACGGTCGTCCAGCCCTCCCGCTTCCCCGGCTCCGGCCTCTCCCCCGACTCCAGCCCGGTCAGCGGCTGCTTCTTGTCGATGCGCGCGGCATACACAGCAAACATCCCCGCACGCTAACGCACGTTCACGGGGTGGCGGCAGATGGCCCGGCCGGGGCCGGGCCGGGGTAGGGGGCGGTGAGGTCGGCGGTCATCCAGCCCGGGGAGCCGGGCAGCTCGGCGGAGAAGCGGCGCAGCAGACCGGCGGCGTCGATCCAGTAGCGGGTGTGGCCGCCGGCCGCGGGCGACGGCGTGCCCGGGGCGGAGGGAGCCGGTGTGCCGGGGGCGGCGGGGCCCGCGTATTCGGTGACGGGCCGTCCGCCGACGGTGGTGGCACCGATCCTGGCCGCCCCGCTGCGGGCGAGGAGCTGGGCGTTGTCGGGGCGGTCGGCGGCCAGGCCGAGGAGCAGGGCGAGGGCGGTGTCGACGGTCGAGGTGTCCGGGTCCAGGGGGCGTTCGGGGCTCCAGCCGCCGCTGGGCGGCTGCGCGGGGGCCGGGCCGGGCCAGTCGAAGTGCGCGGCGACGGTGGCGCGGTTCCAGCGCAGCAGGTGCTGCCAGTGCCGCGCGGTGCCGGGGGTGGCGTCGCGGAGCAGGCCGTAGCCGGTGTGGGCGCGCCAGTCCAGGCGGGCGTCGAGGACGACCCGGCTGCCGGGCAGCGGCACGGTCGCGGTGACGTGGGCGCTGCCCGCCCGGTAGTTGGTGAAGCGGGTGAGGGCGAGCGACTCGGCCTGCTGCCCGGTCAGCGGCGCCGGGTGCGGGGTGCCGCCGGAGTGGCCGCATCCGGCGAGCGGGAGCAGGGCGGCAATAAGGGCCGCCGTGAGGCCGCGGCGAAGGCGGCGGGTCATCGGCCCGCCTCCCGGGGGGAGTTGGTGCGGGCCGTGCGGCTGTCGTCGGCGAGCAGGCCGGGGCCGGGCAGCGGCACGCGCTCGGGGTGGACGGCCCCGGGCAGTCCGGTGGCGGGCTGCGCGGGGGCGGTGGCGGCGTGCGGCAACTGGGGCTGGGCGGGCGGCGGGGCGACGTCCAGGAAGGGGATCCCGGCGGGGGCGGGGGTGATGCGGAGGGCGGGCCCGGCGGAGCGGGTGTTGCCCCGCGGGCAGCGGGCGGTGGCGGCGAGACCGGCGGGGAGGGTGCTGTGCGCGGTGTTGTCCTGGAGGCAGTTGCCCTGGCCGGGGGCCCGCTGGGAGGCCTGGTAGGCGATGTCCACACCGTTGCCGGTCACGGTGTTGGCGGTGAGGCGGTTGCGCAGCGGGGGGAGGTCCTCGTTGGAGGCGAGGACGACGCCGGCGCGGGAGTTGCCGGTGACGAGGTTGCGCCGGATGTCGTTGTCCGTGCCGCCCGCGATCCCGATGCCGATGCCGAAGCCGCCGTCGGCCTGTTCGGGCGTGGCCGCCTCGGTGTTGTCGGCGACGAGGTTGCCCGCGACCGTCGCGCCGCTCTGCGGCACGTAGGCCTCCAGGTACTCGGAGTCGACGGTCATGCCGACCCGGTTGCGGGTGAAGCGGTTGCCGAGCACCCAGATGTCGCCGCCGGCGTTCGTCCCCTCGTAGCCGACGGCGTTGTACTCGGCGACGTTGCCGCGCACCAGGATGTCGCAGGGCCTGCACTGGCCGACGTAGAGGCCGGAGTCCGCGCTTCCGGAGGCGTGGTTGTCCTCCAGGACGCCGTGCCGGGCGTTGAAGGCGTAGATGCCGTAGAGGCCGTTGGCGTGCGCGGTGACGTAGCGGACCCGGAAGCCGGTCAGCGGCGGGTACCTGGCCGGGTCGAGGCGGGTGTAGCCGTCGCTGCCGCGGGCGATGCCGTCGGCGCCGTCCGTCATCCCGGTCACGAGGACACCGTTGAGCAGGTGGTTGCGCACGGTGAGGTTCTCCACGGAGACACCGGGGGCGGTGACGACGACGCCGTTGTTGCGGCGGCCCTGGCCGTCGATGACGACCCGGTTGCGGTCGGTGCCGCGCAGGACCACCCGTTCGGTGCGGATCCGGACGCTCTCGTGGTAGACGCCGGGCGACACCAGGACGAGGCCGCCGGGCCGGGCGCGGTCCACGGCGGCCTGGATGGTCGGCGCCTGCGCCGGGACGCGGATGACGCCCACGGGACCGCCCGCCTTGGCGTCCCCGGCCAGGGGACCGCAGCCCCCGCACAGCACGGTCAGTACGGCGGCCAGGGCCAGGAACGTCCAGCGGGCGGGCCCGCGGCGGCGGGGGAAGGCAGGGGGCACGGTTCGTTCTCCTCGGGCGGGGCGGCCCGGGTGCCGGCCCCCTCGGAGAGCACCTTAGAGTGTTCACGTGACTACCGAGAGTGCCGACATGACGGGAGCACCGGATCTCCGGCCCACCCTCCCCCGGCGCCATCTGCTGGGCGGCGCGGCCGTGTTGACGCCCGCCCTGCTCGCCGGGTGCACGACCGGGACGGCCCGCACCCCCGCGGCCGGGAGGGCGCCCGGCGCCGGGGGCGCGGCCGCGGTCGCCGCGCGGGGCGCCCGGCAGGCGGGGGTGGACCGGCCCGCCCAGCCGCAGCCGCACCTGGAGCTGGCGGTCTTCGACCTGCCCGGCGGCCGGGACGCCGCCCGGTCGGTGCTGGCGGAGCTGGGCGGCCGGATCGGCGGGCTGCTCGCCGGGGCGGACCCACTCCTGGCGGGGCTGCCGCCGGGCGATCTGACGGTGACGGCCGGGGCCGGTCCGCGGGTGGTGCGGATGGCGGGCGAGCGGCTGCCGGGCGCGCAGGCGCTGCCCGCGTTCGCGCGCGAGGCCGTCGCGGACGCGGACCGCGGCGGCGACCTGATGCTCCAGATCTGCGCGACCGACCCGCAGGTGGTGACGCTCGCGGGGATGTCGCTGCGCGCCCTGCTGGCCGCCCGGTCGGTCCGTCCGCGCTGGTCGCAGTACGGTTTCCGGCCGCCCGCGGCCGCGCCCGGCCCGGTGCGCAACCTGCTGGGCTTCCTCGACGGCGTCTCCGTGCCGCGCACCCCGGAGGAGATGTCCCGCGAGGTGTGGCTGCCGGGCCCCGCGCCGGTGCGGGACGGGACGGTCGCGGTGGTCCGCCGGATGCGGCTGGACGTGCCGGGCTTTCTCGCGCTGGGCGTCCCGGCACAGGAGCGGGCGGTCGGGCGGCGGCGCGCGGACGGGGCGCCGCTGTCCGGCGGGGGCCCGGACGCGGCGGTGGACCTCGGGGCGAAGTCGGCGGCGGGCCGGTACCTCGTCCCGGCGATGGCCCACGTACGGCGGGCGCACCCGGCCGAGACCGGCAGCGGCCTGATGCTGCGGCGCGGCTACAGCTACGCCAACTCCCCCGCGGACCAGGGCCTGCTGTTCGTGTCCTTCCAGCGCGAGCTGAGCACGTTCACCCGGACGCAGGCGCGGCTGGACGACGGGGACGCGCTCATGGCCTTCGCCACGGCGACGGCCTCGGGGAGCTTCCTGGTCCTGCCCGGCTTCTCGGCGGCGCGCCCGCTGGGGTCGTCGCTGTTCGGCTGAGCGGCCGTCACGTGCCGCGGGGAGGGACCGGTGGGGTCCGGTCCCTCCCCGCGGTTCACCCGTCCGGGGTCAGGTGCCCATCCACAGCCCCGCGTCGATCGAGTGGTCGACGGTGCCGGGCGGACCGGTCGTCACGGTCGCGACGGCGGTGTCGGACTCCTCGTCGTCACCGGTCGGCACCGCGTCGGAGTTGATGTCGTCCCCGGGGCGCCCCTCGCGGGTCCACCACAGCTCGCCCGGGTCGAGCGGGCCGTCGGGGATGGCCGACACGTCGGCGGTCGACTTGTCGAAGGTGAGCGTGTACGCGGTCTCCGGGCGCAGCCCGTCGCGGTGGTCGAAGTAGTACTCGCCGTTGGCATCGGTGCGCTTGACGGCCACGACCCGGCCGCTGCTGTCGCGCAGGGTCACGGTGACCCCGGGGATGCCGTGCGTCTCCTGGCTGCCCTGGGTGCCGCCGCCGTCGTCGTACCAGACCCGGTTGCCGATCTGCACCGGCGGCTCGTCGCACAGCAGCTCCAGGTCGCCGAGGCCGTTGGCCTTGCCGAAGCCGCCGTCGTTGGCGTAGACGACGCCGAAGCCCTGCTGGGAGGGGTCGTTGCCGCGGCTGCCGGTCTCCCGGTCGAACCAGCCGACGCCGCCGGCGAACAGCTCGCGGGCCGGGTCGAGCATGGTGCTGGCGATACGGCCGTTGCCGAGCGGCAGCGCGAGGGCGCCCTGCGCGGTCTCCTGGTGGTACTGCCCGGTGTAGTAATAGTCGCCGGTGTAGAACTCGTTGCCGCTGCGGGGGCAGCCGGGGCCGCCCTCCCAGACGAAGTCGCCGGCCGTGTCGCGGCAGACCTTGATGATGTCGCCGCCGGTGGCGTTGGTCTCCAGCTTGTCCGGGTTCGCGTTCGGGTTGGGGCTGTAGATCTGCAGCCCGTGCTGGTCGCCGGTGCGGTCACGGAAGCCGAGGACGAGCGAGCCGTCCCGCTCGACCTCGATGTCGCTGAGCATCGGCTGCGGGTAGGCCCAGGCCCCCGTCCCGGGGGCGACGGGGAACTGCGTGAGGTCGTCCCTGGTCCACGGGTTCCAGTTGCCGGGGGTGGGGACGACGGCGGGGTCACGGGGGAAGTTCAGCGGCTGGTCCACCAGCGGGGTGCCCAGGAAGGTGCCCGTCGCCGGGTTGAACTGCCACACCACGGCCTTGAGGTCGGACACGTTCTGGCTGGACTGCGCCGAGCACACACCGCCCGCGTACAGCACGCCGTCGCGCCAGCCGAGGCCCATGGGCCGCCAGTCGTCCGGGTTCGCGCACGCCGAGTCCGGGATGTCGACCGGCGCGCCGAGCGGGGCCGCGGCGGTGGGCTGGGCGGCGTCGTACGTGTAGAGCTTGCGGTCCTTCATGTTGACGACGTAGAGCCGCGAGCCGTCGCCGGAGATCTCGACGTCCCCCAGCGACTCCTGGCCGACGACCGCCGCGAAGGGGGCGTCGAGCCGGTTGCCCTGGTTGTGGGGCGTGCTGCCCGCGTTCGGCACCGTCGTGAACAGGGTGGTGGCGCCGGTGTCGCGGTCGGTGACGTAGATCGCGCCGGGGCCGCCGGGCCCGTAGGTGGTGTGCCGCTTGGCATAGGCCCCGGAGAAGATGCGCCGGTCCTTCTTGCGGTAGGCCAGCCCGTAGAGCGCGCCGGTCTGGCCGACGGAGGTCAGGCGGCGCGGGTTGCTCTGGTTGCCCTGGGTGTCGCCGCGCGAGCTGTACGGGAAGGTGACCAGGGTCTTCTGCCCGGGTTTGGTGGCCGCCTGCTGGCAGGGCGTCACCAGGTCGGGGTTGTCCTGGCAGTAGTCCTCGGGGTTCCAGACGCCGAAGTTCAGCGTGGCGTCGTTGCCGTCGTTGAGGTCCACGAAGGCCAGGTGGGAGGACAGCCCGGTGCCCGCCAGCGAGGGGCTGAGGAAGCCCTGCCCGGTCTGCGGGTCGTACTTGTTCGGCCAGTCCAGCAGCTCCACCTTGTACTGGCCGTTGGAACGGCTCCAGTTGGTGGTGTCGATGGTGACCGTGCCGTCGCGGCCGATCGGGTACTCGCGGCAGGTACGGCTGCGGCGGTCCTCGCACAGCCGTACCCGGCCGGGCCCCAGCGGGACCTGGATGGCGTCGTTGCGATCGCCCTTGGCGGCGAAGTCGCGGAAGAGGTTGACCGTCAGCTTGCCCTCGCCCGCCGAGGCGGTGGCCGGCTGCGGCGGCATCAGGGCGCCGGCCGCGCACAGCGCGCCCAGCACCCCCAGCCACGTCTTGCTCCTGAACACTTCTCTCCTGTGGTGGAAGCAGATGGAGTGGAACGCCAGGAGTCCCGCCGGTACGGGAGGAACAGGAAAATGCCGGACGGAACGCCGGGTGCCACCACAGAGAGTAAGGGAGAAACTACTCAGCGTCGCCTGTTCGGCCACAGGAAGCACCGAACAGGCGACGCCGGGCGCGGGCCGCGCACCCCGGGGGCCCGGACTGGGCCCCGGTGCCGTCGATCTCCGGCTGGTTCGTCCAGACCGTCAACAACCAGGGCACGTGCTCGACAGGGTTCGCTCCCGCGTGGTGCAGTTGGCCGAACCAGAAAGCGTGACGGTGGGAGGAGTTCCTGCGATGACGCACGTGATCGCCCCCCGGGGCCTGCGGATCCTCGGCATCCTGGGCATCGCCGCCTTCTCGGTGATCGGCCTCGTCGTGGTGGCCCACCCCGGTGTGGACGCGAGCCTGAAGGGACGGCTGGTCGCGGGAAGCGCCATGTCCGTCACGATCTGGCTGCTGTGGAACCTCGCCCTGGCACCCCGCATAACCCTGGAGCCGGGCGTCGTCGCCGTCCACTACCCGGGCATGGTCCGCAGGATCCCCGCCGCCACCATCGTCGACGTCCGCGTCGAACGCGGCGACCTGGTCATCAGGACAGCCGACGGACGTACGGCGAAACCCCCCACCCTCCGCGCCTCCGTCGCCGGGGCGGCGACCGGAAACCGCGGAGCACGATCCGTGCGCCACCAGATCCTCGACCACGCCCACCCTGCCTCCACCACAACGGCGGATTCCCCCACCCACACACAGACCCTCCTCAGACCCCGCCTGCCTGTACTCCTCGTCCCACTGGCAGTGCTGTGGACCGAAGCGTTCCTCCTGCACTAGGGCGCGTATCGAGTCGTGATCAATCTGCGGCATCCGCCTTCCAGCGCCTTCGAGGCCCTGCTGGAGGATCCGATCGCGGAAGCCGCGAAGCGGGGTGATGTCGATCTGTCTCCGGTCGGCATCGGGAAGGCGCACCAGCAGCAGGCCCATGCCCCGAGCGACAGACGGAGGAAGACCGCACCCGGTCCGCCATGGACGCCGTGCTCGGCGGCTTGCGGACCGGGTGCGGACCGAGTGACCAGACGATCAAAGAAACCGCAGGTCAGACGGCCTAGGCAAAGATCAGGCCTTCTTGGTCTCCCAGAAGATCTTGTCGATCTCGGCGATCAGGTCCAGGGCCTTCTGCCCGGTGGCCGGGTCGTTGGAGGCCTTGGCGGCACTGAGGGCCTTCAGGGTGTCGTTCACCAGCTGGTGCAGCTGGGGGTACTTCTCGAAGTGCGGGGCCTTGAAGTAGTCGCTCCAGAGCACCGAGACGTGGTGCTTGGCCAGCTCCGCGCGCTGCTCCTTGATGACGACGGCGCGGGTACGGAAGTCCGCGTCCTCGTTGGCCTGGTACTTCTCCTGGACCGCCTTGACGGACTCGGCCTCGATGCGGGCCTGGGCCGGGTCGTACACGCCGCAGGGGAGGTCGCAGTGTGCGCTTACCTTCACCTTGGGCGCGAACAGGCGAGTGAACATGGCTGTCCTTCCTCGTGATCGTCTTTCAGGTGGGACATTACTCCCTGGAGGAGTCGTTTTCTCGGGTGCCCCAGGTGGCTTAGGCCAAAAGTCTGGTGACACCCTGGGGCTGGTGGAGGAACGAGCCGGGAGGCGGTAATGCGGGAGCAGGGGGCCAGGCTGTCGTGGCAGCTGGTCGAGGTCACGGGCCCGTCGATGGCGCCCACGCTGCTGAACGGCGACTGGCTGCTGGTGCAGAAGATCAGCAGCGGCGCCGAGCTGGTACGCGAGGGTGACGTCGTGATCATGCGCCATCCGCTGCAACAGGATCTGCTGATCGTGAAGCGGGCCGTGGAGCGGCGCGAGGGGGGCTGGTGGGTACGCGGCGACAACACCTTCGTGCAGAACGACAGCCGGGAGTTCGGCGTGGTGCCGGACGACCTGATCACCGCGCGGGCCCGCGGGCGGTTCCGGCCGCCGCGCGAGCTTCAGCGGTCGGTCGCCGGGGTGGCCTCGTGGGCCGCGTCGTGCGTACGGCCGCTGCGGCCCGACCGGTCGCTCTCCAGGCGCTTGCGGGCACGGTAGGCGGCGACGTTGGCGCGGGTGGCGCAGCGGTCGGAGCAGTAGCGGCGGGACCGGTTCGTCGAGGTGTCGACGTAGGCGTTGCGGCAGGGCGCCGCCTCGCACACGCCGAGCCGGTCCACGCCCAGCGTGGTGAGCTGGAAGGCCAGGCCCATGCAGGCGGTCGCGGAGTAGCCCGCGGTGGCGTTGACGGCCTGGTCGGCGAGGTGCATGTGCCAGTCGGGCCGCCCGGTCTCGTCGTCCAGGGTGTCGTGGCCGGAGATCTGCGGGCTGACCGGGAATTCCAGCATCAGCGCGTTGAGCAGGTCGACGGCCCGTACCTCGTCGCCCTCGTCGGCGGCCTCGAACACGCCGCGCAGCCGGGTGCGCACGGCGCGCAGCCGCGCCACGTCCGCCTCCACCGCCCGGGAGGCGGCGTGGGTGCCGGGCCCGAGCAGCTCCCGTACGGCGTCGACGGAGGTGAGGGCGTCCTCGCCGCGCAGCGGCTGCTCGGTGTTGACCAGGCGCACGGCCAGGTCCGCGTAGTAGGCCAGATCCACGGTGGTCCTCTTGGTCCCTCGGTCCTCGTCCTCGGCGGGTGCCGCCGGGCCGCGTAACAGCCCGGTGGGCTTCCAGGCTATTACGACGGGCAACACGCCCGGGGCCACCCGTCCGGCGGAAGGGCGGCCCGGGGCGGTCCCGGCGGGTCCCGGCGGGTCCCGGCGGGCCGCCGTCAGAGCACCTTGGACAGGAACGCCCTGGTCCGCTCGTGCTGCGGGTCGGCCAGCACCTCGCGGGGGCGGCCGGACTCGACGACGACACCGTCGTCCATGAAGACGAGCGAGTCGCCGGCCTCCCGGGCGAAGCCCATCTCGTGGGTCACCACGATCATGGTCATGCCGTCGTCGGCGAGGCCGCGCATCACGTCCAGGACGTCGCCGACCAGCTCCGGGTCGAGCGCGGAGGTCGGCTCGTCGAAGAGCATGAGCTTGGGCTCCATCGCCAGCGCGCGGGCGATGGCGACGCGCTGCTGCTGGCCGCCGGACAGCTGCGCGGGGTAGTTCGCGGCCTTGTCGGCCAGGCCCACCCGCTCCAGCAGCGCCCCGGCCCGCTCCCGGGCGGCGGCCCGGGACTCGCGCTTGACCTGGACGGGGCCCTCCATGACGTTCTCCAGCGCCGTCATGTGCGGGAAGAGGTTGAAGCGCTGGAAGACCATGCCGATGCCGCGCCGCCCGGCGGCCACCTCGCGGTCGCGCAGCTCGTGCAGCCGGTCGCCGCGCTGCCGGTAGCCGACGAGCACACCGTCCACGTACAGCCGCCCGGCGTTGATCTTCTCCAGGTGGTTGATGCAGCGCAGGAAGGTGGACTTGCCGGAGCCGGACGGGCCGATGAGGCAGCACACCTCGCCGGGCGCGACCTGGAGGTCGATGCCCTTGAGGATGTGCGCGGCGCCGAAGGACTTGTGGACGCTCTCGGCCCGCACCATCGGCTCCACCCCGGAGACCGGGGGGGCGGACTTGTCGAGGCTGGGGGTGCTCATGGGTCAGCCCACCTTCGGTCGGCGCAGGGTGGCCATGCCGGCCAGGTTGGCCCTGACCTTCTGCCACGGGGTCAGCGGCAGCGAGCGCTGCGAGCCGCGCGCGAAGCGCCGCTCCAGATAGAACTGGCCGACGCTGAAGACGCTGGTCAGCACCAGGTACCAGACGGACGCGACGAAGAACATCTCCATGATCGCGTTGGAGCTGACGCCGATGTCGGAGGTGGCGCGCAGCAGCTCCGCGTACTGCACGACCGACACCAGCGAGGAGGTCTTGAGCATGTTGATGAACTCGTTGCCGGTCGGCGGGATGATCACCCGCATCGCCTGCGGGAGCACGATCCTGGCCATCGTGCGCGGCCCGGTCATGCCGAGCGCGTGCGCGGCCTCCGTCTGGCCCTCGTCGACCGACTGGATGCCGGCCCGGACGATCTCCGCCATGTACGCGCCCTCGTTGAGGCCGAGGCCCAGCAGGGCGGCCACGAACGGGGTCATGACGGCGACGGTGTCGTTCTTGTACAGCGGCATCAGGTTGATCGTGTGGAAGATCAACGAGAGGTTGAACCACATGAGCAGCTGCACGTAGACCGGTGTGCCGCGGAAGAACCAGATGTACAGCCAGGCGACCGCGCCGGTGACCGGGTTCTTCGACAGCCGCATCACGGCGAACAGCACGCCGAGCACCAGGCCCATGGCCATCGCGCACACCGAGATCAGCACGGTGTGCCAGACGCCGGTGAGCACCGTGTGGTCGAAGAGCTTGATCCCGACGGTGTGCCAGATGATCTTGCCCTGCGAGAAGCCGTACGCCAGCCAGCCCAGCAGCGCCACCACGACGACGGCGGCGACCCACCGCCCGTAGTGGCGTACCGGGACGGCCCGGATGGCCTCGTAGGGCAGCCCGGCGGGGGCGGGAGCCGGGACAGGTTCCGTGGAGGGGCCGGCCGCGTCCTCGGGGACGCGGCCGGCGGACGTCCCGCTCACGTCACGAGCCGCCGTTGATCGCGACGGCGGGGATCGCGCCCGTGGAGGCGTTCCACTTGTCCAGGATCTTCTTGTACGTGCCGTCCGCGACGATCGCGTCCATCGCAGCCTTCAGGGCGTCCCGCAGCTGGGGGTCGTCCTTGCTCACCGCGATGCCGAAGGGCCCGGCGTCGAACGGGTCGCCGGCCACCTCGAAGTCGGCGCCGTTGCTGGAGGTCTGGGCGATGTAGGCGGCCACCGGGGTGTCGTTGAGGTCGGCGACCGCGCCGCCGGCCTTGACCCGGGTCTGCGCCTCGGCGTCGGTGTCGAAGGCCTGGATCGTCAGGCCCTTGGCGCCGCACGCGGTCTTCTGCTTCTTGAAGGCGTCCTCGTAGATCGTGCCGCGCTGCACGGCGACGGTCATGCCGCACAGGTCGGAGAGCTGCTTGACGCCCTTCGGGTTGCCCTTCTGCACCAGGAGCGAGGAGCCGGAGTTGTAGTAGTCGACGAAGTCGACCCCGTTGCCGATCTTCTTGCCCTTCTCGTCCAGACCCTGCTGGCGGGCCTTGGTGTCGCTCATAGCGGACATCACGATGTCCGAACGGCCGGTCTGGAGCGACGTGATGAGCCCGTCGAACTTGCCGTTGGTGAACTTGAACGTCACCCCGAGCTTCTCGCCGAGCGCCGCGCCGAGGTCCGGGTCGATACCGACGATCTGACCGTCCTTCGTCTGCTCCATCGGGGCGTACGAGGCGTCCGTGCCGACCTGGATGACCTTCGAGGACTGGTACTTCTGCGGCAGCTTGGCGAACAGCGAGTCGGGAGTCGCGCTGGTCGTGGCGCCGTCGGCGGCCGTGGAGGGGCTGCTGCCCGCCGCGGGCGAGTCGTCCTTGGTCTGGTCGCCGCACCCGGTCAGGACCAGGGCACCGGCCGCCGCGACGGCGGCGACCGCACTGAGCCGGGACAGGGCGGTGGTACGCCGGGACATGCGTGCCGTCATCGCTGCGTCCTCCTGAAGAGGTGAGTGGTGGTGCTCGGGGCTGGCACACGCCTTCGGGTGTCGCCACCGTGTGTGATCTGTGCATCTTGCCATCCGGACTGCGCCGCTCGGGGTCCCCGTTGTGTCAAAATCGCATAACGGGCGATCCCCGGGCTCCTCTCGGGCCGGCACACCACGGCAGGACCACGAGGGGGCCATGCCCGTCAGGGCCGCACGGCCACACGGTGGTTGCGGCTCGCGGTAACAGTCATCCGGTAGAACGGATTCTCACCCCTCATCCGGGGCCGGTGCGCGTGCGGCGCACCAGGCGTCCCCAGTCCGCCGATTCGCTCACTCGTTCGCCGTGGGCAGGACGCCGGCCCGCCTCCTCCCGTGCGCGCGCTCGCGTGCGGGACGAGCATTTCCCTCAACCACTGACAAAGGGGTCAACACGTGGCAATCGAGACCGTCAATCCCAGGACGGACGGCGATACCGGCGGCGACGCGGAGGACATCCCGCTCGATCCGGTCTTCGCGCTGCACCGCGGCGGCAAGATGGAGATCACCTCCACCGTGCCGGTGCGGGACGCCGCCGACCTGTCGCTCGCCTACACGCCCGGGGTGGCCGAGGTCTGCACGGCCATCGCCGAGGAACCGGAGCTGGTGCACGACTACACCTGGACGTCGCAGGCGGTGGCGGTGGTCACCGACGGCACCGCGGTGCTGGGCCTGGGCGACATCGGACCGCGCGCGTCACTGCCGGTCATGGAGGGCAAGGCGATCCTGTTCAAGCAGTTCGGCGGGGTCGACGCGGTGCCCATCGCGCTGGACTGCCGGGACGTCGACGAGATCGTGGAGACCGTGGTCCGGCTCGCCCCGTCCTTCGGCGGGATCAACCTGGAGGACATCTCCGCGCCGCGCTGCTTCGAGATCGAGCGGCGGCTCAAGGAGCGGCTGGACATCCCGGTCTTCCACGACGACCAGCACGGCACCGCCGTCGTCACGCTCGCCGCGCTGCGCAACGCCGCCACCCTGACGGGCCGCCGGCTCGACGGCCTGCGGGCCGTCATCTCCGGCGCCGGGGCGGCGGGCGTGGCCATCGCGCGCATCCTGCTGGAGGCGGGCATCGGGGACGTCGCGGTCGCCGACCGCAAGGGCGTGGTCCACGCCGGCCGCGACGACCTCAACCCGGTCAAGCGCGAGCTGGCGTCGTATACGAACCGCGCGGGGCTGACCGGCTCGCTGGAGGACGCGCTCGCGGGCGCGGACGTCTTCATCGGCGTCTCCGGCGGCACGGTCGCCGAGGCGGCGGTCGCGAGCATGGCGCCGGGCGCCTTCGTCTTCGCGATGGCCAACCCGACGCCGGAGGTCCACCCGGACGTGGCACGCCGGCACGCCGCCGTCGTCGCCACCGGGCGCAGCGACTTCCCCAACCAGATCAACAACGTGCTGGCCTTCCCCGGCATCTTCGCCGGCGCCCTCCAGGTGCGGGCCTCGGCCATCACCGAGGGCATGAAGCTCGCCGCCGCGGAGGCGCTGGCCGGGGTGGTCGCGGCCGAACTGAGCGCGGAGTGCGTCATCCCGTCGCCGTTCGACCCGCGGGTGGCGCCCGCGGTGACGGCGGCGGTCGCCGCCGCGGCGCGCGCGGAGGGCGTCGCCCGCCGCTGAGGCACGACCGCCCGGACCGGCCTCGGGTGTGACGAGCGTCACATACCGGAAGGTGTCACAAAATCCGGGACGGCACAGTCTTAAGGCCGTCCGGAGTGACACCGGGCACCCCGAGCACCCCCGCGCGCCGGCTCCCCGTACCGGCGGACGGGGGTGCCGTACGTGACCGGCCCGCCCCCCGTACGGGGCGGGCCGGCCACCACCGCCGGGCCGCCGGCGTCCCGCCTCCCCGCCCGACGCCGCGCCCCGGCCGCGGGGCCACCGGGAAAACCGCCCGACACCGCGCACGGTTCTCCGGCTCCCACCGCTCCCCACCAGGACCTGGCAAAAACTTTCAGGATTTACGCCCCGGGTGTTGCTCGTTTCCACTCCGGCTCGTCAGGCTGCGCACTGCACGTATCTCTCCGCCTCTCACCGCACGCCCACCCGTACCGCGAGGGAGCCTGAATGCCGCGCCGCCCGCACCGCACCGCCCGCCACACCCGCGCCCTGACGCTCGCCGCAGCCCTGGCGCTGCTCGGCGGGCTCACCAGCGCCGCCGCCGGGGGCGTGGCGACCGCCGGGGCCGCCGACCCGCAGACCGGGCGGCAGGCGGAGTTCACGGCGGCGGCACGGGAGTTCGGTGTCCCGCTGCCGGTCCTGGAGGCGGTGTCGTACTACGAGACGCGCTGGGAGGCGCACTCCGGCCAGCCCAACGCCGAGGCGGGCTACGGCCCCATGAACCTCACGAACCTGACCGCCGCCACGCTCGACGACGACGGCCTGAGCACCCAGTCCCCGCGCTACGCCGACCTGCTCACCGCCCCCGCCGAGCACACCGCGGGCGCCGCCGCCGCGCTGCTGGGCGCGGACACCGCGGCCGTCACCGGCGACGAGGCGCAGAACATCCGCGGCGGCGCCGCGCTGCTGGCCTCCTACGCCCGCGGTTACGGCCACGGGCGGCTGCCGCGCACCACCGACGGCTGGTACGCGGCCGCGGCCCGCTACAGCCAGTCCACCGAGGACACCGTCGCCCAGGCCTTCGCCGACGGGGTGTGGTCCACGCTGGCCGCGGGCGCCTCCCGCACCACCGCCGACGGCCAGCTGATCACCCTGGCCCCCGTCCGCCACCTGCACCCGAACCGCGCGGACGTCCGCAAGCTCGGCCTGAAGGAGGTGACGCCGCCGAGGAGCAGCACCCCCGCCGAGTGCCCGAAGTCGCTGCACTGCGACGTCATCCCCGGCGCGTACACCCTGCTCGACCCCTCGGACCTCGCCGACTACGGCAGCCACGACCTCGCCGACCGGCCGAACGGCGACCTCGACATCCGCTACATCACCCTGCACAGCACCGACGAGACCTACGACGGCACCCTCGACCTGTTCCGGGACCCGACCTACGCGGCCGGCGCGCACTACGTCGTACGCTCCGGCGACGGCCAGGTCACCCAGATGATCCCCACCAAGGACATCGCCTGGGACAGCGCCAACCGGTCCTTCTACCAGCACTCCGTCGGCATCGAGCAGGAGGCGTGGGCCACCCACGGCGCCACCTGGTTCAGCGAGGACCTCTACCGCTCGACCGCCTCACTGGTGCGCTACCTCGCCGCGAAGTACGACATCCCGCTGGACCGCGCGCACATCCTCGGCCACGACAACATCCCCGGCGGCACCGAGGCGGGCATCGCCACCCAGCACTGGGACCCGGGCCCCGGCTGGGACTGGGAGCACTTCTTCGACCTGCTGGGCGCGCCCATCCGGGCGACCGCCCCGGCCGGCAGCCCCACCGTCGCCATCAAGCCGGGCTACGCGCACAACCTCCAGTCCACGACCTACTGCGACGACGTGCAGGGCTACAAGCAGTTCCCCGGCCCCTACCGCAGCTTCGACTGCCCGGTCTCCGCGCCCGGCCAGGCCGCCTCGTTCGTGCCGCTGCACACCGCGCCCAGCACCGACGCGCCGCTGGTCGCCGACCCGTACCTGCACCCGGACGGCTCGGCCGGGACGACGGCCATGAACGACTGGGGCGACAAGGCGCCCGCCGGTGAGCAGTACGTCGTCGCGGACCGGGTGCCCGGCTGGACGGCGATCTGGTGGGGCGGCACGAAGGCGTGGCTCCAGGACTCCGCCGCGCACCCCACGACCGTGCCCGTCAAGGCCGCGCGCATCGTGCCCAAGCCCGGCCGGACCTCGGTGCCCGTCTACACCACGGCCTACCCCGAGGCGTCCGCCTACCCCGCCGACTTCGTCGCCTTCGAGGGCGGCACCGCGCCGCGCCCGCAGCTGGCCCGCGCCAAGTACACGATCCCGGCCGGGCAGTCCTACGTCGCCGCCGGTCCCGCCGTGCGCACCGACTCCTACTTCGCCATCTACTACGACGGCTCGGCGCCGTACGACCAGCACGACTTCCTCGGGCAGACCAAGGTGTACGAGATCGTCTACAACCACCGGGTCGCCTTCGTGAACGCCGCCGACGTGGACCTCGTCCCCGCCGGCTGACGACTCCCGGTTCCCCGCGCCGATGGGGGGCGCGGGGGACCGCGGGTGAGCCCGTGCCCGCCGCCCGGGTCAGGCCGGGCGGTCGGACTCCAGGGCCTCGTGCGTCAGGTGCAGGGCGCGCGAGGACTTGTCGTACGTACGCTGCGCCACACACACGAACAGGCAGTCGACGACGACCAGCTGGCTGATGCGCGAGGCCATCGCGCCCGGCCGGAAGGTCGTCTCCCGGCCCGCCGAGACCAGCACGTGGTCGGCGGTCCTGGCCGCCGTCGACAGCGGGTGGTTGGTGATCACCACGGTGGTCGCGCCCTCGGCCGCGGCCCGCCGCAGCGGCTCCAGGACGTCGCGGCTCTCCCCCGAGTGCGACACCGCGAGGAAGACGTCACCGGGGCCCAGCAGCACCGCGCTGGTCAGCGCCGACTGCGAATCGGTGTGCGCGTGGCAGGCCCGCCCGATACGGGCCAGCTTCTGCTGGAGGTCCTGGGCGACCAGCCCCGAGGCGCCGACCCCCGCGATGTGCAGCTGCCCGCCGCCGACCACGGCGCGCACGGCGCCGTCCAGCGCCTCCGGGTCGAGCTGGGTCGCCGTCTCGCGGACGGCCTGGGTCTCGGTGTGGACGAGCTTGCCGATGACGGTGGCCGCCGAGTCGTCCGGGCTGATGCCCGAGCTGAGCGTCGAGCGCGGCTCCTGCTTGGCCGCCGACACCGCGAGCGCGAGCCGCAGCTCCGGGTAGCCCGCGAAGCCCAGCGCGCGGGCGGTGCGGACGATCGACGACTCACTGGTGCCGGCCAGCGTGCTGAGTTCGGAGATGGTGCTGCGGGCCACCTGCGCCGGATCCTCCACGATCAGCGTGGCGATCCGGGCGGCGGCGGGGGTGAGCGAGGGCAGCAGCCCCCGCACCATCGCGGTGAGAGCGTCGGCCGAGTCACTGGGCGCAGTGGCGTCGAGGGACCGGTCGGTGGGTGGTTCCTGGACTATGTGGTACACCCGACCAAGGATGCACCCGGCAAAGCCCCTTCTGGGAACCGTGGGGGCGAAATCCCGCCCCGTGGACGGCGGCCGCCGTCCACCGCCGGACGGCCCGGCCCGCGCTACGCGTGTCACACGTCCGGGTGACACCCGGGGGACAATGTCCGGGTGAGCACCCCCGCCCCTCCCCCGCCCTCACCGCTGGCCCCGCGGCCGCCCTCACCGCTGACCGAGGCCGAGGACGAACGGCTGGCCCGGCACGGGGTACGGCTGCTGCTCAAACGCGACGACCTGGTGCACCCCGCGCTGCCCGGCAACAAGTTCCGCAAGCTGCGGCCCAACCTCGCCGCCGCCCTGGAGCAGGGCCACGACACGCTGCTCACCTTCGGCGGCGCCTACTCCAACCACCTGCGGGCCGTCGCCGCCGCCGGGCGCCTGCTGGGCCTGCGCACCGTCGGCGTGGTCCGCGGCGAGGAGCTGGCCGGCCGCCCCCTCAACCCGTCCCTCGCGCGGGCCGCCGCCGACGGCATGGAGCTGGACTTCACCGACCGCGCCGCCTACCGCCGCAAGGACACCCCCGAGCTGATCGCCACGCTGCTGGCCCGCCACGGCCGCGCCTACGTCCTCCCGGAGGGCGGCTCCAACGCGGCCGCCGTACGGGGCTGCGCCGAACTGGGCCGGGAGCTGCGCGGCGCCGCCGACGTGGTGGCCGTCGCGTGCGGCACGGGCGGCACACTCGCGGGCCTGGCCGCCGGGCTGGACGACACGCAGAATGCCCTCGGCTTCCCCGTGCTGCGCGGCGACTTCCTCGACGCCGAGGTGCTGCGCCTCCAGCAGGCCGCGTACGGCGCCCGCCGCGGCCGCTGGCGGCTGGAGCCGCGCTTCCACCACGGGGGCTTCGCCCGCAGCACCCCCGAACTGGCCGCCTTCGCCGCGGACTTCGCCGAACGGCACGGCCTGGCGCCGGAACCGGTGTACGTCGCGAAGATGCTGCACGGCGTCATGACGCTGGCGGACGAGGGCGCCTTCCCGCCGGGCACCCGCGTCGCCGCGGTGATCACCGGCTGATGTGCTCCCGTGCGCCCCTTACGCCTGTCACATGAAGCGACCGTAATCTTGGGGCATGATCCGCGCCGCGACGCCCGCCGATGTGCCCGTCCTGCACGCCCTGATCCGCGAACTCGCCGACTACGAGAAGGCGTTGAGCGAGGCCAGGGCCACCGAGGAGCAGCTGCGGGAAGCCCTCTTCGGCCCCGACCCGGTCGCCCACGCGCTCGTCGCCACGGACGGCCCGGACGCCGAGCCGGTCGGCTTCGCGCTGTGGTTCCGCAACTTCTCCACCTGGACCGGCACGCCCGGCCTCTACCTGGAGGATCTGTACGTACGGCCGCAGGCGCGCGGCGCCGGGCACGGCAAGGCGCTGCTGGCCGCGCTCGCCGCGATCTGCGTGGAACGCGGCTGGTCGCGCTTCGAGTGGGCGGTGCTCGACTGGAACGAGAAGGCGCTCGCCGTCTACCGCGCAGTCGGCGCCCGCCCGCAGGACGAGTGGACCGTGCAGCGGCTGACCGGCCCGGCCCTGGCGGCGCTCGCCGCGCAGGCGCCCGGCGCCCCGGGCGCCCCCGGCACCGGAGCGGGCACCGGCACCGACAACCCGGCGAACCCGTATGCGAATTGAGACCCCCACCCCTGACGGACCGTCCGTACCCTTGCGCTTACCATGGGTGACAGCGCGGTATCGCGCTCGCACCCCGCGCGGACCGCGGACCGGTTCACCCATGGCGGCGACCGTCCTCCGTCCGGGCGACAGCAGGGCGCGGATCGCGATAGCGTCGCTGCGAACCAGAGCAATCACTGTGTGCCACCGTGGAGGTGAGGGTGTCCCAGAGCGCAGGCGACCCCGGGTCGAAGGACTTCGTCGAGGTCCGGCTGCCCGCGGCAGGGGCGTATCTGTCGGTGTTGCGGACGGCCACGGCCGGACTGGCGGCACGGCTGGACTTCACCCTCGACGAGATCGAGGACCTGCGGATCGCCGTCGACGAGGCGTGCGCGATCCTGCTCCAGCAGGCGGTCCCCGGCAGCGTGCTGAGCTGCGTCTTCCGGCTCGTCGGGGATTCGCTGTGGGTGACCGTCGCGGCCCCCACGACCGACGGGCGGGCACCGGAGCGCGACACGTTCGCCTGGACGGTGCTCTCCGCGCTGGCCGGCGAGGTGGACTCCACCGTCGCGGAGGACAAGACGGTCAGCATCAGTCTGCACAAGAAGCGCGGCGCCGTTCCAGGGCTGTCGTGACACCGGCGGGCGCGGCGGCGGCCCCGCCGCCCGCACCGCCCAGGTCAGCGTGTCCCCGGTCCAGCTGCGGGCCGGTGACGGTACAACCGTGCAGGAATCGACGGGGAAGACGGGGATATCGCGATGAGTGCTGAGCTGTCCCGGGACGAGAACCCCGGCACCCCCGCGGAGCGCGACGTGCCCGCGGCGCGCGGCCGAGCCGCGCTGCCCGCCCAGGCCCCGGACCGCTCGGCCCCGGCCGGGCAGCAGCGGCGGCACACGGCGGGCGAGGGCGCCAGGCCCCACCCCGTCGATCCCGCAGACCGGAACGACGTGGATGAAGACGCGGCGGAGCAGGCGACGACGATGGACCAGGAGCACGCGCACGACCAGCAGGAGCACGACCCGCAGGACCGCTCCGGGGCGCGGGCCCTCTTCGTCGAGCTGAGCAAGCTCCCGGAGGGCTCCCCCGAACGGGCCGAGCTGCGCAACCAGCTCGTCCGGATGCACCTGCCGCTGGTCGAGCACCTCGCCCGCCGCTTCCGCAACCGCGGCGAGCCGCTCGATGACCTCACCCAGGTCGCCACGATCGGCCTGATCAAGTCGGTGGACCGGTTCGACGTCGACCGCGGCGTCGAGTTCTCGACGTACGCGACGCCCACGGTCGTCGGCGAGATCAAGCGGCACTTCCGCGACAAGGGCTGGGCCGTACGCGTCCCGCGCCGCCTCCAGGAACTGCGCCTCGCCCTCACCACCGCGACCGGCGAACTCTCCCAGCGGCACGGCCGCGCCCCCACCGTCCACGAACTCGCCGAGCACCTCAAGATCTCCGAGGAAGAGGTCCTGGAGGGCCTGGAGTCCGCGAACGCGTACAGCACGCTCTCCCTCGACGTCCCCGACACCGACGACGAGTCCCCCGCCGTCGCCGACACCCTCGGCTCGGAGGACGAGGCCCTGGAGGGCGTCGAGTACCGCGAGTCCCTCAAGCCGCTGCTGGAGCAGTTGCCGCCGCGGGAGAAGACGATTCTGCTGTTGCGGTTCTTCGGCAATATGACGCAGTCGCAGATCGCGCAGGAGGTGGGCATCTCCCAGATGCACGTCTCGCGCCTTCTCGCGCGGACGCTCGCGCAGCTGCGCGACAAGCTCCTCATCGACGAGTAGCCGCCCGCGTCGGGCGGCACCCGTTTCTCCGGGGCGCGCCCCGGGGCCCTGCGTCGGGCAGCACCCGTTTTTTTAGGGGCGCGGGGAACTGCGCGCTCAGCCCACCACCGGGGTGCGGGTCGGATACCGACCCAAGGGGTCTCTTCGGTCCGTACCGGACCACCGGCCGGTGGTGGGTTGCTCGCGCAGTTCCCCGCGCCCCTGAAAAACGGGGGCCCGGCGGCGCAGGCGCGCCCTCGAAAACGCTCGGCCCCCTGCGTAAGGGGGAGGTCCTAGTGGTTGAGGCGGCGGATGCCGAGCGCGTCCGTGGTGGCCGGGTGGGCGAGGAGGACGAGGCCCGCGAGGGCCAGAAGGCCGAGCACGGCGCCGCCCGCCACCACCCCTCCGGAGGAGGAGCGCAGCATCGTCCACGCCACGGGCAGCGCCAGCAGCTGCATGATGAGCGCGGGGCCGCGGCTCCAGCGGCGCGCCTGCCGCAGCCCGTACGCCGCGGACAGCGGGATCGCCGCGAAGACCAGGACGGTGAGCCCGGCGAGCACCGCGTGGTCGCTGCCGGTGAAGAACATGGTGACGCCCCACACGGCGATGACGAGCCCTTCGAGCCCGGCGATGGCGGCGGCGCCGTGCAGCCGGGCGCGCCCGCCGCGCGTGGGGGCGGCCGGTACGGGCTCGGCGGCCTCTTCCGCGGGCTCCGCCGCGACGGCGGTGTCGAGGTCGGGCGCGGGGTCCTGGGGGGTCTGGCTCACACCACTCAGCGTAGCCCGAGCCGAAAAAGCGTAGGTACGCTATCGACCATGCGTGCACTTCTCGTCGTCAACCCTGCCGCGACCACCACCAGCGCTCGGGTGCGCGACGTGATCAGCACCGCATTGGCCAGCGACCTGAAGCTGGAGGTCGCCACGACCGAGTACCGCGGGCACGCCCGCGATCTGGCGCGGCGCGCGGTGGAGGGCGGTCAGACCGAGCTGGTCGTCTCGCTCGGCGGCGACGGCACGGTCAACGAGGTGGTGAACGGGCTGCTGCACCACGGCCCCGACCCGGAGGCGCTGCCGCAGCTCGCGGTGGTGCCCGGTGGCTCCACCAATGTCTTCGCCCGCGCGCTGGGGCTGCCCAACGACGCTGTGGAGGCGACCGGGGCGCTGCTGGACGCGCTGCGTGCCGGGTCGTCGCGCACGGTGGGGCTGGGGCTGGTGAGCGGCACGCCGGGGACCGAGGACGAAGGGGTGCCGGACCGCTGGTTCACCTTCTGCGCGGGGCTGGGGTTCGACGCCGGCGTGGTGGGGCGGGTGGAGCAGCAGCGGGAGCTGGGCAAGCGTTCGACGCATGCGCTGTATCTGCGGCAGGTGGCCCGGCAGTTCGTCGCCGATCCGAACCGCAGGAGCGGGACGATCACGCTGGCGCGGCCGGACGAGGAGCCGCTGGCCGGGCTGTCGACGGCGATAGTGTGCAATGCCGCACCGTGGACGTATCTGGGCAACCGTCCTATTTACGCATCTCCCGACGCATCCTTCGACACCGCGCTTGACCTGCTGGGCATTCGCAAGATGTCCGCATTGTCGGGAACGCGTTACGCTGCACAGTTGCTCCGGTCCACCCCGGAGCGCGGCCCGCGCGGCAAGCACACGGTCGCACTGCACGATCTGACCGACTTCACCTTGCAATCGCAGGCTCCACTGCCCTTCCAGGTGGACGGTGACCACCTGGGGCTGCGTACGAGTGCGACCTTCACAGGCGTACGCCGTGCACTGCGTGTGATTGTGTAAGTCGAAGAGCCTAAAGTCCTTTTACTCGAACGTTTAGGCTGCCCCGCACCCCATGGAAGTACGGCTGTGATCGACGCGACACCGAGGAATCAAAAAAAACTTCCTTGAAGGGGTTGTATCTCCAGCCGAGGTTTGCGAGTCTCTACATGGCGATCGGGACGGCCGACCAACCGGCCCCCTTGAGAGCCCGAATCTGAGACCTCACACCCGCGGGACTGCACCAGTGAAGACTGGGTGGCGTCCCGTTCCCTGTGAAGGGATTCGTGAAAGCGTTCACATTCACAAGCAACGAGCTTGTCACACGAGGAGTTGGAGCAGCCATGGACTGGCGTCACCGCGCCGTTTGCCGCGAGGAAGACCCTGAGCTCTTCTTCCCCATCGGCAACACCGGTCCTGCGCTGCTGCAGATCGAGGAAGCCAAGGCCGTCTGCCGCCGCTGCCCCGTCATGGAGCAGTGCCTGCAGTGGGCGCTCGAAAGTGGTCAGGACGCCGGTGTCTGGGGTGGCCTCAGCGAGGACGAGCGTCGCGCGATGAAGCGCCGCGCCGCCCGCAACCGGGCCCGCAACGCCAGCGCCTGACGCGCAACACCTTCCGACCGAGCCGCAGCGCGCAGCACCTGTCCCACGCGCAGCACACAGCATCCGGAAGCCCCCGTACCAATGGCGGTACGGGGGCTTTCGCGTGTCCGCGAACGGTCAGCCGCGAACGGTCAGCCGGCGAGCGGGAGTTCGAGGATGACCCGGGTGCCGCGGTCCGGTGCGGGCACCATGTCGAAGGTGCCGCCCAGCTCGCCGACCACGAGGGTGCGGACGATCTGCAGGCCCAGGTTGCCGGTCTGCTGGGCGTCGAAACCGGGCGGCAGGCCGCGGCCGTCGTCCTGCACCGTGATGGTGATCAGCTCCCGGCCGCGGGTCGCGGTGATGTCGACCGAGCCCGACTCCCCCGGCCCGAAGCCGTGTTCGAGGGCGTTCTGCAACAGCTCGGTCAGCACCATCGACAGCGGGGTGGCCGTCCGCGCGGTCAGCACGCCGAAACGGCCGGAGCGGCGGGCGGTGACCCGGCCCGGGGAGATCTCGGCGACCATCGCCAGCACCCGGTCGGCGATCTCGTCGAACTCCACGCGCTCGTCCAGCGTCTGGGACAGCGTCTCGTGCACGATGGCGATCGAGCCGACCCGGCGCACCGCCTCCTCCAGTGCGGAACGGGCGCTCGCCGAGTCCATCCGGCGGGCCTGCAGCCGCAGCAGCGCCGCGACCGTCTGGAGGTTGTTCTTCACCCGGTGGTGGATCTCCCGGATGGTCGCGTCCTTGGTCATCAACTCGCGCTCGCGCCGCCGCAGTTCGGTAACGTCGCGGAGCAGCACCAGCGAACCGGTGCGAACGCCCTTGGGTTTGAGCGGGATCGCGCGCAGCTGAATGACCCCGTCACCGCCCTCGACCTCGAACTCCCGCGGCGCCCAGCCGCTCGCCATCGTCACGAGCGCCTCGTCCACCGGCCCGCTCGACTCCGGGGCCAGTTCGGCGGTGGTCTTGCCCAGATGGTGGCCGACCAGGTCGGCGGCCAGCCCGAGCCGGTGGTAGGCGGACAGCGCGTTGGGGCTCGCGTACTGCACGGTGCCGTCGGCGTCCAGCCGGATGAGCCCGTCACCGGCCCGCGGCGAGGCGTCCATGTCGACCTGCTCGGCGGGGAAGGGGAAGGAACCGGCCGCGATCATCTGTGCGAGGTCGCTGGCGCTCTGGAGGTAGGTGAGCTCCAGCCGGCTGGGGGTGCGGACGGTCAGCAGGTTGGTGTTGCGGGCGATCACGCCCAGCACCCGGCCGTCGCGCCGTACGGGGATGGACTCGACCCGTACGGGGACCTCCTCGCGCCACTCCGGGTCACCCTCGCGGACGATCCGCCCCTCGTCGAGCGCGGCGTCCAGCAGCGGCCGCCGCCCGCGCGGCACCAGGTGGCCGACCATGTCGTCCTGGTACGACGTCGGGCCGGTGTTGGGGCGCATCTGCGCGACCGAGACGTACCGCGTGCCGTCCCGGGTGGGCACCCACAGCACGAGGTCCGCGAAGGACAGGTCGGACAGCAACTGCCATTCGGACACCAGCAGGTGCAGCCATTCCAGGTCGGAGGCGTCCAGCGCGGTGTGCTCGCGTACGAGGTCGTTCATGGAGGGCACGTCTGCGAGCGTACCCGCAGGCCCCAGGGGGGTGCGCCCGGCGGGTTTTGCGGGCACACTTTGTTCAGGCGCGGCACGAAATCGGGGCCGACCCATTTACAGGGCCCATTGGTCTAGTCCACAATGGGCGCCGGAACACGACGTCCGCCCTCCCCGCACAGGAGCGCGGAACGAGGCGGGGCGTTCTCTGCCCTGACTACGCCGCCGCCTCGCTGTCGGCGCCTAACGGGTCCGCGGGGACCGCACACCCCGTCGGCCACGGCCGCCGGCGCAAGCTCCGGGCTGCGGTGCGATGAGGCTGAGGGTCCTCTCTGCACCGCGGCCCGAAGTTGTCTCCGGGCCTCGGCGCAGACCCGCCCCCTCCTCTGCCCCGCCGGGCCACCCGCCCTTCCGCCCCTGCGGGGCACCCGTTTTCAGGCTGCACCTACGCTGCGGAGCTCCCCTCTTTCGGGCTGCGCCCGCGCGAGGGGGGTGAGCGTTTTTTCAGGCTGCGCCTGCGCTGGGAGCACCCGTTTTCGGGCTGCGCCCGCGCGGGGCACCCGTTTTCGGGGCTGCGCCCGCGCCGCAGGGCACCCGTTTTCGGGGCTGCGGCTGCGCCGCAGGTCACTCGTTTTTAGGGGCGCGGGGAACTGCGCGAGCAACCCACCACCGGCCGGTGGTCCGGATCGGACCGAAGCGACCCCTTGGGTCGGTATCCGACCCGCGCCCCGGTGGGGGCGGGCCGCGCAGTTCCCCGCGCCCCTAAAAACGGGTGCCCGGCGGGGCTGGGGTGCCGGCCGCCGGGGGAGGGTCAGCGGGTCTCCGTGATTTTGGCGATCGCTCGCGGGGAGTCGGGGTTCTGGCCGCGCGCCATCGCGACCTCGTAGGCCAGCCGCTGGAGGGGCAGGATCTCCAGGACGGGCTGCAGCGCCTCCTGAAGGTGCTGGGTGGGGAGGACGAAGCCCCCCGACGCCGCGCGGACCGCGGCTTCGGGGCCGACCACCACCAGGTCGGCCCCTCTGCTGCGGAGCCGGTCCAGGACCGGCTGGAGCGCCTGACCGCCACGCCCCTCCGTCACGATCGCGATGACCGGCGAGATGTTGTCGACCATGGCCAGCGGCCCGTGCAGCAGGTCCGCCCCGGAGTAGGACAGGGCGGGCACGTAGCTGGTCTCCATGAGCTTGAGGGCGGCCTCCTTGGCCGTGGGGTAGCCGTAGCCGCGGGACGTGATGACCATGCGCTCGGCGAAGCGGTAGCGGCCCGCGAGGTCGCGGACCTCGTCGCCGCGGTCGAGGACGCGCTCGGCGAGCTCGGGGAGGCCCTGGGCGGCGGGGAGGCCGTCCTGGCCGCCCAGGGCGGTCACGAAGAAGTACAGGGCCAGCAGCTCCGCCGTGTACGTCTTGGTCGCCGGGAGGGCCCGCTCCGGGCCCGCGAGGAGGTCGATGTGGAATTCGGCGACGTCGGCGAGCGGCGAGTCGGGGTTGTTGGTCAGCGCCAGCGTGATCGCCCCGGCCTCCCGGGCGGCCTGCGTCGTGGCGGTGAGGTCGGGTGACCCGCCGGACTGGCTGACGGCCACCACGAGGACGTCGGCGAGCTGCGGCCGGGCCCCGTACGCGGTGATCGTGGACATGGAGGCGAGGCCGCACGGCAGGCCCAGCTCGACCTCGATGAGGTACTTCGCGTAGAGGGCCGCGTGGTCGGAGGTGCCGCGCGCGCTGAGCAGCACGAAGCGGGGGCGGCGGGCCGCGACGGCGCGGGCGGTCGCGGTGATGTCGGGGACCGCCCGGTCGAGGATGCGCCGCAGGACCGCGGGCTGCTCGGCCATCTCCGCCGCCATGATCGCGCCGGGCCGTTCCGCGCCGCGGGCCGGGCCCGGGGGCGCCGTGCCGTCCGTCATGTCCACCCGCCTCCGTCCCGCCGGGGAGCACTCCAACAGTCGACCACAGGAGGCGGCGGCCCGCGCGCGGAGCGGGCCGCCGCGCGGGGTGCGAACAGGGGTACGGGTGGCCCTCGGCCTGCGGGGGAACACCTGCTAGATTGGTCTATACCACACTCACCGCTCCAGAAACGGCAGGCCCAGCGTGGAAGTTGTCATCGTCCCGGACGCGGCGGCAGGCGGCGAAGTGATCGCGGAGACCATGGCCGCGCTCATCCGCCGCAAGCCCGACGCGCTGCTCGGGGTCGCCACCGGCTCCACCCCGCTGCCCGTCTACCAGGCGCTCGCCGCCAAGGTCCGCGGCGGCGCGGTGGACGTCTCCCGCACCCGGGTCTGCCAGCTGGACGAGTACGTGGGCCTGCCGGCCGGCCACCCCGAGTCGTACCGCTCCGTGGTGCTGCGCGAGGTCGTGGAGCCGCTCGGGCTGTCCCCGGAGTCCTTCATGGGCCCGGACGGCAGCGCGGAGGACGTGCAGGGCGCGTGCGAGGCGTACGACGCGGCTCTCGCCGCCGCGGGCGGCGTAGACCTCCAGCTGCTGGGGATCGGCACGGACGGGCACATCGGCTTCAACGAGCCGTGCTCGTCGCTGGCCTCGCGCACCCGGATCAAGACGCTCACCGAGCAGACCCGGGTCGACAACGCCCGCTTCTTCGACGGCGAGATCGAGCAGGTGCCGCACCACGTCATCACGCAGGGCATCGGGACGATCCTGGAGGCCCGCCACCTCGTGCTTCTCGCCACGGGCGAGGGCAAGGCGGAAGCGGTGGCGCAGAGCGTGGAGGGCCCGGTCGCCTCGGTGGTGCCCGCGTCCGCGCTCCAGCTCCACCCGCACGCGACGGTGGTCGTCGACGAGGCGGCCGCGTCCAAGCTGAAGCTTGCGCCGTACTTCCGCGCGACCTTCGCGGCGAAGCCGCACTGGCAGGGGCTGTAGCCCCTGCCGCGTGGGGGCTCTCTGCGGCGCAGGGGGCTCGTTTTTAGGGGCGCGGGGGGGCACCTCCCAGGCGAAGCCTGGGGGAGAACTGCGCGGCCCGCCCCCACCGGCCGGTGGTCCGGAGCGGACCGTACTGCCCCTTCGGGCCGGTGACTACCCGCGCCCGGTGGGGGTTGAGCGCGCAGTTCCCCGCGCCCCTAGTAGTTGCCCGGCGCGGCAGGCGCAGACTGAAACGCTCACCCCGCGCCGCATGCGCAAGGCGAAATGCCGGACGCCGGGCTCGGCTCAAGGATTACGGCCGGGCCCGGCGTCCGGGTCGAGAGCGCCCCCCGCGAAGGGGTCAGCGCGCGCTGACGATCGCCTCCGCGGCAGCCTCACCGCAGACGCGGGCCGCGCCGTGCGTGGCGAGGTGGAGCGCTCCCGTGGGCGGGGCCTGCGGGACGCCCATCTCGACGACCACCGTGTCGGGGCGGGCGGCGACCACACCGGCCAGCGCCTCGGACATCCACGCGTGCCGGTGGACGTCGCGGACGACGGCGACGATCCGCCGCTCCCCCGCCGCCGCCAGGACCTGCGCGGCGACCTCGGGGGCCGCGGGGGCCTCGGGAACCTCCTCCGAAGCGTCGGCCGGCTCCTCCGCCGACTCCGCCTCCTCCGCGGCGCGGTACGTGCCGGTCTCCGTGCCCGGCAGCAGCCGTTCGAGTTCGGCGGCGACGCCCCACGGGGTGTCCTCGCCGACCGCGATGTTGGCCACCGGGGTGAAGGCCGCGACGTAGGGCGCGGACTCCAGGGGGGCGAAGCCCGGTGCGCGGGTGATGCGCAGGGCGCGGCGGGCGGCCTCCAGGCCGACCTCGGAGGCCTCGGCCTCGCCGGGGGCGGCCGCGGTGCTGCCGGGTGCGGTCCCCTCCGCTGCGCCCGGCCGCTGCGCCGCCGCCCACGCGGCGAGGTCGCGGACCCGCTCGGCCGCGTCGGCGAGCCGTTCGCGGGACAGCTCGCCGGCTTCGACGGCGGCCACGATCGCGTCCCGCAGGGCGAGTACGGTCTCCTCGTCGGCGAGGCCGCCGCCGACACAGATCGCGTCGGCGCCGGCGACCAGCGCGAGGACGGTGCCGCGCTCGATGCCGTACGTCGCCGAGATGGCCTGCATCTCCATGCCGTCGGTGACGATGAGGCCCTCGTGGCCGAGGCCGCCGCGCTCGCGGGGTGCGCGCAGCAGGCCGGTGAGCGCGGCGGGGCTGAGGGTCGCGGGCAGTTCGGGGTCGAGGGCGGGCACGAGGATGTGCGCGCTCATCACGACCTTGCTGCCCGCGGCGAGGGCGGCGCGGAAGGGCACCAGCTCGCGGGAGTGCAGGGTCTCCAGGTCGACGTCGATACGCGGCATGTCGTGGTGCGAGTCGACGGCGGTGTCGCCGTGGCCGGGGAAGTGCTTGACGCACGCGGCCACGCCCGCGGACTGCAGGCCTTCGACGTAGGCGGCGGTGTTGCGGGCGACCAGGTCGGGGTCGGCGCCGAAGGAGCGTACGCCGATGACCGGGTTGTCCGGGTCGGAGTTGACGTCGGCGGAGGGCGCCCAGTTGAGGTTCACCCCGCAGTCGGCGAGCCGGCGGCCCAGCTCGGCGGCGACCGCGCGGGTGAGCTTGACGTCGTCGACGGCGCCGAGCGCGAGGTTGCCCGGGAAGGACGATCCGCCGCGCGCCTCCAGCCGGGTGACGTCGCCGCCCTCCTCGTCGGCGGCAACGAGCACGTCCGGCCGCACCGCGCGCAGCTGGGCGGTGAGCGCGGCCAGCTGCGCGGGCGACTCGATGTTGCGGGCGAACAGCGCGACCGCGCCCAGGCCCTCGGCGAGCTGCCGCAGCAGCCACTCGGGGGCCTCGGTGCCCTCGAAGCCCGGCTGCAGGACGGTGAGCGCGTCGCGTACGAGCGACGGCGCGGGCGTGTCGGTGCCGGTGACGGCGGCGGTCATCCCTTCACCGCCCCGGCGGTGAGGCCGGCGGCCATCTTGCGCTGCACGAGCAGGAAGAGGATCACCACGGGGATGCCCATCATGGTGGAACCGGCCATCATCGGCGCGTACTCGGTGCCGTGCTGGGTGGTGAAGGTGCCGAGCCAGACGGTGGCCGTCTCGTGCTCCTGGCTCATCACCAGCAGGGCGTAGAGGAACTCGTTCCAGGCCTGGATGAAGCCGTAGATCGAGGTCGCGACCAGGCCGGGGGCCAGCAGCGGGAAGACGACGCGGACGAAGGCGCCGGTGCGGCTGCACCCGTCGACCATCGCGGCCTCTTCGAGCTCCTTGGGGATGTTGACGATGAAGCCGCGCAGCGTCCAGACCGTGAAGGGCAGGATGAAGGTCAGGTACGTCAGCACCAGGCCGCTGAGCTTGTCGATCTGGTGGATCTGGTTGAGCAGCAGGAAGACCGGGATGATCATCGCGACCAGCGGGACCATCTGCACGGTCAGGATGCCGACGATGACGGCCTTGCGGCCGCGGAAGGCGAAGCGGGAGATCGCGAGGGCCGCGAGCAGGCCGATGACCGCGCCGACCACGACGGTGGAGGCGCTGACGATCAGGCTGCGCTCGACCGGGCCCCAGAAGTCGGAGATGTTCAGGGCGCGCCGGAAGTTCTCCAGCGACACCGGGAACGGGAAGAAGTGCGGCTTGGGGTCGATCGCGTCCTTGGCCGGCTTGAAGGCCGTGTTGATCATCCAGTAGACCGGGAAGACGGTCACCACGAAGACCAGCAGGCCGAGGACGTTCCAGCCGATCTTGGCCTTGCGCCTGCGGCGCTCGGCCGCGGTGGCGGTGATCACCGGGGCGGCGCTCGGCCGCGAGGTCAGGGCGCTCATTCCACCTCTCCGATCTTCAGCATCTGCCGCATGTACACCGCGACCACGCCGAGCAGCAGCAGGACGGTCAGCAGCGCGATGGCGGAGCCGGCGGCGTAGTCGTTGACGCCGAAGGCCTTTTCGTACGAGTAGGTGGTCAGCAGCTGGAACTCCGGCTCGGGGTGGCCGCCGCGCATGAGCCAGACCTGGGCGAAGACGCCCATGTCCCAGATGACCGAGAGCGTGGTCATCATGACGACCAGCGGCTTGATGATCGGGAAGGTCACGTAGCGGAAGACCCCGAAGGCCGCGGCGCCGTCGAGCCGGGCCGCCTCCTCCAGCTCCTTGGGCACCTGGGTGAGGCCGGCGCCCAGGGTGATCACGACGAACGGGATCGCGCCCCACACCACCTGGAGCATGATCACCGACAGGCCCTCGGGACCGGAGGCGAACCAGTTGTGCCCGGTGTAGTCCACACCCGGCAGCTTGGTCAGCACCCAGTTCACGACGCCGTAGTCGCTGTCGAACATCCACTTGAAGACGGTGACGGCCACGACCACCGGCATGGCCCAGCTCGCGACGAGCGCGATGTTCACCAGGGTCCGCACCCAGCCGGACACGCGCTGCAGCAGCAGCGCGATCAGCATGCCGAACACCATGGTGAGGATGACCGCGGCGCCGGCGAAGACGATGGTGCGGACGACGACGTCCCAGAACTCGCTGTCCTTGAGGATCGTCGTGTAGTTGTCGAAGCCCACCCAGGTGGCGGGCTTGAAGCCCCACAGCTGGGGCTTCTTGTAGTCCTGGAAGGACAGGACGCCCAGCTTGATCAGCGGGTAGCCCAGCACCAGCACCAGCACGAGGAGGCAGGGTGCCAGCAGCAGCCAGGGGGTCAGCGCCCGGCTGATGTGGACCCGGCGACCGCGTGCGGCGCGGCGTCTCCCGGGGCCGTGCCCGGGAGGTGATGAGTGCCGCCGTGGCGGCGGCACCTTGGTGGTGGTGGTCTCGGCGGCACTCATCACGTGCTCCTCAGCGGTCCTGGTCTACGTTGCGAGGATGGTCAGTTCTTGACGTTGAGGACCTTGTCCATGGCCGCGTCAGCCGTCTTGGCCGCGTCCTGGACGGAGGCCTTGCCGGTGGCGATGTTCTGCAGCATGGTCTGGAGGGTCTGCGCCTTCTCCACGGTGCCCCAGCCGGGCGCGGTCGGAACGAACCAGCTCGAACCCGCGGCGGTCGCGGTGACCGCGGAGGCCGGGTCGCTCTTCAGCGTCTCCAGCTGCGTGTTGTTGTTCGGCAGGTTGCCCTTGCTCATGAGGACCTTCTGGCCCGCGGTGTTCGTGAAGTCGTTGATCCACTCGGCCGCCAGGTCGGCGTTCTTCGACTTCGTGGGGATCGCCAGGTCCGAGCCGCCGAGGAAGACCGGCAGGTTCTTGCCGGACGGGCCCGGCATGACGAAGTTCTCCAGGTTGTCCTTGAGCTTGCCGCCGGTCTTGTCGAACTTCGGGTCGGCCGCGGACGGGCCCTCCCAGCCGGGGGCGAAGATGAGGTCGGACTTGCCCTGGCCGTAGACGATGTAGCGGTCCGACTCGTCCTTGGTGAGGTCGCCGTGCATGTACTTGCCCATGGCGTCCTTCCAGGCGGTGAGGCCCTGGATGGCCTGCGGGCTCTCCAGCGAGCCCTTCCACTGGCCGCCCTCGTTGGTGGCGATGGCGCCGCCGGCGTCGTAGACGAAGGACATGGCCGCGTACCAGTCACGGGAGGGCTGGTACCAGGCGTTGAACTTCGCGCCCTGCTTGGACTGGATCTTGTCCAGGTCCTGCGTCAGCTCGGTCCAGTTCTTCGGGGTGGCCTTGATGCCGGACGCGGAGGCGATGTCCTTGCGCCACGTGGCGATGCGGGCAGCGGCGTAGTAGGGCACGCCGTACGTCTTGCCGTCGTAGCTGACGGACTGCTTGAGGGCGTCCAGCCACTGGGCGGAGTTGTCGAACTTCGACGGGTCGACCTCGGCGAACGCGCCTTCGGCCATGTAGGGCACCATCTCGGAGTTGCCCATCTCCACGACGTCGGGCGCCTTGTCGGTGGCGAGCACGGCGTCCAGCTTGGCATTCTTGTCCGGCCAGGCGTAGTACTCGTGCTTGACCTTCAGACCCGGGTGCTTCGCGGTGAGGGCGTCGTCAGCCGTCTTGATCAGTTCCGGCCAGTTGTGCTGCGCGTCCACCGTCAGCCAGACGGTGATCGACGACGCGCTGGACCCCTTGTCGCCCCCCGACGACGAGGCCTTGTTGTCGTCCTTCTTGTCCGATCCACATGCCGCGATACCGACGATCATGGTCGCGACGCCGATCGCCGCGATGAGCTTGCGCTTCACGCCACCCTCCTCAGGATGCCCGAAACTCCCCCCACCGCCGGAAATGCCGGACTCCGCGTACGCCGCGGAGTCCGATACTTGCTCGTGGGTCTGGGATTTGGTCGTTAATGGTTTAGACCAGTACCGGGAGCTTGGCCTAGACCTTTAGGGGTGTCAAGGGTGTATAAGAACACCCGTCGGGTCTGTTATCGGACCGACACCTGAGGGGGACCAGGACCCCGCCGCCTCTCTCCCGCGGAGCCGCGCGTGCCACCATGTGAGCCGCGATCAACGGAGGAGCCGGACCACGGCAGCACGAGCGCAGTCGGGAGTAGACGTCATGGAGAGCGACGCGGTCACCAGTGCGGAGACGACGACGGGCGGCACCGCCGGCCGTACCGCACGGGTGCCCAAGTACTACCGGCTCAAGCGCCATCTGCTGGACATCACCCAGACCATGCCGCCCGGCACCCCGGTCCCGCCCGAACGCACCCTCGCCACCGAGTTCGACACCTCCCGTACCACCGTCCGGCAGGCCCTCCAGGAACTCGTCGTCGAGGGCCGGCTGGAGCGTATCCAGGGCAAGGGCACCTTCGTGGCCAAGCCCAAGGTCTCGCAGGCGCTGCAACTGACCTCCTACACCGAGGACATGCGCGCCCAGGGCCTCGAACCCACCTCCCAGCTGCTGGACATCGGCTACATCACCGCCGACGACCGGCTCGCCGGACTGCTGGACATGAAGGCCGGCGGCCGCGTGCTGCGCATCGAGCGGCTGCGGCTCGCCAACTCCGAGCCGATGGCCATCGAGACCACCCACCTGTCCGCCAAGCGCTTCCCGGCGCTGCGCCGCAGCCTCGCCAAGTACACCTCGCTCTACACCGCGCTGGCCGAGGTCTACGACGTCCGGCTCGCCGAGGCCGAGGAGACCATCGAGACGTCGCTTGCGACCCCGCGCGAGGCCGGACTGCTGGGCACCGACGTGGGCCTGCCGATGCTGATGCTCTCCCGGCACTCGATCGACACCACGGGTGAACCGGTCGAGTGGGTGCGCTCGGTCTACCGCGGCGACCGGTACAAGTTCGTGGCCCGTCTCAGCCGCCCGACCGACTGACACGGGTGCCCCTACCGGTGCTTTCCGGTCACCCGCGCGGCTGACCTGGGAAGGAATCCGTGCACGGGTAGTGACTGCCGACGCTAGCCTCCCCTAGATTTCCTGGCCATTACACGCTGCTCTAGGGGACGGGAGCACCAGCACATGTCACAAGCACCACCGGACCCACGGCCACCGGTCGTCACCCCCACCCGGGTCGTCGCCGCGCTGTGCCTGCTCGCACCGTTCGTCGCCCTGCTGTGGGTGGACTCGTACGCCCGCACGACGCCGGCCTTCATCGGCATCCCGTTCTTCTACTGGTACCAGATGGCCTGGGTACCGGTGGCGGCCGCGCTCACCTTCACCGCCTACGTGCTCGTACGGCGCGAGGAGCGCGCCCGCAAGGGAGGTGAGGACGCGTGAAGGACGGCGTCAACGGCGTCGCGCTCGGCGTCTTCATCTTCTTCTTCCTGGCCGTCACCGTGCTCGGCTTCTTCGCCGCGCGCTGGCGGCGCGCCGCGAATCCGCTGCACCTGGACGAATGGGGCCTGGGCGGACGCAGTTTCGGAACCTGGGTGACCTGGTTCCTGCTCGGCGGCGACCTGTACACCGCGTACACCTTCGTCGCCGTGCCCGCCGCGATCTTCGCGGGCGGCGCCGCGGGCTTCTTCGCGGTGCCCTACACGATCATCACCTACCCGCTGGTCTTCCTCTTCCTGCCGCGGCTGTGGTCGGTCTCGCGCCGGCACGGCTACGTCACCTCCTCGGACTTCATCCGCGGACGGTTCGGCTCCAAGAGCCTGTCGGTGGCCGTCGCGATCACCGGCATCATCGCCACGATGCCCTACATCGCCCTCCAACTGGTCGGCATCCAGGCCGTCCTGGACGTCATGGGCGTGGGCGGCAGCGACGGCACCAACTGGTTCCTCAAGGACCTGCCGCTGCTCATCGCCTTCGGCGTGCTGGCCGCCTACACGTACTCCTCCGGGCTGCGCGCGCCCGCGCTCATCGCGTTCGTCAAGGACGCGCTGATCTACATCGTGATAGCGGTCGCCATCATCTACATCCCGTACAAACTGGGCGGCTTCGACGACATCTTCCGCAAGGCCGGCGACGCCTACGCCGTCACGAACAAGCAGGGCGTCCCCCGCGGCTCCCTGGTGACCGGCCCGAAGGCCCAGTGGGCGTACGCCACGCTCGCGATGGGCTCGGCGATGGCCCTCTTCCTCTACCCGCACTCGATCACCGCCGTGCTGTCCGGCAAGAGCCGCGACACCATCCGCCGCAACACCACTATCCTGCCGCTGTACTCCCTCATGCTCGGCCTGCTGGCGCTGCTCGGCTTCATGGCCATCGCGGACGGCGTCGGCGCGGGCAACCCGAAGTACAACAACCAGCTGGCCATCCCGCAGCTGTTCGAGAACATCTTCCCGTCGTGGTTCGCGGGCGTCGCCTTCGCCGCGATCGGCATCGGCGCGCTCGTCCCCGCGGCCATCATGTCCATCGCCGCGGCGAACCTGTTCACCCGCAACATCTACAAGGACCTCATCAAGCCGGACGCCACCCCCGCGCAGGAGACCGCGGTCTCCAAGGCCGTCTCGCTCGTGGTCAAGGTCGGCGCGCTGGTGTTCGTCCTCACCATGGACAAAACGGTCGCCATCAACTTCCAGCTGCTGGGCGGCATCTGGATCCTGCAGACCGTCCCGGCCATCGTGGGCGGCCTGTTCACCCGCTGGTTCCACCGCTGGGCCCTGCTCGCCGGCTGGGCGGCGGGCATGTTCTACGGCACATGGAAGGCCTACGAGCAGTCCAGCCCGTCGCAGTCGCACTTCGGCGGGAACGCGGACATGATCCCGTGGATCGGTGAGAAGGGTTACATCGGCCTGACCGCGTTCGTGCTCAACGCGGGCGTCGCGATCGTCCTGACGGTCGTCCTGCGGGCCCTCAAGGCACCTGCGGGCGCCGACGAGACCTCCCCGGCGGACTACACCGCCGAGTCCGCCCCGGAGATCCCCAGCCCCACCACGCCGCCCGACCCGGCCGTCTCCCCGGGCCTCCCCGAACCGGCGTAGGGCCCGCGCCCCGCAGGGGCGCGGGGAACTGCGCGAGCAACCCACCACCGGCCGGTGGTCCGGCACGAAACCGAACCGCCCCTCAGGGCCGGTGACGACGTGCACGCGGTGGGTGGCTGAGCGCGCAGTTCCCCGCGCCCCTTAAAAACGCGCTCCCTCACGACACAACATCTGGGGCTGCGCAGCAGCCAGCGGCACAAGATGTATGCTCAACTCCGCTGCCCGCAGGGGAAGCCGGTGCGAATCCGGCGCTGCCCCGCAACGGTGAGCTGCCGCGCGCCAAAGCGCACGGCGGCGGAGCCCGATCGCCTGCCGGCAGACGGCGTCCCGGTCGGCCGACCGCGGCGCCGCTGTGTCCGGGCCTCGTGGAGTGGGCTCAGCGGACGCGGCTCGGCATGCCCGCAGGGCGGTCGCGGCCCCCTCCGTCCCTCCCCGCGTGGCCGCCGCCGCTCACGAGGGAGACCGCATCACCGTGACCATCGCGCCAGAAGCCCCCGCAGCCCCCGCCGGTACCCCCGGTACCACCTCCGGCGCGCCCGACAGCGGCGACCTGCTGCGTACCCTCGTGGAGCTGTGTACCGACCTTCCCGACACCGACCCCGGCAGGGTCGCCGGTGCGGCGCTGCGGGGGCGCAGCGCGGCCGCGGACACGGCGGAGCTGCGGGTGCTGGCCACCGAGGCGGCGGCCGGGCTGATCTCGGAGGACCCGGCGTACTCGCGGCTCGCGGCGCGGCTGCTGACCGTGACGATCGCCGAGGAGGCCGCGTCACAGGGCTCGGTGTCCTTCACGGCCTCGATCGCGGTGGGGCACCGCGAGGGCCTGGTCGCCGACCGCACCGCCGACTTCGTCACCCGGCACGCGGCCCGGCTGGACGCCCTGGTCGAGCGGGCGCTCACCGAGGGCGCCGACGACCGCTTCGGCTACTTCGGCCTGCGCACCCTCTACACCCGCTACCTGCTGCGCCACCCGCTGACCCGCAAGGTCATCGAGACCCCGCAGCACTTCATGCTGCGGGTGGCCGCGGGGCTGGCCGAGGACGAGAGCGCCCCGGCGCTGGACGAGGTGGCCGCGCTCTACCGGCTGATGAGCGCGCTGGACTACCTGCCCAGCTCCCCCACCCTCTTCAACTCCGGTACGCGGCACCCGCAGATGTCGTCGTGCTACCTGCTGGACTCGCCGCTGGACGAGCTGGACTCGATCTACGACCGCTACCACCAGGTGGCCCGGCTCTCCAAGCACGCGGGCGGCATCGGTCTGCCCTTCTCCCGGATCCGCGCCCGCGGTTCGCTCATCCGCGGCACCAACGGGCACTCCAACGGCATCGTGCCGTTCCTGAAGACGCTGGACGCCTCGGTCGCGGCGGTGAACCAGGGCGGCCGCCGCAAGGGCGCCGCCGCCGTCTACCTGGAGACCTGGCACGCGGACATCGAGGAGTTCCTGGAGCTGCGCGACAACACCGGTGAGGACGCCCGGCGTACGCACAACCTGAACCTGGCGCACTGGGTGCCGGACGAGTTCATGCGCCGGGTCGAGGCGGACGCCTCCTGGTCGCTGTTCTCGCCCGCCGACGTGCCGCAGCTCGTCGACCTGTGGGGCGACGACTTCGACGCCGCCTACCGCGCAGCCGAGGCCGCCGGGCTCGCCCAGCGCACCATCCCGGCCCGGGAGCTGTACGGCCGCATGATGCGCACCCTCGCGCAGACCGGCAACGGCTGGATGACGTTCAAGGACGCCGCCAACCGCACCGCCAACCAGACCGCGCTGCCCGGCCGTACCGTGCACTCGTCCAACCTGTGCACGGAGATCCTGGAGGTCACCGACGACTCCGAGACGGCGGTGTGCAACCTCGGCTCGGTCAACCTCAGCTCGTTCGTCACCGCCGACGGGGACATCGACTGGACGCGGCTGGACGAGACCGTGCACACCGCGGTGACGTTCCTGGACCGGGTCGTCGACATCAACTACTACCCGACCGAGCAGGCGGGCCGCTCCAACTCCCGCTGGCGGCCAGTGGGCCTGGGCGTGATGGGGCTCCAGGACGTCTTCTTCAAGCTGCGGCTGCCCTTCGCCTCCCCCGAGGCCCGCGCGCTGTCCACGAAGATCGCCGAGCGCGTCATGCTGGCCGCCTACGAGGCGTCCTGCGACCTCGCCGAGCGGCACGGCCCGCTGCCCGCCTGGGCCGAGACCCGGGCCGCCGCGGGCGTGCTGCACCCGGACCACTACGGCACCGCCACCGCGTGGCCCGAGCGCTGGGCGGCGCTGCGCGAGCGCGTCGCGGCGCACGGCATGCGCAACGCGCTGCTGCTGGCCATCGCCCCGACCGCGACCATCGCCTCGATCGCCGGCTCCTACGAGTGCATCGAGCCGCAGGTCTCCAACCTCTTCAAGCGCGAGACGCTGTCCGGCGAGTTCCTCCAGGTCAACTCCTACCTGGTGGCCGACCTCAAGCGGCTCGGCGTGTGGGACGAGCAGACCCGCGAGGCGCTGCGCGACTCCTCCGGCAGCGTCCAGGGCTTCAGCTGGATCCCGGCCGAGGTGCGCGAGCTGTACCGCACCGCGTGGGAGCTGCCGCAGCGCGCCCTCATCGACATGGCCGCGGCCCGCACCCCGTACCTGGACCAGAGCCAGTCGCTGAACCTGTTCATGGAGACGCCCACCATCGGCAAGCTCTCCTCGATGTACGCCTACGCCTGGAAGCAGGGCCTGAAGACCACGTACTACCTGCGCTCGCGCCCGGCGACCCGGATCGCCCGCGCCGCGCAGGGCTCCGCCCCCGCCTCCGTCCCCGTACCCGCTCCCGCATCCGCCGCCGCGGCCGCCGACGCCGTCGCGTGCTCCCTGGAAAACCCCGAGTCCTGCGAGGCCTGCCAGTAATGACCAGCACCACCCCCACGAAGAACCTGCTCGACCCGGGCTTCGAACTCACCCTGCGGCCCATGCGCTACCCGGACTTCTACGAGCGCTACCGCGACGCGATCAAGAACACCTGGACGGTGGAGGAGGTCGATCTGCACTCCGACGTCGCCGACCTCGCCAAGCTCACCCCGGGCGAGCAGCACCTCATCGGCCGGCTGGTGGCGTTCTTCGCCACGGGCGACTCGATCGTCTCCAACAACCTGGTGCTGACCCTCTACAAGCACATCAACTCCCCCGAGGCGCGGCTCTACCTGTCCCGCCAGCTCTTCGAGGAGGCCGTGCACGTCCAGTTCTACCTGACGCTGCTGGACACCTACCTGCCCGATCCGGCCGACCGGGCCGCGGCCTTCGACGCGGTCGAGGAGATCCCGTCGATCCGCGAGAAGGCGCAGTTCTGCTTCCGCTGGATGGCCAACTTCGACGGTCAGGGCGCCGAGAAGATCGACAGCCTGGAGACCCACGAGGACCGCCGCAACTTCCTGCTCAACCTGATCTGCTTCGCGGCCTGCATCGAGGGCCTGTTCTTCTACGGCGCCTTCGCGTACGTCTACTGGTTCCGCTCGCGCGGGCTGCTGCACGGCCTGGCGACCGGCACCAACTGGGTCTTCCGCGACGAGACGATGCACATGAGCTTCGCCTTCGACGTCGTCGACACGGTGCGCAAGGAGGATCCGTCGCTCTTCGACGAGCGGATGCAGCAGGAGGTCACGGACATGCTGAGGGAGGCCGTCGAGGCCGAGCTGCAGTTCGCCCGTGACCTGTGCGGCGACGGACTGCCGGGCATGAACACCGACTCCATGCGCGAGTACCTGGAGTGCGTCGCCGACCAGCGGCTCGCCCGCCTCGGCTTCCCGCCGCTGTACGGCTCCCGCAACCCCTTCTCCTTCATGGAGCTGCAGGGCGTGCAGGAGCTGACGAACTTCTTCGAGCGCCGGCCCTCCGCCTACCAGGTGGCGGTGGAGGGCTCGGTCGCGCTCGACGAGGAGTTCTAGGACGTCCCGGGGGCGGCCTCAGTCGTTCGGCACCGTCGCGAACTTCGGGGTCGCCTCCGCCATCTGGCGCATGACGTCCTTGCGGTCGCGCTTGGAGAGCCGGTCGATGTAGAGCCGCCCGTAGAGGTGGTCGGTCTCGTGCTGGAGGCACCGCGCGAAGAAGCCGGTGCCCCGCACGACGATCGGATTGCCCTCCAGGTCCTGCCCGCGGACCACCGCGTAGTCCGGGCGCGGCGTCTCCATGTACGCGCCCGGCACCGACAGGCAGCCCTCGTTGGAGTCGTCCAGGTGCCGCTTGTCCGCGGGCAGGTCCTCCAGCACGGGGTTGCACACGGCGCCCACGTGCCGGACGTCGTTGTCGTCCGGGCAGTCGTAGACGAAGACCTTCAGGTCCACACCGATCTGGTTCGCGGCCAGGCCCACGCCCTCGGCCGCGCGCTGGCTGGCGAACATGTCGTCGACGAGGGCGGTCAGCTCCGCGCCGAAGTCGGTGACGTCACGGCACTCCCGGTGCAGCACGGGGTTGCCGACCACCGTGATCGGCCGCGCGGTGCCGCGCACCCGGTGGGCTTCCTCACGGGCGGCGCCGTCGGTCACGTCGTCGACGAACGTCTCCCCCTCCTCCGGAGGGGCGGTGTCAGCGGTCTGCGCCATCGTTCTGCTATCGCCTTCCAGGCCGGTTCACTAACCCGTCCAGAGTACGGGAGTGGACCGCGGGCCAGGCCGGGTACGCCCCCGGCCGCCCCGCCCCGTACGGCGCCGCCCGCGCCACCGGCGGAGAGCGGCACCCGGCGGGGTACACCGGCGGACCCGGCAGGGGTCAGCAGACCTCTTCCAGGTCGCGCCACGCGCGGGTGGCGGGCGAATCCGCGACCCAGCTGTCGAGCAGCCCCTGGACCAGCCCGGCCGGAGCGGCGATCCCGCACTCGCGTTCCTGCGACCAGTGGGACCCGCCCCCCGAGTCGCTGAGGTGGCTGAGATGCCCGGGGTGGCCGGGCTCACCGTGGTCGTGCGGGTCGCGGCGCGCGGAGCCGTCGTCCGTGGGCATGCGGCTCTCGGAGCACGTCCGGCACAGCAGCCGTACCGACGACGACCAGTCCTCGGCGGCGTAGCCGGCCTCCGCGGCGAGCCGTTCCAGGGCGTCCCGGTCCGCCGGGGCCTCCGCTTCGAGCAGCACCAGCCACGTCGGGACGGGGGACGGCGCCCACAGCTCGATCTCGTCGAACACCGGGTAGACCGCCCCGCCGGATCCGGAGCCGGAACCGGCCGCGGTGGCCCGCTCACCGTGCGCGACACCCTCGTGCAGCACGACCTCGCCCCAGCGCCGTCCGGACGACGGCAGCGGGATCGACAGCACCTCCACCCGGCACGGGTCGAGCCGGCGGCCCCACACGACCTCCGCCTCGCCCTCCGGCGACAGCCGCACCGTGGCGCTGCCCAGCGGCAGCCGCGCCGACTCCTCGCCGCTGCGGGCGGCGGTACCGGCCGGCATCCGCAGGCCGTACGCCTGCCAGGCGCGGCGGGCGAGGGGCCAGTCCTGGAGGGCGGTCGCGGCGATGCCGAGGTTCCACCAGTCGGGCGCGCCGACCGGCTTGTCCAGCAGGGCGACCGCGCGCAGCCCGGCGATCCGGGCCTGTGCCCAGTCGTGCCGGAACTTGTGCAGCAGTGCGAGGTTGTACCAGGACTCGGAGAGCCAGGGCTCCAGGTCGGCCGCCCGGGTCAGCAGCGCGCCCGCGTCCTCGTAGCGCCCGTCGTCGATCAGTGAGAACGCCTGGTCGGTGGCCTGCCGCCAGGTGGGCGACGGCCGGTGCCGCACTCTGCCGAAGATCTTCAACGTCGTTACCGCCTGCCCGCTCAGCCGATCACTGCCAGGACGTCGCCTTCCGCACCACGATCACGTCGTCCCCCGGAGGGCGCGCACCGCGGGGTGCGGCCCCATCGCGTACCGCCCGTACGTCGTCGGACAAGCGGCTCCACACACCAACCTCGCACATTTCGGCCGCGCTCTCAGCCCGACGTCCGTGTGCCTCCCGCCGCCGTCCGGCAGCGGGCTCTCCCTGCCTCCTTGCCATACCCGTGGGCATCCAACCATGCCGAGGCGGGCCGCTCCACCAGCACCCGGGCGAGTCGCCGTCACCCGAAAGGCCTACGAGCGGTAGGCGGGCCGCCCGTACACCGTGCGGGTCACGGGCGGTGGCCAGGGGTGACGCGCCAGGGCCCGGGAGAGCGCGGCGACCACCGACGGGTCGAACTGGCTGCCCGCGCACCGGCTCAGCTCCGCGAGCGCGGCACTCACCGGGCGCGCCGGGCGGTAACTGCGGTGGGAGGTCATGGCGTCGAGCGCGTCGGCCACCGACACGATGCGGGCCGGCCAGGGAATGCGGTGCCCGGCGAGGCCGTGCGGGTAGCCGCCGCCGTCGAAGCACTCGTGGTGGTGCAGCACCGCGACCCGGGCGACCGCGGGCACCTGGTTGCCGCTGACCAGCGCGTAGCCGTGCCGCGGATGCCGCCGTACGACGTCCTGCTCGGCGGGCGTGAGCGGACCGGGCTTGCGCAGCAGGCGGCCGGGCACGGCGAGCTTGCCGATGTCGTGCAGGGTGCCGGCGAGCCGCAGGTCGGCCACGAGGTCCTCGGCGAGGCGCAGTTCGGCGGCGATCAGGGCGCTGGCCTGGCCGACGCGGTCGCCGTGCCCGCGGGTGTAGGGGTCCTTGAGCTGCATCGCGGCGACCAGGGCCGCAGCACGAGGCAGAAAGCTTTCTGCCTGCCGCTCGGCCACGTCGCACCCCTCTTCACCGGGGTACGTTCCCCCGGCCCTCCCCACGCTAGGGGCCCGCCCCTGCCCCCGGGTCCCCTTACCCGGGCCATCCCCCGAACGGGGTACCCCCGTACGAATCCCCTCACGGGGGAGCTGACGCGCCGGGCGAGCGTTTTCAGGGGCGCGTGGGGGCACCTCCCAGGCGGAGCCTGGGGGAGAACTGCGCGGCCAGCCCCCACCGGGGCGCGGGTCGGATACCGACCCAAGGGGTCGCTTCGGTCCGATCCGGACCACCGGCCGGTGGTGGGTTGCTCGCGCAGTTCCCCGCGCCCCTGAAAAAACGGGTGCTGCCCGCCGCAGGGGGAGGGTCAGGCCGTGGGTTGTTCGGCGGCGGATTCGTCGGCGCGGATCGACTCGATCCGCATCATCACCTTCGACCGGAGGTCGGTCGGGACGTCGTCAGACCCACAGCACCGTTTGACGAGCTTCTTCACCGCCTGCTCCAGCCCGTACTTCTCCAGGCAGGGATGGCACTCCTCGAAGTGCTCCCGGAACTTCGTGCACGCGTCCTCGGACATCTCGTTGTCGAGGTATTCGTAGAGGTGCCCCAGCACCTCCGAGCAGTCCGTCTCATGCGCGTTGCCGCAACTCATGAATCCGCGCCCTTCTCGCTTCCCGCGCCCGCCGGGACCAGTCCGCGGTCACGTGCGTAGTCCTCCAGCAGCTCGCGCAGCTGACGGCGGCCGCGGTGCAGCCTGGACATCACCGTGCCGATGGGCGTTCCCATGATGTCGGCGATCTCCTTGTAGGCAAACCCCTCGACGTCCGCGAGATAGACCGCGATACGGAATTCCTCGGGGATCGCCTGGAGCGCCGCCTTGACGTCGGAGTCGGGCAGGTGGTCGAGCGCCTGCGACTCCGCGGAGCGCAGGCCGGTCGACATGTGCGACTCGGCGCGCGCCAGCTGCCAGTCCTCGATGTCCTCCGAGCCGCTGCGCAGCGGTTCGCGCTGCTTCTTGCGGTAGGAGTTGATGAAGCTGTTGGTGAGAATGCGGTAGAGCCAGGCCTTGAGGTTCGTGCCCTCGCGGAACTGGTGGAAGGACGCGTACGCCTTCGCGTACGTCTCCTGCACCAGGTCCTCCGCGTCGGCCGGATTGCGGGTCATCCGCAGCGCGGCCGAGTACATCTGGTCCAGGAACCCGAGGGCGTCCCGCTCGAAGCGCTGGGCGCGCTCCGCGCTGCTTTCCGCTGCTTCCTGACCGGACGCACCCGCGGTTTCCGCCGTGCTGTCGTCGGTGCCGGTGACCGGACCCACCTCCTCAGAAACGCCAGCGAGCCCCAAAGCGGACACGCTCGTCTCGGAGGATATTGCACTGGCGAGGGTCACGCCCGGTCCGCCCTTGGCGGCGTCCTTGCCCTCGCCACCTGTGGTCCAGTCGGCCCAGTTCAGGTAGGGCGCTGCCGCCGCCTGCTGGGCGGCGGCCTCGGCCCGGGGCCGGCATGCGGCTGAAACCATGCGGGTGCCTCTCTCGCCACTTCACCAAAGCTGCTGGGGTGCTGTTGTACGTTCTGACGCTTGCCACAACGCCGGTGCCGCCGCCCCCATTCCCGGCCGCCGCGGAACGCGGCCCGGGGGCGTGCGGCTCAGCGGCGGCCGCTGCGGGTGCCGGTGCGGCCGCCGGTGGGGCCGGTGGCGTGGCCGAGCCCGGCGAGCCAGTCGGTGACGGCCCCGGTCAGCAGGGCGAGTGCGGCCTCCTGGGTGAGGGCGGCGCGCTTGGGGACGGCGAAGGAGTGGTTGGCGCCGGGCACCTCGACGGGGCGGTGGCGCGGCGGGAATTCGGCGGGTTTGCCGAAGGGGTCGTTGCCGCCCTGGACTGCCAGCAGCGGCAGGACGGCGGCGGCCCCGGTCAGTTCGGCGGCCCGGGAGGATTCGGGGCGGCCCGGCGGGTGCAGCGGGAAGGCCAGGGCGAGGACGGCGGCGGCGCCGAGCGCCTCGCCGGTACGGCAGGCCACCCGGGCGCCCGCGCTGCGGCCGCCGGCGACGACGGGCAGGCCGGGGGCGGCGAGCGCGGGCCACAGGGCGGTCCAGGCGGTGTCGAGGGCGGCGGGGGCGGGGGCGAGCTTGCGCCCGGCGACCCGCCAGGGCTGCTCCACGAGGGCGACCTCGACGCCCGCGGCGGGCAGCGCGGCGGCGAGCGCGACCAGGTCGGCGGCCTCGATGCCGCCGCCCGCCCCGTGGCCGAGGGCGAGCACGCTGCGCGGCCGGGCGGCGCCGTACCAGCTGATGCGGGCGGGACCGGCCGGGGTGTCGACGTCCTGGACGCGGCCGGGCGTGGGGGCGGGGGCGGGCTCGGGTGGTGCGGGGGGCATCAGAAGAGGGTCTCCTCCTCGGGCGCGGGCAGCTCGTCCAGCAGTTCGGGCCCGTTGTTCGCGACGTTGCTGACCGCGGTGCCGACCGGGTAGGCGCGCAGCAGTCCGGGCGGCGGCGGGGCCAGCAGGTCCTGGAGGGCGTCCGGGTCGGTGGTGCGCGGGTCGAGCCACGCGTCCCAGTGGTCGGGGGTGATCATGAGCGGCATCCGGGGGTGGATGTCGGCGAGGGAGCGCGGGCCCTGGCCGTCCCACCCGGCGAGGTCGGTGGTCTCGGCGGCGGTCGTCATGACGGTGCAGGTGGTCCACCAGGCGCGCGGGTGGTCGTCGGGCAGCGTGCGGTCGCGCCAGAACTCGTACAGCCCGGCCATGGCGAAGACCGAGCCGTCGGCGGGGGTGACGAAGTACGGCTGCTTGCGGGCGCGCTTGCGCCTGCCCTGTTCCTCCAGCTGCCGCTCGCCCGCGCCGGTGACCCACTCGTAGTAGCCGTCGGCGGGTATCAGGCAGCGGCGGGCGGCCAGGGCGCGGCGGTAGGAGGGCTTCTCGGCGGCGGTCTCGGCCCGCGCGTTGATCATCTTGACGCCGACGTCGGGGCTCTTCGCCCAGGACGGCACCAGGCCCCAGCGCAGCACGCGCAGCTGCCGTACCGGATCCGGGGAACCGGAATCCTTCACCGGGCGGTCCAGTACGACAGGGACGTCCTTGGTGGGCGCCACGTTGTAGTCCGGGGCGAGGGCCTCGGTGGGCTCCCACTTCTGGACGTCGAAGATGCCCGTGAGATCTTCGGGTTTCCGGCTCGCCGCATATCGACCGCACATGAGTGACACACTGCCACGACCGCGGGCGGCACCGGGAGCCGACTCGCACGGACGTACGAAAAAAGCGGACGAACCACCGGCTTGTGGGGAAACGGGCACCGAATGAACGTCGCGGACATCAGCGAGATGTGGGACCGGCTGACCGGGACCCAGGCCGACCCGCCGCGCTGGCTCGTCGGGGCGACGGCGGCGGTGGCGCTCGCCGTGGTGCTGTCCGGCGGGGCGTGGCGGGTCGCGCGCAACGCGGTCACGATCGCGCACGAGGGCGGGCACGGCCTGGTGGCGCTGCTCATGGGGCGGCGACTCGACGGCATACGGCTGCATTCCGACACCTCCGGGTTGACGGTCTCGCGCGGCAAGCCGCACGGTCCGGGCATGGTGCTGACCGCCGCCGCGGGGTACACCGCGCCGCCGCTGCTCGGCCTCGCGGGCGCGGCGCTGCTGGCCGCCGGTCACATAACCGCACTGCTGTGGGGTGCGACCGCGCTGCTGCTGGTGATGCTGGTCATGATCCGCAACGCGTACGGCGCCCTCACGGTGGTGCTGACCGGGGCGGTGTTCCTGCTGGTGTCGTGGCTGACGAAGGCCGAGGTGCAGGCGGCCTTCGCGTACCTGGTGGTGTGGTTCCTGCTCGCGGGCGGTGCCCGGCCGGTCGCGGAGCTCCAGGCGAGCAGGCGCCGGGACCGCAGCGGGGCCTCGGACGCCGACCAGCTCGCGCGGCTGACCCGGACGCCCGCCGCGCTGTGGCTGTTCTTCTTCTACGGGGTGGCGGTGTGCGCGCTGGTGGGCGGCGGCCGCTGGCTGCTCATGCGCTGAACCGCTGGACCGCTGAGCGGCTCGTCCGCTGGTCCGCTGGTCCGCTCGTCCGTTCGTCCGCCGAGCCGCTGACCCGCCCACCCGATCGGCCGCTGATCGGCACGGTGCGCGCCGGGGCGGCCGGCGGGCGGGGCCGCGGGGGTGCCCGATGACCGGCGATGACCGTACGCGACCGCGGAATCAGAGCTTCCGGTCCTGATGGCCACCGTATGACCGCAGGTTTCCGGGAGGTTTCGACGTATTCGCCAACTTATCCCCCCGTACCCGAGCCACTACGCTGGGGCTCATGAGCGACAGCGCCGCGCACTCCCCCCTCTGGTGGGCCGCCCCCACCGCGCCGGGCGCCGTTGACGCGACCGTCACGGTGCCGGGATCGAAGTCGGTGACCAACCGTGCCCTGGTGCTCGCCGCGCACTCCGCGGAACCCGGATGGGTGCGCCGCCCGCTGCGCAGCCGGGACACCGTCCTGATGGCGGAGGCGCTGCGCGCCATGGGCGTCCAGATCGACGAGACCGTCAACCCCGACGGCGGCGAGGCCTGGCGGATCATCCCCGCCGGGCTGTACGGCCCGGCCACCGTGGACGTCGGCAACGCCGGGACGGTGATGCGCTTCCTGCCGCCGGTCGCCGCGCTCGCCGACGGGCCGGTCCGCTTCGAGGGCGACGCCCGCGCGTACGAGCGCCCGCTGCACGGCGTGATCGACGCGCTGCGCGCCCTGGGCGCGCGGATAGACGACGAGGGCCGCGGCTCGCTGCCGCTGACGGTGCACGGGGCAGGGTCGCTGACCGGCGGCGCGGTGGACGTCGACGCGTCGTCCTCGTCGCAGTTCGTCAGCGCGCTGCTGCTGTCCGGGCCGCGCTTCAACAAGGGCCTGGAGGTGCGGCACACCGGCCGCACCCTGCCCTCCGTACCGCACATCCGGATGACGGTCGACATGCTGCGCAAGGCCGGCGCCCGGGTCGATGCCCCGGAGGACGGCGGCGCCCCGAACGTCTGGCGGGTCACCCCGGGCGCGCTGCTCGGCCGCGACCTCACGGTGGAGCCGGACCTGTCCAACGCCGCACCCTTCCTCGCCGCCGCGCTCGTGACCGGCGGCAAGGTCACCGTGCCGGGCTGGCCGCGCCGCACCACCCAGCCGGGTGACGCGCTGCGGGAGATCTTCACCCGGATGGGGGGCGCGTACGAGCAGAGCGACGGCGCGCTGACCTTCCGCGGCACGGGCCGGATCCGCGGCATCACCGCCGACCTCGGCGCGGTCGGCGAACTGACCCCGGTGATCGCGGCCGTCACGGCGCTGGCCGAGGATCCGTCGGAACTGACCGGCATCGCCCATCTGCGACTGCACGAGACCGACCGGCTCGCGGCGCTCGCCAAGGAACTGGGCGCGCTCGGCTGCGACGTCGACGAGACCCCGGACGGGCTGCGCATCCGCCCCCGCCCGCTGCACGGCGGCGAGTTCCGCACGTACGACGACCACCGGCTGGCCACCGCGGCGGCGGTGCTGGGCCTGGCCGTGGACGGGATCTGGGTGGAGAACGTGGCGACGACCGGCAAGACCCTGCCGGACTTCCCCGAGCTGTGGACGGCGATGCTGGGCGGCGGCGACGTGGCCGAGGGCGACGCGACGGGCGGGGCCGCCGCGGCCCAGGCAGAGAGGGCCGCCGGTCCCGGCGGCCGTACGGGTACGGCGGGGCGGGGCTGAGCAGTGCGGCGTTACGGCAAGAACCCGGACGAGGACGACGTCAGAGTCCGCCCCAACCGCAAGGGCAGCCGCCCGCGGACCAACATCCGCCCGCAGCACGCGGACGCCGCCGAGGGCATGGTGCTCACCGTCGACCGCGGGCGGCTCACCGTCCTCGTCGGCGACCGCGAGATCACCGCGATGAAGGCGCGGGAGCTGGGCCGCAAGTCCGCGGTGGTCGGCGACCGGGTCGCGGTCGTCGGCGACCTGTCGGGCGCCAAGGACACGCTCGCCCGCATCGTCCGGGTCGAGGAGCGCCGTTCGGTGCTGCGCCGCACCGCGGACGACACCGACCCCTACGAGCGCGTCGTGGTCGCCAACGCCGACCAGCTGGCCATCGTCACCGCACTGGCCGACCCCGAGCCGCGCCCCCGCATGATCGACCGCTGCCTGGTCGCCGCGTACGACGCCGGGCTGCGGCCGCTGCTGGTGCTCACCAAGTCCGACCTCGCCCCGCCCGGCCCGCTGCTGGAGACGTACGGCGCCCTGGACCTGGACTACGTCGTGACCAGCCGCGACACCCTGCAGGCCGGGGGCGCTGACGCGGTGCGCGAACGGCTCGCCGGACGCGTCACCGCCTTCGTCGGGCACAGCGGCGTCGGCAAGACCACGCTGGTCAACGCGCTGGTGGAGCGGCAGCGCACGACCGGCCACGTCAACGCGGTCACCGGCCGCGGCCGGCACACCACCACCTCCGCGCTGGCCCTGCCGCTGCCCGGCGACGGGCCGGAGGGCGAGGCCGGATGGGTGATCGACACCCCCGGCGTACGCTCCTTCGGGCTGCACCACATCGACCCCTCCCGTGTCATCCACGCCTTCCCGGACCTGGAACCCGGCACGGTGGACTGCCCGCGCGGCTGCTCGCACGACGAGAAGGACTGCGCGCTGGACGCCTGGGTGGCCGCCGGACACGCCGAACCGGCCCGGCTCGACTCGCTGCGCCGCCTGCTGGCCACCCGGGAGCGTCGCGAGGGCGACTGACCGGTACGGTTTGGGCGTCCGCTCCACTTTCGGCCGCGCTGTGTGATGATCGGCAGCGCACGTGGGGACGAGCGGCAGCAACCCGCGTGCGCGGCGGTGCGACAGCTGCGTGCCGCGCGCGGTGAACGAGCCGACGAACGAGCCGAAACGGAGGCGCCCGGATGGCCTGGCTCCTGGTGGTGGTCGCGGGTCTCATGGAGACCGGCTTCGCGGTCTGCCTGAAGCTGTCCCACGGCTTCACCAGGCTGTGGCCGACGATCGCCTTCGCGGCGTTCGCGCTCGCCTCCTTCGGACTGCTGACGCTGTCTCTGAAGAAGCTGGACGTCGGCCCCGCCTACGCGGTGTGGACCGGCATCGGCGCCGCGGGCACCGCGATCTACGGCATGGCCTTCCTCGGCGACCTGGTCTCGTCGCTCAAGCTCGCCTCGATCTCGCTGGTCATCGTCGGCGTCATCGGCCTGCAGATCTCCGGCTCCTCGCACTGACACCGGCGGCCGGTCGCTCCGGTCCCGCCACGTTCGGCCGCGTCACCTGCGGCCGTGTGCGGGCGGGTCGAGCAGGCCGCGGATCAGCTGGCCGATCCGCAGGCACGACTCCTCGTCGTCGGCGGCCGGCGCGATCACGTACGACAGCGTGAGCCGCAGCGCCGCCTCGCACGCCCAGCCGACGTCCTCCGGGAGCAGCCGCGGGCAACCGTCGACCAGGACGGCGACGGTACGGGCGTGCACCGCGGCCACCAGCCCGGCGCCGGGGACCGGGGAGCCCGCCGGGCCCGGCCCGGTCAGCGCGGCGTGCAGCAGCGGGCTGCGGCGGGCGCTGCGCAGCGTCCACCGCGCGGCGGCCGCGAAGCACTCCCCCGCGTCGGCGCCCGCGCACCGGGCCGAGGCCAGCGCACCGTCCAGGCCCGTCAGGAAGTCCTCGGTCTCGCGCCGGGCGAGCGCCTTGGCCAGGCCGTCCTTGCTGCTGAACTCGTTGTAGAGGGTCTGCCGGGACACCCCCGCCGCGGCGGCCACCTCGGTCATGCGCACCGCCGCCCAGGGCCTGTCGCCGAGCGCGGCGAAGGCAGCGTCCATGAGTGCGTCTCGCGCGGTAGGCATCGGCGCCTCCAGGCGGTGCCTCCGGGCCGCCACGGCGGGCGGCGGGTCGGACGGACAGGCCGTACGGGGAGAATTGACGCACCACCAGGGCCTGTCAAGGCCCCGCGTCACGGGCCGGTGGCGGCCGGGCGCGCACCCCGCCGCGCTACTGTTCGGCACATGCCCGACTACAACGACGACCTGCGGCTCGCCCATGTGCTGGCCGACGCCGCCGACGCCGCGACCATGGCCCGCTTCCGGGCACTCGACCTCAAGGTCGAGACCAAGCCGGACCTGACGCCGGTCAGCGAGGCCGACAAGGAGGCCGAGGAGCTGATCCGCGGCCAGCTCGCCCGTGCCAGGCCGCGCGACGCGGTGCTCGGCGAGGAGTACGGCACGACCGACGGCGCCGGTTCGCGCCGCTGGATCGTCGACCCCATCGACGGCACGAAGAACTACGTGCGCGGGGTGCCCGTGTGGGCCACCCTGATCGCGCTCGTGGTGCGCGGCGAGCAGGGCGACGAGGGCGTGGTCGGCCTAGTCTCCGCCCCGGCGCTCGGCCGCCGCTGGTGGGCCGCGGCGGGCAGCGGCGCGTTCACCGGGCGCAGCCTGACCTCCGCGAGCCGCATCCACGTCTCGAAGGTCAACCGCCTGGAGGACGCCTCCTTCGCGTACGCCTCGCTCGGCGGCTGGGAGGACCTGGGCCGCCTCGACAACTTCCTCCACCTGTCCCGCAACTGCTGGCGGACCCGCGGCTACGGCGACTTCTGGCCCTACATGATGGTGGCCGAGGGCTCCGTCGACATCTGCGCCGAACCCGAGCTGAGCCTGTGGGACATGGCGGCGAACGACGTGATCGTCCGCGAGGCGGGCGGCCGCTTCACCTCCCTGGCCGGGACGCCGGGCCCCTTCGGCGGCAACGCGGCCGCCTCGAACGGCCTGCTGCACGACGAGCTGCTGGGCTACCTGGGCGACTCCTGACCCCACCCCCGGCGCGGAGGAGCGCGCCGCGCCGGGAGAGCACCTCCGCGCGCGGGCCGCGGGCGCCGCGCGCCTCCTTCCCTCCGCGGGCCGTGCGTGTGACTATGTAAGTGCCGCCGCTTGTGAATTTGTGAAGGCTTTCACGGGCATTCCACAGGAACGCAGCCGGTCCGGCACGCATGTCCGCCGCACAGCCAGGAGGTGCCCTGACCATGCTGGTCCGCGACGCGATGAGCACGGTGGTTCTCACCATCGGCCCCGCACACACGCTCCGCCAGGCCGCCCAGTTGATGTCCGCCCGCCGGGTCGGCGCGGCCATCGTCCTCGACGCCGACAACGACGCCTGCGGGCTCGGCATCCTCACCGAACGCGACGTCCTCGACGCGGTCGGCGCGGGCATGAGCCCCGACGAGGAACCGGCCCACGCCCACACGACGACCGACGTCGTCTTCGCCGCGCCCCAGTGGACGCTGGAGGAGGCGGCCGCCGCGATGGTCCGCGGCGGGTTCCGCCATCTCATCGTCCTCGACGGCCCCGCCCCGGTCGGCGTCGTCTCCGTCCGCGACATCCTCCGCGTCTGGGCTGCCGCCGGCTCGCCGGTCACGGTGTAGGACCTCCCCCCGCGGAGGGGCCGCGCCCCGAGAACGCTCACCGCGCGCGGCAGAGTTCACAGGCGGGCCGCGGCGCGGCGGACCGCGGGTTCGGGGCGGACGGAGCCGAGCCAGCGGATCTCCGCCGGGACCCCGCCCGCGGCCCGCGCGGCGAACGCGGCGAAGACCTCCCGGGCGACCCCGGGATCGGAGTCGTGGGCCAGCGGCCCGAGCAGGGCCACGAGTTCGGCCCGCGGCGCCAGCCGCCCCACCGCGTGGACCGCGGCACGCCGCACCGCCGCGGGCGCGGACCGCCGCCGGTCCAGCAGCCGCATGAGCACGGGCACGTCCCCCGCGTCCCCGCACTCCCCGAGCCCGGCCGCGAGACCGGCCAGGTGCCGGGCGGGTGTCGTCCGTCCCGCGCGGGCGATCTGCCGCCGGTAGACCGCGGAGGGCGGCTCACCGCGCCCGTACAGCAGCCAGCGGGCCGTCGCCCTTACGATGCGCGCGCGGTCCGCGAGCGGGGCGACCAGGCGGGTCGCGGGCACGTCCAGGGGCAGCGCCGAGACCGCGAGTTCGCGCACCCCCGCGTCGCGGGCCTGGAGGAGCCGGGCCGCCTGGCCGGGGTCGAGGTCGAGCAGGCGCTGCGCGCACAGCGTGCGGCACTCGTGGTCGTGGTGGTGCAGCGCCGTGCTGAGCAGGTCGCCGCACGCGTACTCCCCCACCTCCACGGCAAGTGCGAGGCCGAAGCGGCGGGCGGGCCCGTCCGGATCCGCCGCGAGCGCCCGCAGGGCCCGCCGGTACGGGGGGCGGCACAGCAGCCGGCGGTAGTCGCTGAGCAGCGCGCCCGTACGGCGGCGGCCCGCGAGCCGCAGCAGCACGCGGACGGCGGCGGCCACCTCGTCGGGGGCGCTTTGGGCGAGCAGCGCGGCCGTCGCCCGGGTCCGTACGGGCTCGACCCAGTCCGCGCTGCGCAGCGCCAGGCCCGCGGCGGCCGCGGGCCCGCCGCGGTCGGCCAGCCCCGTGACGGCGGCCTCCCGTACCCGGCCGTCGGGCGCGAACGACCGCAGGAGCAGGGCGAGTACGTCCCAGCCCGCCGCCTGCGGGGTGTCGGCGCGGCGGGCGGCACGGTCGAGTCGCAGCAGCAGCCGGGGCGGGGCCGCGCTCAGCGCGGCGAGGGCGGCCGCACGCTCGAACGGTGCGCCCTGGGCGGGCAGATCGAGCAATCGGTGGAGCAGCACCTCCGCGTCCGCGGCCCGGCCGCACTCCGCCTCCCGGCACCACGCGGCCCAGCGTGCGCCGGCCTCGGCGGCCGCCGTGCCCCGATCGCGCCGATCCCGACTCCGCAGCCACCGCCACACGCGCGCCTCCTGAGGATCCGTCAGTTCATCCTCTCTTCAGCATTCCCTTCCGGGGTGCCCGCCTCCACCTGATATGCCCGGACTTTGCCCGAAGCAGAACAAAAAACGAAGGCCCGGAGGCAGATGCCTCCGGGCCTTCGTCCGTGGTAGCGGGGACAGGATTTGAACCTGCGACCTCTGGGTTATGAGCCCAGCGAGCTACCGAGCTGCTCCACCCCGCGTCGTTGTGCTTTTACCTTAGCGGAGGGCTTTTGATCAGCGCAAATCCGCTGGGCCGCGGGGCCGACGATTCAGGCCGCGCCTGCGCCGCGAGGCGCCCCGCGGTGCAGGCGTGAGTTCGTCCCGGCCCGCCCCGTGGGGCTACGCCGTGAGTTCACTCGTCAAGGCAGCCGTCAGGCGGGTGGCGCGTTCGGCGACCTCGGCCGGGCCGCAGGCCACCGCGCGGGCGCACCAGGTCTGCGCGTCGGCGAGGCGCCCGTGGCGGGCGGAGAGCAGGGCGAGGCGCAGGGCCGCGCGGCCGTGTCCCGCGTCGGCGGCGCGGGTCCACCACAGCGCAGCCTCGGGCTCGCTGCCCTCGCGGGCCAGCAGCAGGCCGAGGTTGAAGGCCCCGTTGCGCGAACCGGCCTCCGCCGCCAGGCGGTACCAGTGCGCGGCCAGCTCGATGTCGCCGCGCTGCGCCGCGGTCATGCCGAGCCGGACCTGCGCGCGGCTGTGCCCTTGCCGCGCCGCCCGCTCGTACCACTCTGCCGCCTCGTCGCCGAAGACCTCCGCGCCCTCGAACTCGCGGGCGCGGGCGTCGAGCAGCGCGCCGAGGCGGAAGGCCGCCTCGGGGCTGCCGCCGCCCGCGGCGCACCGCAGGTGGCGTTCGGCGCCGTGGTGGTCGCCCTCGCGCTGGAGGGCGATGGCCACCTGGAGGGCGGCTCCGGCGTGCCCGGCCGCGGCGGCGCGGTCGTACCAGATCCGCGCGGCGGCGGGCTCGTCGCGCCCGGCGTAGAGGATGCCGAGGTTGAAGGCGGCGTCGATGCTGCCGGCCTCCGCGGCCTTGGAGAACCACGGCTCGGCGCCGTCCGCGTCGCCGTGCTGGAGCAGCAGGACGGCGAGCGCGTTGGCGGCCTCGCGGTGTCCGGCGTAGGCGGCCTTGCGGTACCACTGCTCGGCCTGCGGGGCGCGGCCCTGACCGGCGCAGAGCAGGCCGAGGTTGTAGGCCCCGTTGATGTCGCCGGCGTCCAGGGCGGCGCGGTACCACCGCTCGGCGGTCTGCGGCTCGCCCTCCTGGGCGTGCAGCGCGCCGAGCGCGTTGGCCGCGTTGCCGTCCCCCGCCTGGGCGGCGCGGCGCCACCAGGTGGCGGCCTGGTCGAGGTCGCCGGCGTCGCGCAGCAGGAAGCCCAGGGCGCAGGCGGCCTTGGCCTCGCCGTCGCGCGCGGCGGTGAGGTACCAGTGCGCGGCCTCCTTGGCCTCGCCGCGCTCCTCCAGCAGGTTGCCGAGCCGCAGGGCGGCGCGGCGGTGGCGGCGGGCGGCGGACTGCCGGAACCACTGCTCGGCCTCGTGGCTCTCGCCGCGGGCCGCGCAGAAGCGGGCGAGGCGGTAGGCGGCCTCGCGGTGGCCGTGCTCGGCGGCGGCGCGGAACCACCGCTCGGCGGCGCCGTCGCGGCGGTGGTCGAGCAGGTCGGCGAGCGCGTAGGCGCCCAGGACGTGGCCGGACTCGGCGGCCTGGCGCAGCCAGTACTCGGCGCCGGGCTCGTCGCCGCGTTCGCGGTAGTGCCGCCCGAGGGCGTGCGCGGCCGCGGCGGAACCGGCGACGGCGGCGATGCGCCACCATCCGGCGGCCTCGTCGGCGCGGCCGCGCTGGTGCAGCAGCAGGCCCAGGTTGTTGGCGGCGGCGCGGTCGCCGTGCTGGACGGCGGCGCGCAGGTACGGTTCGGCGCCGTCGAGGTCGCCGCGGCGCAGCAGCAGGGTGCCGAGCGCGCTCATCGCGCCGGGGTCGCCGCGTTCGGCGGCGCGCCGGTGACGGGCCTCTATCTCGGCTTCCTCGCGCAGCGCGAGGGTGTCCTCGTCGGGCAGCTCGAAGGGCGTGTCGGCGTCCGCCTCGGCCGCGGCGGGCGCCAGTCCGGCGGCCCGCGCGATGTCGGAGGCGGTGAGCGCGGTGGGCACCCCGGCGGGTACGCCCGCGCCCGCGCCCTGTCCGGCGGGCAGTGCGGTACCGCGCTCGGGCGTCTTCCCGGCGAAGGCCCCCTCGGCGGGGACGCCGGGAATGCCGGGCTCGGCGGGGCGCGGGGCGGGGACCAGGGCGGCGACGGGTGCGGTGGTGGTGAGCGGGGCGGCCGGGCCGGCGGGCACGGCGGCGGGCGCGCCCGGGGCCGGGGCCTCCGGGGCGCTCGGGTCAGTGGCGGCGGGCAGCACGAGCTCGCCCGCCGGACCGTGGCGACCACGGTTCTGACGAGTGTTCAGCAGTCTTGCACCATCCCCCATGAGCTCCATCGTCGCACCACCCGCTAACGGCGTACACCTGGTATACCCCAACCCGCCGGTCTCTACAGCGTTTTGTCGACTTCCCGACATGACGTCACACCAAACGCTCCTTCCCCGGATTCATCCGAACAAGCGAAGAGGCCCGAAGTCGCTTGACTTCGGGCCTAGTTCATGCCGCAGCAGGGACAGGCCGCGGACCCGCGGTTTTCCGGGCCGCGCGCCCGGTACGCCGCGCGTTCGCCGGGCCGCTGCGCCCCGCGTCGATCGTTCGAGGGCAATCTAGCAGAGCTTCGCACCTCCGCGTCACGGGCGTTCACGCTCCGTCATCACCCGTCTGCCGCAGCGCGGAAGCGGCGGGCCCGCGCCGCCGCGCCGCCGCGCCTCGCGCGAGCGGGGTCGCCCGACGGGACGCCCACCACGCACGAGACCCCCTCCGGCCGGAAGCCGGAGGGGGTCTCGATTGGTAGCGGGGACAGGATTTGAACCTGCGACCTCTGGGTTATGAGCCCAGCGAGCTACCGAGCTGCTCCACCCCGCGTCGTTGTGTTCTCACCGTATCACGGAGTGCCCGCCGCTCTTTCAGTCTTTTCCACCCGCCCCCGCGGAAACCCCCGGGGTGGCCGTGGGCTTCTCCGCCGGAGCCTCGGGCGTCGCCGGAGCCTCGGGCGTCGCCGGAGCCTCGGGCGTCGCCGGAGCCTCGGGCGTCGCCGTGGCCTCGGGCGTCGCCGTGGCCTTCTCCGCCGTGCGCGCCTTCGACAGCGCCGCGTCCAGCCGTCGCTGGGCGGCGTCGTAGGCGGCCCGGTCGCCCTTGCGCTCGGCGGCCTGCCGGTCGGCGTAGGCCTGCTGCGCGTCGTCGAGGGCCTGGTCGAGCGTGGCGTCCTGGTCCGTCCCCGGCGTGGCGGCGGTCTTGGACGCGGCGGGTCCGAGGAGGTCGTCGAGGGCCTGGTCGAGCGTCGGCCGGTAGCTGGTGCGGTCGCCGTAGACCGCGGCGACGCTGACCAGCTGCGGGTAGTCCGCCTTGGCTGCGCGCGCGTAGACCGGTTCGACGTAGAGCAGGCCGCGGTCCAGCGGGATGGTCAGCAGGTTGCCGTGGACGACGGTGGAGTCGGCGCCGAGGCGGGTGAGCTGGTCGGCGGCCGGGGCGGAGCGGCCCGCCGCGTCGATCGCGGACTGGACGGCCGCCGGGCCGTCCGCGTCCGCCCCCGCGGATATCCGCAGCAGCCGGATCGTGCCGTAGTCGGGGCTGGTCGCGTCGGCGTCGACGGCCATGAACGCGCTCATGTTCTCCCCCTTGGCGGGGGTGAAGGTGCTGGTGAGCGAATACGTCTTGGCGCTCGTACCGCTTCCGCCGGGCATCCGCAGATCCAGGTAGTACGGCGGCACCGCCTTGCCGGCCTTGGCCGCCGCCGGGTCGTCCGGCACGTCCCACACCTGGCCGGGCGCGCGGAAGTCCGCGGCCTTGGTGACGTGGTAGGTCGTGAGCATCTCGCGCTGCACCTTGAACAGGTCCTGCGGGTAGCGCAGGTGGGGCAGCAGCCCGGCGGGGATGGCCGACTTGGGTTCGACGGTGTGCGGGAAGGCCTTCATCCAGGTCTTGAGCACCGGGTCCTGCTCGTCCCACTGGTAGAGGGTGACCGTGCCGTCGTAGGCGTCGACGGTGGCCTTCACCGAGTTGCGGATGTAATTGACCTCGTTCTGCCCGCCCAGGACCTGGCGGCGGTTGTCGGTGAGCGAGTCGGACGTCGCGTCGGCGAGCGTGGTGCGGCTGGCGTAGGGATAGTCGTCGCTCGTGGTGTAGCCGTCCACGACCCACAGCACCTTGCCGCCGACCACCGTGGGGTAGGGGTCGCCGTCGATCGTCAGCCAGGGCGCGACGGCCGCGACGCGCTCCTTGGGGGTGCGGTTGTAGAGGATCTTCGCGTTCTTGCCGATGGCGTCGGAGTACATGATGCGCGGCTCGCCGAGGCTGATCGCGTACGCGGCGCGCGTGAGCGGGTTGCTGAGGCTGACACCGCCCTTGCCCTGGTAGGTGGTCGTCCCGCCGCCCTTGGTGCCGCCGGGGTAGTCCATCTCCTGGGTGCCGCCGCCGACGATGGCGTACTGCCGGGTCTGCTCGCCGAAGTAGATCCGCTGCTGGTAGTCGCCGGAGGGGCCGAGCGCGCTGGTGTCCTGGTCGCCGAAGAGCGGGGTGCCGTCGCTGCTGGTCGTGCTGCCGTCGGCGGTGACGACGCCGTACCCGTGGGTGTAGACGAGGTGGTCGTCGGTCCAGTCGCCGTGCGGTATGCCGTCGCTGTTGAGTTCGCGGACGCCGACGACGGTGTCCTTGCTGGTGCCGCCGTCCTGGTAGCGGTCGACGTCCAGGGTGGAGGGGAACTCGTAGGAGGAGCTGCCGCGCTGGAGCGTCTGGAAGGCGGGCGAGACCACCTTGGGGTCCAGCACCGTGGGGCTCGCCGCGTCGGCGGCCTGCTGGCGCAGGCTGCCGTCGGCGGCGCCCGTCCCGGCGGCGTCGGTGGTGGTGGACGACGCGGGGGCGGCCGGGTACTGCGTGACCTGGGCGTCCGCGAGGCCGTACGCGGCCCGGGTCGCGTCCAGGTTCTTCTGCACGTAGGGCGCCTCCTTGGCGGACTCGTGCGGCAGCACCTGGAACTTCTGCATGACGGCCGGGTAGAGCCCGCCGATGAGGATCGCCGAGAGCACCATCAGGCCGAAGCCGACGGTCGGCAGCGTCCAGGTGCGGCGCCACGCGGTGGCGAAGAAGAGCAGCGCGCAGATCACGGCGATGCCGCAGAGGATCGTCTTGGCCGGCAGGTAGGCGTTGGCGTCGACGTAGCGCAGGCCCGTCCAGCCGCGGGCGGTGCGGTAGCCGCCGGAGCGCACGGCCAGGGCGTAGCGGTCCAGCCAGTAGGCGGCGGCCTTGAGGGACACGAACAGGCCCAGCAGGATCGCCAGGTGCGCGGTGGCGGCCCCGGTGGCGCGCGCGCCCGGCGAGGTGAGGCGCACCCCGCCGTAGAGGTAGTGCACCACCGCGGCGGCGACGAGGGAGAGCACGACGACCGCGAAGCCGAAGCCGACGAGGAAGCGGTAGCAGGGCAGCTGGAAGGTGTAGAAGGACACGTCCTTGTGGAACTGCGGGTCCTTGGTGTGGAAGGGCGTCGAATGCGCCATCAGCAGCCAGGAGCGCCACTGGGTGGCCGCCGCGCTGCCCGAGATGATGCCGAGCGCCCCGCAGATCCCGGCGAGCACCCACACCCGGTAGGGCGCCAGGCCCATCCGGTAGCGGTCCAGGCTCTGCTCCTCGCTGGACATGGCGCTCAGCGGCGGGCGCAGCCGGTAGGCGAGGTACATGTTCAGGCCGACGCCGAGGGCCATCAGCAGGCCGAAGCCGACGAAGAGCGCGGCCTTGGTGCGGGTCATGGTGGAGAAGACCGAGGAGTAGTGCACCGAGCGGTACCAGAGCAGGTCGGTCCACAGGCCCGAGAAGGTGACGAGCCCGGTCATCAGCACAGCCAGGACGCCGAGGACCACGATGAGCGCGACAGCCGCGCGGGAGCGGCGCACGGGCCTCCGGCTGTGCCCTGCCGCCCCCGCGCCGCCGCGGTCGGGCATCTGGAATACCAAGGGTTGCGCACCTCGAATAGTGGCGAATGTCGGCTTTTGTCCGCTGGTCCCGGGTCGGACTCCCACACATGCAACTTCACCACGCTTTGGCCGGTTCCCGATTCCGGCAGGGGAAGGGGGAGGATACGCACCATGTCCAACAACGCGACCGATGGAACGCCGCTCGCGGCGAACCCGCTGACCCGTGCCGTCCTGGAGATCGACGACTACGCCTCCGGCCTCGGCTGGGACCAGCCCGCCCGGCTGTTCGCCCTTGTCGACACCGCGCAGCTGAGGGCCCAGGAGCCCGCGCTCGCCGCGCAGCTCGGCCTGGCGGGCGAGGAGGCGGCCGCCGCCGCGGGGGCCCTCACCCCGATCGAGCAGGACGAGCTGCCGGAGGGCGCGCCGCTCGACGAGTTCCTGGCCACCATCGCCTGGCCCGACGTGATCACCGGCTGCGCCCTGACCGTGGAGCGGCTGATGCTGCCGCCGTCCGCCGAGGCGGCGATCCCGAAGGGCATGGACGACGCGTCGCTGTCCGCCTGGGTCGCCGCTCACCCGGAGCGGCAGGAGGTGCGCATGACGGTCGCGGTGCTGCGGAACGGCGCGCGTGAGTCGGCGGTGCGGCTGCGGTCGAAGGACACCGCGTCGGAGGTGCTGACCGGCGGCGGCCTGGTGCCGGGACTCGCGGACGCGCTGTCGGCGACGTTCGAGGCGTAGCGCGGGCGCGTACTGCCACGGGCGGCACGTATGTGACGGGCTGGGCATACGGCCGGGGGCTGCGCGTACTGCCGCGGGTGCGGCGGTGCGTCAGCTCTTCGTGCAGCTGGGCAGCGCCTTGGTGTTGCCGGACTTGATGTTCGCCAGCGCCTGCACCGCGTCGTCCAGGGTCGTGATCTTGACCAGGGTGAGGCCGCCGGGGATGTCCTTGGCGGCCTCGCCGCAGTTGTCGGCGGGCGTCAGGAAGTACTGGGCGCCCTTGTTGCGGGCGCCGATCGTCTTGAGGCTGATGCCGCCGATCGGCCCGACGGTGCCGTCGTCATCGATCGTGCCGGTGCCCGCGACGAAGTGGCCGCCGGTCATGTTGCCGGGGGTCAGCTTGTCGATGATGCCCAGGGCGAACATCGTCCCGGCGCTCGGGCCGCCGACGTCCGCGAGCTTGATGTCGATGGCGAACGGGAAGAGGTGCTCGACCCCGGCCTGGATGCCCACCACGGCCCGCTTGGGCCCGGCGTCGGCGGACTGCCGGGCGGTGACCGTGATCTTCTCGCCGGGCACGTCGTCGACCGCCTTGCCCTTGGCCTGCGCCGCGGGGACGACGGTGAAGACCACCGGCTCGCCCGGCTTGTGCTTGGTGACCAGCGTCGCGACGTCGTCCGGCTGCTTGACCTCGGTGCCGTCGACGGCCTTGATCACGTCGCCGGCGTGCAGCACGCCCTGCGAGGCGCCGCCGCTGACCACCGCGGCCACCACGACGCGGGACGGCACGGGGATGTTCAGCTCCTTCAGCGCCGCCACTTTGGCGCTGTCCTGCGACTGCGTGAACTCCTCGGCGTTCTGCTGGTCGGCCTGCTCGGCCGTCTGGCCCTTGGGGTAGAGCGTGTCGTGCTCGACGACCTTGTCGTCGTGCCGCAGCCAGCCGAAGACGGACTCGACCAGGTTCATGTGGTAATCGGCCCCGGTGACCCGGACCGTGGTCATGTTCAGGTGCCCGTCGGCGGGGTAGGTCTTGCGCCCCGAGATCTGGATCACGGTGTCGCCGCCGTAGGTCCCCAGGGTGTTCACCGTGGGGCCGGGTGACATCTCCGAGTAGGGCGTCGGGACGAGCAGCGCGACGCCGAGCAGCGCTATCAGCGTGAGCGTCGAGGTGATCAGCGTCGCGGTACGACTGGGCATGGAACGACAGTACGTGACCGGTGTGCGGTCCGGCCCCCCGGGTGAGCCCGGAAGGGTAGCCGGGCGGGCCTCAGACGGGCTCGGCGTCGGTCTCGTCCGTCTCGCCCTTGCCGATCGTCAGCGGCGGCCGCTCGCCGGGCTGCATGGCCGTGCGGAATCGCTCGTAGCCCGCCAGTGACGCGCCGTCGGAGTTGGTGCGGCCGCGGGCCGCCCAGCGCGCCCAGACCACGGCGACCAGCACACCGAACAGGGGAATGACCAACCACGCAAGTGCCGCCACGGCGAACTCCCGACCCGACGCATGACGAAATCGTCACATACCGACCTATGAGCAGATTAACCACCCACCAGGTCAACGCTCGGCCGGGGCGCGGGGTTACGCAACCGGAATTCCCCCTGGCAGCCGACCGCCCGCGGCGCGGGGCGGGGCGGTCAGACGCCGACCCACTCCTCGGTGCCGTCGGCGAAGGTCTGCTGCTTCCAGATCGGCACCTGGCTCTTGAGGTCGTCGATGAGCCTGCGGCTCGCCGCGAAGGCCTCGCCCCGGTGCGGGCACGACACCGCGACGATCACCGCGAGGTCGCCGACCCGCAGTTCGCCCACCCGGTGGACGGCGGCCAGCGCCGTGACCGGGAAGTCGGCCGCGACCTTCTCCGCGACCTGGCGCAGCGCCTCCTGCGCGGTGGGGTGCGCGGTGTACGTCAGCCCGGTCACGGCGGCGCGGGCGCCGCCGTCGTGGTCGCGCACCGTCCCGACGAACAGCGTCGTACCGCCCGCCGCGTCGTCGCCGACCGCCGTGACGACCTCGTCCACGGACAGCGGGGTGTCGCGGACGGCCAGCAGCCGGATCGGGCCGACGGCGTCGGTGCGGTCGGCCGTTCCCCCGCGGTCGGCGGCCGTTCCCCCGCGGTCGGCGGCCGTTCCCCCGCGGTCGGCGGCGTCACTGCGGTCGGCGGGGTCGGTGGGTGTCATACCAGCCATGCTTCCTCATCCTCCCGCGCCGCGGAAAGCCGCTTCCGGTGTGGCCCCCGCCTCCCCCCGCCTCCCCCGGCCTCCCCCGCTGCCCGCCCGTGCCCCGTCCCGCCCCCGGTCCCGCCCGCTCAGATGCCGCGCCGCTTGCGCGCCCGGCGGACCAGCGCCGCCGTGCCGACCAGCGCGACCGTGGCCCCCGCCGCGCCCAGCGTGGTGGCGTCCTTGCGGCCGAGCCGCCGCCCGGCCACCGAGTTGCGGCCCGCGACCTCCTTGAGCAGCTCGGCGAGCACCTCCTCGTTGGTCCACCGCGGCCGCCAGCCCGCCTCGTGCAGCCTGCTGCCGCTGACCACCCACGGGTGCATGGTGTAGGCGAGGTCGCCCGCGGGCGAGGGTGTCAGCCCCAGCCGGTGCAGCCGGGAGGCGGCGCCGAAGGCGATGGCGGGCGGCAGCTCCATGCGCCGGATGCCGCTCAGCTCCTCGACCTCCTCCTGCTCCAGCCAGCCGTCGCAGCCGACGGCCATCTCCCCCTCGACCTTCTCCAGCACCGCGTATTCGAGCGCCGACACCAGGTCCTCGACGTGGCAGAACTGCCAGCAGGGGCGGCTGCCCGCGACGACCAGCAGCCGCGGCGACTCGAAATACCTGGTCAGGGCGGTGTCCGTGCCGCCGACCAGCACCGCGGGGCGCAGGATCGTGACGTTCAGCCCGGGGTGCGCGCGGGGTGCGCGGCGGCCCAGCCGCTCGATCTCCAGCAGGTCGTCGACGAAGCTGGCCTCGGACGTGGCGCGCAGCGGCGCGTCCTCGGCGAGCGGCACGTCGTTGTCGGCCTGGGCCCCGTAGACCATCGCCGAGGTGCACAGCACGACCCGGCGCACCCCGGCCGCCGCGGCGGCGGTGAGCACGGTCTGGGTGCCGCGCACGTTGAAGGCCGAGCGGGCCTTGGGGTCGGACTCCAGGTCGAGGTCCACCGCGAGGTGCACCACCACGTCCGCGCCGCGCAGCCGCTCGGCGATGGCCGGGTCGCGCACGTCGAGCACCCGCCACGCCGCCTCGGGCACCTCCCCGCGCCGCTCGTCGATCGCCAATACCTTCCTGACCTGGTCGGACTCGGTCAGGCGGCGGGCCAGCGCGAGCCCGACGCCGGACGCGGCACCGGTGACGGCGACCACCGGTCCCGTACCGCCGCGGGCGGCGCTCCGCTCTGGGCGAACGTGTCCATCTGGGGAACTCACCGGGTGTCTCCCACGGTTGTCTCAGTTACGTACGCGGCCTTGCGTACGCGGCCCGTACCCGCCACGCACGCAGCCATCCTGCCGGACAGGTGTCTAGGCTTGGAGGTACAGCCCATCACACCCGGCCGACCACGACAGCCCACCACGACACAGATCCGAGGAATCCCGTGAGCGACATCCCATTCGGATTCGGCGTCCCTCCGGAGGAGCCCGAGGACGGCGACGAAGGCAAGCAGCGCAAGGGCGGTGGGGAGGGCGACGCCACCGGGGGAAGCGGCGGTCCGGCCAATCCGTTCGGTTTCGGGGGCGCGGGCCCCTTCGGCGCCAATCCCTTCGGCGCCGGCGGCGAGAACCCCTTCGCCGCGATGTTCGGCTCGATGAACCCCGGCGACCTGGGCGCGGCCTTCCAGCAGCTCGGCCAGATGCTCTCCTACGACGGCGGCCCGGTGAACTGGGACATGGCGCGGGACATCGCCCGGCAGACCGTCGCGCAGGGCACTGCGGACGGCGTCAAGGACTCCTCCGTCGGCCGGGCCGACCGCGCGTGGGTCGAGGAGGCCGTGCGGCTGGCCGACCTGTGGCTGGACGGTGTGACGTCGCTGCCCTCGGGCGCCCGCACCGCCGTGGCCTGGAGCCGCGCGGAGTGGGTCGAGGGCACGCTCCCGGTGTGGAAGGACCTGGTGAATCCGCTCGCCGAACGCGTCGCGGGCGCGATGGGCGACGTCATGCCGGAGGAGATGCAGGCCATGACCGGGCCGCTGCTCGGCATGATGCGCTCCATGGGCGGGGCGATGTTCGGCTCCCAGATCGGGCAGGCGCTCGGCACACTGGCCGGTGAGGTCGTCGGCTCGACCGACGTCGGGCTGCCGCTCGGCCCCGCGGGCAAGGCGGCGCTGCTGCCGGCCAACGTGGCGGCGTTCGGCGCCGGGCTCGGGGTGCCGATGGAGGAGGTGCGGCTGTATCTCGCCCTGCGCGAGGCCGCCCACCAGCGGCTCTTCGTGCACGTGCCGTGGCTGCGGGCCCATCTGTTCGGCGCGGTCGAGGGCTATGCGCGGGGCATCAAGGTGGACACCGCGCGGCTGGAGGAGGCGATCGGCCAGCTCGACCCGACGCAGCCCGAGCAGCTCCAGGAAGCCCTCCAGGGCGGCATGCTGCAGCCCGAGGACACCCCGGAGCAGAAGGCCGCGCTGGCCCGGCTGGAGACGGCGCTCGCGCTCGTCGAGGGCTGGGTGGACGCGGTGGTGCACGCCGCCGCGGCCCCGCACCTGCCGTCCGCGGGCGCGCTGCGCGAGACGCTGCGCCGCCGCCGGGCGACCGGCGGGCCCGCCGAGCAGACCTTCGCGACGCTGATCGGCCTGGAGCTGCGCCCGCGCCGGCTGCGGGACGCCTCGCGGCTGTGGGCGTCGCTGACGGACGCCCGGGGGGTCGACGGGCGGGACGGCCTGTGGGCGCACCCCGACATGCTGCCGACCGCCGCCGACCTCGACGACCCGGACGGCTTCGTGCACCGCGAGTCCCTGGACATCGACTTCTCCGAGCTGGACCGCATGCTCGGCGAGGCGGCGGACGGCACCGACGGCGCCGACAACACCGACACCACGGACCGCGCCGACGACGCGGACGCCGGAGAAGGTGACGAGGACGGCTCCGCCGGGGGCCCGTCGAAGGGTGACGGCGGCAAGTGAGCGCACTGTACGCGGACACCGTCGCCGTCCTGGAGGGCTGGCAGGCGCCCTCGGCCGAGCAGGACGTGCTGCGCAAGGACTATCTGGCACATCTGGCCGCGCACGGCGAGAACGGGCTGTGGAAGCCGTGCGAGGCCGGGCACATCACCGCCAGCGCACTGGTCGTGGACCCGCCGCGGGAGCGGGTGCTGCTGACGCTGCACGCCAAGATCAAGATCTGGCTCCAGATGGGCGGCCACTGCGAGCCGGAGGACGGCGCGCTCGCGCAGTCCGCGCTGCGCGAGGCCACCGAGGAGTCGGGCCTCGCGGGGCTGCGGCTGCTGGCGCCGCAGCCGGTGCGGCTGGACCGGCACCTGACGCCCTGCGCCTGGCATCTGGACGTGCAGTACGCGGCGCTGGCGCCGGAGGGCGCGGCGCCGGTGATGAGCGACGAGTCGCTGGATCTGAAGTGGTTCGGTTACGACGAGGTGGCCGAGGTCGCCGACACCTCGGTGCGCAATCTGCTGGCGGGGGCGCGCGCGCTGCTGTGAGCGTGCGGGAGGGCCGGGAGGACGCGGTGCGTCCTCCCGGCCCTCCTTCCGTGTCGGCGGGGGTCGGCCGGACGGTCAGTTGGACCAGATGTTGCCGGGGTTCTGCCCGCGGGCGCCCTGCTGGCCCATGCCGTACTGCCCGCGCAGGCCGCCGCCGATCTCGGCGTGCTGCGGCGGCATCTGCTCACTGGGCTGCACCAGGACGTAGCCCTGGCCGACGAAGTTCAGCTCCCAGCCCTCGCCGGTGTTGCCCCGGCGGCGCCAGACCGAGCTGCTGCTCGTCTGCGCCTGCATCTGGACCCGCAGGCTGCTGGACCAGGCGACGACGGCGTCCGCGTCGCACGACACGTACTTGTCCGGCGTGACCTGCATCAGCAGCGGCTTGCCCGAGGTCATGAGGGCGACCTTGCCCTGACCTGCGATGTTGAGGTTGTACTGACCCGTGCCGGACAGGCCGAACTGGCTGTCCACCGCGATGACGTCCCAGTGCAGGCCGGAGTCGAGGGCGAGGACGTAGGCGCTGTCCACCGTCAGGCCGTCGTGGTCGACGTCGAGGATGTGGATCTGCTGCGCGAGGTTGGCCAGGTAGACGGTGCCCTGGCCGGAGCAGCGCATCAGGTCCAGGCCCTCGCCGGTGCGGTAGCGGGCACCGCGCTGCTGGTGGGACTGGTACTCGCCGTCGAACTCGATCATCCCCTGGTAGGCGACCATCGAGCCCTTGCGGGCCAGGCAGTCGGGCCCGGTGTTGCCGTCGAGGCGCACCCGCAGCAGGTAGGAGTTCTGCAGGCTGTAGTGGTCCTGGTTCTGGACCTCGGTGTACGCGAACAGCGGACTCTGCATGATGTGTCGCTCCCCCTCAGCCCCGCGCCCGCAGGCGGTCGGTGCTGTCCTCGCTCGGCTGTACCACCACGAAGCCCTGCCCGGAGAAGGCGATCTGGAAGGCCTCCCCGCTGCCCCGCCCGATGAGCGAGCCGGCCCTGAAGCTCCGCTTGGCCTTCATCTTCAGGCCGGACGACCAGGCCACCAGCGCGTCCGGGTCGACGTACGTCTCGTCCTCGCCGCGGCCGCAGTCGACCACGATCGGGGTGCCGCGGGAGGTGACGGCAACCCATCCGCTGCCGGACACCCCGACGTTGAACAGGCCCTGCCCGGCGAACTTGGCCAGGCCCTTGACCCGCTCGACGCCCCAGGTCAGATGGGCGTCGAAGGCGAGCAGATTGGTGCCGTTGACCGACACCGACTCGTTGTTGAGGTTCAGGCACACCACGTCGGCGCCGTAGTCGGCCAGGTAGAGCAGGCCGTCACCGCTGCACTTCATGATCGGCGTGCCCTCACCGGTCAGCCACGCCGAGGCCATCTGCCGCACCGCCGGGGGATTCGGCTCGTACTGCACGAAGCCCTCGTAGGCGACCATCGAGCCGGTGCGCGCGAAGAGGTCCTGGCCGGTCACCATGGCGACCTTGAGCATGTGTGAGCCGTGGTTCTCCATCCGGGCCGCCACCGGGGTGGGTGCGTAGCCCGCGATCATCTGCTGGTCCATGGCGGGTCACACCTCGTAGGGCTGGACGACGATGAAGTTGCCGGGAGCGCCGCGGAACTGGAGGTTCACGGTCTCGCCGCTGTGGCCGGGGTAGGCGCTCCTGCGCAGCCGCACCTGGCTGGAGACGATCACCTGGGCGCCGGCCGACCACGCCACGATGGCGTTGCTGTCGGCGTAGGTGGTCGGGGTGACGGGCAGCACCACCGGGACACCGTGGGTCTTGACGACCACCGTGCCCGTGCCCTGGAAGAGCATGGTGAACAGCGCGCCGCCGGGGATGCCGTGGCCCTCGATCCGGCGCACCTCGTGCTGGAGGCTCTCGTCGAAGGCGAGCACATTCTCCGCGGAGACGCAGATGGCGTCGTTCTGCAGCTCTATCGGGTGCAGGTAGGCGGCGTTCTCGGCGAAGAAGACCTGGCCGTTGCCGGTGCAGCGCATGAGCTGCATCTCCTGGCCGGTCATGTTGCCGACGATGCGGCCGGTGAAGCCCGCGCCCTTGTAGGCGAAGTCGACCTTGCCCTGGTAGAGCACCATGCTGCCCTGCCGGGCGAGCACCGGCTGACCGCCGCCCTGGGCGAGGTCGGCGCGCATCATCTTCGGATTCTGCGCCGTCCAGCGCTGGCCGGTGGGCAGCTCGCGGTACTTCTGCATGACCACGGCCATCCCCGCGCCCTGCGTCGGGACGGGCGGCTGCCCGTACCCCGCGGCGGGGGGCTGGCCGAAGGCGGGCTGCTGGCCGCCGAAGGGCGGCTGCGCGTAACCGGGCGGGGGCTGCTGGCCGAATCCGGCGGGTGCGCCGGGCGGGCCGGGCGGCTGGGCGTATCCCGGCGGGCCGGGCTGGCCCGGGAAGGCGCCGGGGGCGCCGGGGGTGGGGCCGGGGGGCGGGACCTGGCCGAAGGGCGGCGCGGTGGGCTGGCCCAGCGGGGCGACCATGGTGGGCGCCTGGTGGACGTCGCCGGGCGGGGTGCCGAACGCGGGCGGCGCGGGGGCCGGGGCGGGCGGCGGCGTACCGAACGCGGGCGGGGCCGGGGCGGCGGCGCCCGGCGGCGGGGCGAAGCCCGGGGCGGGCGCGGGCGCGCCGGGGGGCGGCGCGAAACCGGGGGCGGCGGCGGGCGCGGCGGGCTGCTCCTCGGCGACCTCGCCGCCGAAGTTCTGCAGCAGCGCGGCGAGCCCGCCGTCGAAGCCCTGGCCGACCGCGGCGAAGCGCCATACGTCCTTGAGGTAGATGTCGGCGAGCATCACCGCGCGCTCGGTGGAGAACTCCGCGCCGGTGAACGAATAGCGCACGACCTCCTCACCGCCCGCGACGAGCCGCAGGTAGCCGGGGCCGATCTGCGACATCTGGCCGTCGCCGTCGATGGTCGCGGTGAAGCTCAGCCGGTGCACCGCGGGGGGTATGCGGTCCAGCGTGACCCGGAAGGACTCGGTGTCGCCGGACTGCGCGCCCAGCAGCTGGATGGACTCCTCGGGCGACTTCGGCTGGTTGAAGAAGACGAAGTAGCGGTCGTCCGACAGCTCTTCCTTGGCGTCCAGACCGAAGCAGCTGATGTCGAAGGTGAGGCCCGGCGCGGCGATCGAGACGCCGACGTACAGATCCGTACCCGCGGTCAGATCGCTGATCTTGGCCTTGTGGCCGCGCTGGAATTCCCTGGCCATGGATCGACCGGCCCCCATCCCGTCTGGCGTGCGTGTGCGTTGCGACAGGCTAACCGGTCACGCCGACAGGGGCTATTCCCCCATGGCCTCGGTGGCCTGGAGGTCCTCCCCCTCGTCCCGGCCGCCCCTGGCCTCACGGTCCGCCACCCCCTCCAGGAAGCCGCGGGCCCGCTCGGTGCGCGGGTAGCTGTCCAGCAGCTTCCAGAAGGCGGGGCCGTGGCCGGGCACCAGCAGATGCGCCAGCTCGTGCAGCAGGACGTAGTCGATGACGTACTCCGGCATGCCCTGCAGGCGGTGCGAGAGCCGGATGGTGCCCTCGGACGGCGTGCACGAGCCCCAGCGGGAGTTCTGGTTGGTGACCCAGCGCACCGTGTCGGGTACGGCGCGTCCGCTCAGGTACTGGCCGGACAGCCGTTCCGCGCGGGCGGCCAGCTCCGCGTCGCCGGGGGTGCGGCGGCTCTCCTGCGCGGCCAGCTTCTCCAGCATCACCGTGACCCAGCGCTGCTCCTCGGCCGCCGACATGCGGGCCGGGATCAGCACCACGGTGCGGTCGCCGTCGCGATAGGCGGACACGGTCCGCCGCCGCCGGGCACTGCGGCGGACTTCCACCGTGCTCGTCCGGTGGCTGCGGGCGGGCTGGCTGGCGAGATTGTGCGCTGGATCGGCCGACACGCTGTCGACCGTACCTGCTGTCCGTCCGGGAAGTCCCGTCTCCAGGCCGGTTGCCCGGGGAATCACGACCCTTCTTACGCATATTGAACGACTTTCTTCACCGGATCCCCTCCGAGACCCGTCGCTCACCTGCGTTTTTACGGCCCCCGAGGGGCTGCGGCCGACAGGGCGACCTTCCCCACACCCTGTGGACAACCTGTACGGGGAGGGGGCGCGATACGGCATTCTGAAGGGGTGGACACGGAGAGTGACAGCGTACGTATCCTGACCTGCTCTTGACCGGGCAGGCGGCGGGGCCAGGCACAATGGCGAAGTGACCGACGCGAAATGAGGCGCGCATGTCCGATCTTCCGCGCAAGGCTGTGACCCGTACCGCGAAGCTGGCTGCACTGCCCCTGGGATTCGCCGGGCGGGCCACGCTCGGGCTCGGAAAGCGGCTCGGGGGCAGGCCGGCCGACGAGGTGGCCGTCGAGTTGCAGGAACGCACCGCGGAGCAGTTGTTCAAGGTGCTGGGCGAGCTGAAGGGCGGGGCCATGAAGTTCGGCCAGGCCCTGTCGGTCTTCGAGTCGGCGCTTCCCGAGGACGTCGCGAGCCCCTACCGCGCGGCGCTGACCAAGCTCCAGGAGGCGGCCCCGCCGCTGCCGGCCCGCACCGTGCACCGGGTGCTGGCCGAGCGGCTGGGAGCGGACTGGCGTTCGCTGTTCGCCGAGTTCGAGGACACCCCGGCCGCGGCCGCCTCGATCGGGCAGGTGCACCGCGCGGTGTGGGGCGACGGACGCAAGGTCGCGGTGAAGGTGCAGTATCCGGGCGCGGGCGCCGCGCTGCTGTCGGACCTGTCGCAACTGGGCCGGGTGGCACGGCTGTTCGGGCCGCTGGTGCCGGGCATGGACGTCAAGCCGCTGCTGGCCGAGCTGCGCGAGCGGGTCGCGGAGGAGCTGGACTACGCCCTGGAGGCGCAGGCGCAGCACACCCACGCGGTGGAGTTCGCCGGGGATCCGGATGTCGTGGTGCCCGACGTGGTGCACCAGGCCGACCAGGTGCTGGTCACCGAGTGGATGGACGGGGTGCCGCTGTCGGAGGTGATCTCCGGGGGCAGCCCGGAGATGCGCGACCGGGCGGGCCAGCTGCTGGCGCACTTCCTCTTCGCGGGCCCGGCGCGCACCGGGCTGCTGCACGCCGATCCGCATCCGGGCAACTTCCGGCTGCTGACGGACGAGGGCCCGGTGTCCGGCTGGCGGCTGGGCGTGCTGGACTTCGGCACGGTCGACCGGCTGCCCGAGGGCCTGCCGCTGCCGATCGGCACCGCGCTGCGGCTGGCGCTGGAGGGCGAGGCGGAGCAGGTGCACGCGATGCTGCGCGAGGAGGGCTTCGTCAAGCCGACGATCACGCTCGACTCCGACGCGGTGCTCGACTACCTCAAGCCGATCATCGAACCGGCCGGGCGCGAGGAGTTCGCCTTCGACCGGGCGTGGATGCGCGCGCAGGCGGCCAGGATCGCCGATCCCCGCTCGCCCGCCCACCAGTTGGGCAAGCAGCTCAACCTGCCGCCGTCCTATCTGCTGATCCACCGGGTGACGCTGAGCACGGTGGGCGTGCTGTGCCAGCTGGGCGCCACCGTGCGGCTGCGGGCGGAGCTCCAGGAGTGGCTGCCCGGCTTCGCCGCGGAGGGCGGGAAGGAGTCCGGGCCGGACGAGGGCGCCGCGGCGGGCTGAGGGCGTCGCCGCGGCCGGGTGAAGCGGGGCGGGGCGGTCACCACCAGGAGGAGTCGAGCCGGCTCTCGATGCTGCGCAGGTGGCGGCGGGCGCAGTCGTCGCAGAAGTAGACGCGGCGGCCGTTCTCGACGGAGCAGGTCCAGGTCAGCGGCAGTCCCTCGCGCGTGGCCCCGCAGCGCGCGCAGGTGGTGGTCTGGTCGTTCTTGTGATCCACCGGGCGACGATACCTCCAACCGCGCACGGTTGCCGGACAACGCACCGCGGGGCCGGTCCGAATGGACCGGCCCCGCGGTGTCGTCGGTACTGCCGGGTGGTGCGGCCGTTACTGCATCACGGCCAGGGCCAGCGCCCGCCGGGCCCGCAGCGAGGCGCGTTCGGCGCGCCGCTGGAGCCGCCGGGCGGCCAGCAGGTGCGAGGCCCTGCGTTCTTGCTCGGCCTCCGACATCCGCTGTTGCATATGGGCACGGGCCAGGGCTTCGGGCATGAGTTGCATGTGGTGGTTCCTGTTCTGGTGCGACGCCATGGCGTCAGAGGTACGAGCGGTCTGTTCGAGGCGGCTGGGAGTCATCGGGGCCTGATTCATCGGATCGTGGGTGGCGGGACGGTCGATCGTCCCCGGGGTGGTGAGCCTGCGCGTGTTCATGCCGCGACCGCGTTCTTGCGCGGACGGCCACGCGGACGCTTGCGGGGTACGACGACGCCCTGGATGAACAGCTCGCCGCCCCAGACACCCCAGGGCTCACGGCGGTCCTTGGCACCGGCGAGGCAGGCCTCGCGGACCGGGCAGGTCTGGCAGAGGGACTTGGCGTACTCCACGTCGGCCGGGGACTCGGCGAAGAAGACCTCCGGGTCGTAGGTGCGGCACGGGACGGGGACGCCGAGGCGCTCGATCTCGTCGTCGAGCTCGGTCAGGGGAAGCAAGGTGGTCTCCGGGGGCTGTGCGGGCGGGCGGCTCGGGTCGGGGGCGGGTCCGGACGGTGCGTGCTGGGCGGTGTGCACGGTGTGTTCGTTCCTCGTCTTTCGGGCCGGCCGGGTCGGCCGGTGTGCTGTTGTGTCTGTCTGTCCGCGGACGACGGCGTCCGTCCGCGGGCGGAAAACAGAAGGGCCGCGGATCCCGGTCTGGGATTCCGCGGCCCTGAGGTGCCGACCTGATGCGATGTCAGGCTGGATCACTCCAGGGTTCGAGCCCGCGGAAGGCCCACTTACCGAACTGCTGCGTCTTCTGCTGTCCATTGCCGAAGCCATGGGCGCCTGCGGCACCGATGACGGTCTGGTTGCCGGCATCCGCTGCCACCGCCGCGCGGCCGAAGGCATACGCCTTCGCCTGCGCTGCCGCTACCGCGGACGCCTCGGTCGGTCGCTCACTGCGCAGCCGGGCAGCCGGAGCTGCCGCGAGAAGCGCGGAGGACATCAGACCGGTGGCAGCCGAGGGCATGCCGAGAATGGCGGGGGCGACCGGACGATCGGTCAGTTTCGTGATCAGAATCTGCGTGGACATCTGGCTCGCCTCCTCTCGGCGTCTCGTAAGGCTGATGAACCGTTCTTGCGTATTACATCACGATCGGGCGGGCTCTTGGAAGAGCCGTTCTCAACCGCGCTCGTGAAGGCTATGGGGACCCCCGCGGGATGCGCAAACTATTTTTCGGCTCCTTCTTCAGATTTCTCGGAAGCTTCTCGCGCGGCCCCCTCGGCCCCGTCCGCGGCCTCGTCCCCGGCCTCGCCCGCGCACAGCGCGAGCACGTCGGCCCCGAACTTGTCGAGCTTGCGCGCGCCCACCCCGGGGATCACCGCGAGGCCCCCGGCGTCCTCCGGCCTGACCTCGGCGATCGCCAGCAGCGTCCGGTCGGTGAAGACGCAGTAGGCCGGCTGGCCGAGCGCCTTGGCCTGCTCCGAGCGCCAGGCGCGCAGCCGCTCGAACAGGCCCTCGTCCAGATCCGACGGGCAGTCCTCGCAGCGCATGAGCTTGATCTCGCGGGCGTCCGACAGCGTCCGCCCGCACACCCGGCACAGCACCGGGCCGCGCCGCTTGCGCCCGCCGGAGCCGCGCTCCACCCCGCCCGCGCCGCCGCCCGCCGTGCGGGCGCCGCGCGGTGCGGAGCCGGGCCGCAGCCCGTCCAGGAACCGGGAGGGCTTGCGGGTGCCGCGGCCGCCGGGCGAGCGGGACAGCGCCCAGGACAGCGACAGGTGCTCCCGGGCCCGGGTGACGCCGACGTACAGCAGCCGGCGCTCCTCCTCGACCTGCTCGTCGGTCTTGGCGTAGGTGATGGGCAGCGTGCCCTCGGTCAGGCCGACGACGAAGACCGCGTCCCACTCCAGGCCCTTGGCCGCGTGCAGCGAGGCGAGCGTGACGCCTTCCACGGTCGGGGCGTGCTGCACCCCGGCCCGCTCGTCCAGCTCGGCCACGAAGTCGGCGAGCGTCGCGGCCGGGCGGGCGGTCGCGAAGTCCTCCGCGAGCCGCACCAGCGCGGCCAGCGACTCCCAGCGGTCCCGCACCGCGCCGGATCCGGCGGGCGGCTCCGAGGCCCAGCCGCGGGAGCTGAGGACGGCCCGTACCTGGTCCGGCACCCCGGCCGCGGTCTCCTCCGGGTCGGTGGAGGCGCGGGCGGCGCCGCGCAGCAGCATGCCCGCCTCGCGCACCTCGGGCCGTTCGAAGAAGCGCTCGGCGCCGCGCAGCTGGTAGGGCACCCCGGCGTCGGCGAGGGCCTGCTCGTAGACCTCGGACTGGGCGTTGATCCGGAAGAGCACCGCGATCTCGCTGGCGCGGACCCCGGAGTCCATCAGCTCGCGGATCCGCCGGGCGGCTCCGGCGGCCTCGGCGGGCTCGTCGGCGTACTCGGTGTACGAGGGCTCGGGGCCGGCCTCGCGCTGGGAGACCAGTTCCAGGCGGTGCGCGGCGGCCTGCCCGCGGGCCTGTCCGAGCAGGCCGTTGGCCAGGGAGACCACCTGGGGTGTCGAGCGGTAGTCGCGCACCAGCTTGACGACGGTGGCGTCCGGGTAGCGGGAGCGGAAGCCGAGCAGATACTCGGGGGTGGCGCCGGTGAAGGAGTAGATGGTCTGCGACGCGTCGCCGACCACGCACAGGGTCTCCCGGCCGCCGAGCCACAGGTCGAGCAGCCGCTGCTGGAGCGGGCTGACGTCCTGGTACTCGTCCACCACGAAGTGCTGGTACTGGGAGCGGACGGTGTCGGCGACGTCCGGCCGGTCCTGGAGCACCCCGACGGTCAGCAGCAGCACGTCCTCGAAGTCGATCATGCCGCGGTCGCGCTTGAGCTGCTCGTACGTGGCGTAGATCCGGGCGACCTCGGCGGGGTCGCGCGGTACGTCCCGGCCCGTCTTGGCGGCGACCGCCGGGTAGTCCTCGGGCACGGTCTGGGTGACCTTGCACCACTCGATCTCGCTGGTGACGTCCCGCAGCTCGTTGCGGTCGAGCCGGATGCGGCTGCGCGCACCGGCCTCGGCGACCAGCTGGACCTTGCGCTCCAGCAGCCGGGGCATCTCGCCGCCGATCGCGCGCGGCCAGAAGTACTGGAGCTGGCGCAGGGCCGCGGAGTGGAACGTACGGGCCTGGACGCCGCCCGCGCCGAGCTGCCGCAGCCGGCCGCGCATCTCGCCGGCTGCCCGCGCGGTGAAGGTGACCGCGAGCACGCTCGCCGGCTGGAGGATGCCGGCCCGCACGCCGTAGGCGATCCGGTGGGTGATCGCCCGGGTCTTGCCCGTGCCGGCACCGGCCAGCACGCACACGGGGCCGCGCAGCGCCGTCGCCACGGCGCGCTGCTCGGGGTCGAGGCCGTCGAGCACCGCGTCCGCCGACTCGGGCGCCGAGGGAAAGAGCGTGTCGTGGGTTGTCGCAGTCACACCGCCACTCTGCCAGGTCCGGCGGACAGCCCGGGAAAGTTGTCCACAGGCCCCACCCGAACCGGGCCCCGCGCCGGGTCCGGAATGCCCGCCGGGGGCCAGGCGTTAGCGGAGTGCCAGATTTTCTCGCGACGAGGAGCGACCACCGATGCCGGGCACCGTGACCATGTACAGCACCAGCTGGTGCGGCTACTGCCGCCGACTGAAGTCCCAGCTCGACCGCGAGGGCATCGCCTACACCGAGATCAACATCGAGGAGCACCCGGACTCGGCCAAGTTCGTCGAGGAGGCGAACGGCGGCAACCAGACCGTGCCCACCGTCCAGGTCGTCCCGTCCTCGGGCGCCGCCGAGGTCGTCATGACCAACCCGAGCCTGGCCCAGGTCAAGCAGGCGCTCGGCGTCTGAGCCGCCGCCCGCCCGCCCCGGGACCGCGCGCGACGGCCACGTGCCCCACGGCCACGTACCGCACGGCCCCGCTGCCCCGCCCCGCGCTCAGGGGCGGGGCAGCGGCGCTCCGTACCACTGCTCGATGAGCCGGGCGGCGATGGAGATGCCGAACGGCGGCAGCACCTCGCCGGAGGCGAAGGCGGCGCGCAGCTCCTCGCGGGAGAACCAGCGGGCCTCGTGGATCTCCTCGCCGTCCACGCTGATCTCGGACGACGTCGCGCGCGCGAAGAAGCCCAGCATCAGGCTGGACGGAAAGGGCCACGGCTGGCTCGCCATGTACGTGACGTCGTCGCCGACCGTGACGCCGACCTCCTCGGCGACCTCGCGGCGCACCGCCTGCTCGATCGCCTCGCCCGGCTCGACGAAACCGGCCAGCGTGGAGAAGCGGCCCTCCGGCCAGTGCAGCTGGCGGCCCAGCAGCGCGCGGTCCTGGTCGTCGGTGACGAGCATGATGACGGCGGGATCGGTGCGCGGGTAGTGCTCGGTCAGGCACGCGGGGCAGCGCCGGATGTGGCCCGCGGCGGCGATGACGGTGCGTTCGCCGCAGCGGGAGCAGAAGCGGTGCATGCGCTGCCAGTTCTCCAGTGCCACCGCGTGCACCATGAGGCCCGCCTCCAGCGGCGAGAGCAGCCCGCCGACCTCGCGCAGCCCGGCGGGCCGCGCGGCGCCGTCCATCCGGCCGGGCAGCGCGTCCTTCTGGAGGGCGAAGTAGCGCACGCCGTCGGGGTCGATACCGAGGAAGTAGCGGTGCATCTCGGTCTCCGGCGCGTCGAACGCCGGGGTCATGACCAGTTCGGTACGGCCGTCGGGGGCGTCCTCGACCAGCACCTGCCCGCCGGAGACCACGAAGACCCGGGTCGTCGGGTGGCTCCACGCCGCGGCGAGCCATGCCTCGTCCGTCCGGTGGTGCGCGGCGCGGTCCACCCCCGTGTAGGTGAGGGCGAGCGGGCGGTCCTTCGCGTCAAGTCCGGTCAAGGTCGTTTCCATCTCCCCGTCGAGCGTGGGTACGTACACCGGCGCACCACCTTGTCGTCCGGCAGGTGCCAACCTCCGGCGGCCAGGGAAATTCCCGGTGACGGTACGGATACGCCACGTCGTCCGAGGTGGAGCGCGCCCTATGAGCGTAGCCCGGCTCGCGGTGCGCCCGCGGAACGGGACCCGCCGAGCCCGGTCAGCCCGCTGCCAGCAGCCTCTCCAGCGCGGTGCGGTCCGGCAGCGGGGCCGGGCGCACGATCTCGCCGCTGCGCACGAAGAGGAAGGCCGCGGACACCCGCTCGGGCGGCACGCCCAGCATCTCCGCCCAGGCCAGCCGGTAGATCGCCAGTTGCAGCGGGTCGGCGGTCGCCCCCGGGTCGCGCCCGGTCTTCCAGTCGACGATCTCGTACGTGTACGCGTCCGGGCCGGTGTCCTGGCCGCGGCCCGGTTCCGTCCCGCCCGGCGCCACGGCGTGGCGGTACACCGCGTCGATCCGGCCCCGCACGACCCGGCCGCCCAGCGTGAGGTGCACCGGGACCTCGACCCGGTACGGGGTGCGGTCGGCGTAGGGGCTGCGCAGGAAGGCCTCCTTGAGGGCCGTCAGGTCGGCCTCGTCGGCGATCTCGTCGCCGCCCTCGATACCGGGCAGGTCCTCGGGTCCGAAGAGCGGGCGGGCGTCGTAGCGGGACTGGACCCAGGCGTGGAAGCGGGTGCCGCGGCGGGCGGCGGGCGCGGGCGGGTGCGGCAGCGGGCGGGCCAGCTCGCGGGCCAGCGCCTCGGGGTCGGAGGCCAGCAGCATGAGCTGGCTCGCGGTGAGGGTGGGGGGCAGCGGGACGTCCCGCACGGTGGCGCGGGAGCGGCGCAGCTCGTCGGCCAGCGCGTCCAGGTCGCGGTCCCAGGACGCGACGAGCCGGGCCTCGGCCGGATCCAGCCCGTCCCCGCCGGTGACGCCGTCGCCCGTACCGGCGAAGCCCCGGTCACCGGGGTCGCCGGGGCCGTCGGGACCGTCGGGGTCCCGGTCGTCGAAGCCGTGCGCCGGGTCGGCTGCCTCCCGTGCCCCGGGGATCGCGGCCGGGCCGCCGCCGTACACCTCGGCTCCGCCCTCCTCCTGCGCCGCGTAGGCCAGCACCCGGCGGGCCGCGGTGCGGCGGCGGTGCAGCGCCCGCGGGTCCAGGGGCAGCGGCCAGGCGGGTTCGGCGGTCTGTTCCAGGGCGGGGTTGGCGGCGCCCTGCTCGGGCTCCTCCGCCCAGGCCTCGATCTCGCCGTACCCGGCCTCGCAGTGCGCGCGCAGGGCGTCGAGGAAGGCGGAGGGCCCGAAGGGGGACTTCTGCGTCGGCCCCCACCAGTGGCCCGAGCCCAGCAGCAGGGAGCGGGGCCGGGTGAAGGTGACGTAGCCGAGCCGCAGCTCCTCGATGCGCTGGTGCTCCTTCATGGCCTCGCGGAAGCCGTCGAGCCCGGCACGCGTCCACTCCGGGACGTCCGGCAGGGTGGCGGCGTCGCCGCGCAGCCCGTGCGGCAGCACCTTGGCGTTGACGGGCCACAGCTCGCGCCCTCGGGTGCTGGGGAAGCCCCGGTCGACGAGTCCGGGCACCACCACCACGTCCCACTCCAGGCCCTTGGACTTGTGCGCGGTCAGCACCTTGACGGTGTTCTCGCCGCCCGGCAGCGAGCTGTCCAGGCCCTTCTCGTACTCGGCGGCGGTGTGCAGGAAGCCCAGGAAGGCCAGCAGCGTGGCCTCGCCGTCCAGGGCCGCGAAGCCCGCGGCGACGTCCAGGAAGTTCGTGAGCGTCTCGCGGCGGCGGGCGGCGAGGGCGTGCGGGGAGGCCGACAGCTCGACCTCCAGGCCGGTCACGGCCAGCACCCGGTGCAGCACGTCCATCAGCGGGTCGGCCAGCGAGCGGCGCAGGTCGCGGATCTCGGTCGCGAGCCGTGCGAAACGCACCCGGGCCTCGGCGGAGAAGGGCAGGCCGTCGTCGGGGCCGGGGAGATCGGCGAAGGTCTCCAGCGCGTCGGCCAGCGAGACGACCTCGGCCGGGTCGACGCCCTCCACGGCGGCGGCCAGCCGGTCCCGCCCGTCCCCGCCCGCGTCGGCCCCGTGGCGGACGAGCAGCCGGGCGCGGCGGCCCAGCAGGGCCAGGTCGCGCGGGCCGATCCGCCAGCGCGGGCCGGTCAGCAGCCGTACCAGGGAGGCGTTGGCGGTCGGGTCGTGCAGCACCTCGCACACCGCGACCAGGTCGGCGACCTCCGGCAGGTGCAGCAGCCCGGACAGGCCCACGACCTCGACGGGCACCTCGCGGGCCACGAGCGCCGCGTGGATCTCCGGGAAGTGCGCGGCCGTACGGCACAGCACCGCGATGCCGCCGGGGGGTGTGCCGGTGCGCACCAGGTGGGCGACGGAGTCGGCGAGCCAGGCCGTCTCGTCCGCCTGGGTGGGCAGCAGGGCGCAGCGCACCAGGCCGTCGTGCTCGGCGCCGGGCGCGGGCCGCAGCGCCTCGACGCCCTCGTGGCGGGCGCGCAGCTCCGCGGCTAGGGTGTTGGCCAGGTCGAGCAGGCGGCCGCCGGAGCGGCGGTTCTCGCTGAGCGCGTAGCGGTCGGCGGGGCGGCCGTCGGCGTGGGGGAAGTGCGCGGGGAAGTCGTCGAGGTTGGCGACGCTGGCGCCGCGCCACCCGTAGATGGCCTGGCAGGGGTCGCCGACGGCGGTGACGGCGTGGCCCGTGCCGCCGCCGAAGAGCCCGGCCAGCAGCAGCCGCTGGGCGACGGAGGTGTCCTGGTACTCGTCGAGCAGCACCACCCGGTACTGCTCGCGCAGCGCGGCGCCGACCTCGGGGCGGGTCTGCGCGAGCGTCGCGGACAGCGCGATCTGGTCGCCGAAGTCCAGCAGGTCGCGCTGCCGTTTGCCCTCGCGGTAGGCGGCCGCCAGCCCGGCGAGGTCCTGGCGGGCGGCCACCGCCTGGCGGACGTCCTTCACCCAGGCGAAGCCGCGGCGGGCGGGGTCGAGACCGGCCAGCTCGGCCGTCAGCCGCTCGTCGTACGCGCGCAGCCGCTCGGGCGGCACCAGGTGCTCGGACAGCTCCCCGGCGAGCGCCAGCAGATCCCCGACGAGCGTGGGCAGGCCCTTGGTGAGCGCCGGGTAGGGCCCGGGGGCGGCCCGCAGCACCTGGGCGGCGAGCTGGTAGCGGGTGGCGTCGGCCAGCAGCCGGGCGGTCGGCTCCAGGCCGATGCGCAGGCCGTGGTCCTTGAGCAGCTGCCCGGCGAAGGCGTGGTAGGTCGAGATCTGCGGCTCGCCGGGGTGCCCGGCGTCCGGATCGGCGCCGGGATCCGTGCCGGAATCCGTGCCGGGATCGGCCGTCCGGGCCTCGCGGCGGCCGGGGGCGTCGTCCGGGTCGCCGTCCGTCACGCCCGCCCGGACCAGCGCCTTGCGGACGCGTTCGGCCAGCTCACCGGCCGCCTTGTTGGTGAAGGTCAGGCCCAGCACCTGCTCGGGCGCGACCTGGCCCGTACCGACGAGCCAGACCACCCGGGCGGCCATCACCGTGGTCTTGCCGGAGCCCGCGCCGGCCACGATCACCCCCGGGGCGAGCGGCGCGACGATGCACGCCGTCTGCTCCGGGGTGAACGGGATGCCCAGCAGCTCCTTCAGCTGCTCGGGCGATTCGATGCGGGTCGCCACCCATGGAGGCTATCCGGAGCCGCCGACACCGGGAGCCGCTGGCCTGCTGCGATACCCCGCACGGGGCACCGCGGCAGGCCGGCGTGCCGGTCAGATGTGCAGGCCGCCGGGGCCGCCGACCTTGCTCGGGTCGATGGTCAGCGAGGGCGGCGGCGCCGTCACGTTCGGCTGCTTGCCGAAGTCGGAGAAGACCATGAGCATCGGCTGGCCGTCGCTGGTGCCCTCCGCCCGCACGATGACGGGGCTGTCGCCCGTCGTGACGGATATGGTCGTCTTGTCCTTGTCATCGGTCTCAAGGAGCTGGAACACCTGCTGGCCGCCGACCGTGGCCGTGTGGCCCTTCGTCAGCGTGCTGGTCGTGTCCCCGTCGTCCTCGCTGAGCGTGTCGATCATGCCGTTGAGGTCGCACATGGTCTTGAAGTTGTCCTCGTCGTCCGAGTCGAACTCGGAGGAGGGGATCTTCACCCACTTGTCGCCGATCACCTTCGCGGACTCGGCGTCGGCGTTCTCCGTCCAGAAGGTGTTGTCGCCCTTCATGTACGTGTAGTCGCCGCCGGTGAAGATCAGCTGGACCTTGCCCTGGCCCATGTCCACGGCGAGGGCGCACTTGTTCGTCGTCGTCAAGGTGCCCTTGACGTGCATCTGGCCGGTGTCCGCGTCCGAACCGGACAGCTCGTACGTCATGGCACCCGTGTCGCGCATGCCCTGCTCGGCCTGCTTGAGCACTTCCTCCGCCGTCTTGTCCGCGAAGGGCTCGGCGGCCGTCGTCGGCGCCGCCGTCGTCGCGGCGGGCTTCAGCAGCGGGGCCGCGTCGTCGCCCTTGTCACCGCCGCATCCGGTGAGGGCGGCGCCTCCCGCCGCTACGGCGCAGAGCGCCGCGATGAACGTTCGTGTGGCCGGCATGGCCCGTACCCCCTCGATACCGTGCCGGCAACGCCCGCGTGGGCGCGCTTCCCCACCCCGGGTGGCACAGGAAAACCATAGCGGGCGCCACCGACACCGAAGGCCGCGCCCGTTCGCGCGGCTCGCGCGCGCTCTCCCGTCGCCCGGCGGCAGCATGTCGGCCACCCGGCAGGCGGTTTCCCGTCACTCGACGACCTGCCGCCCCTCCGGGCGGGCCGTGCAGGAGGCGCGGAAGGCGCAGTGCGCGCAGTGCTGGCCGGCGGCCGGGGTGAAACGCTCGTCCAGCACCCGGGCCGCGGCCGTGGCCAGCAGGTCCTCGGCCCACTCCCCCGCGAGCGGCTCCTGCCGCTGCACCGCCGGCACGGTCTCGCCGCCGTCGCGGCGGGCCGCGCCCAGCCGCAGCTGGACGAGTTCGGCCCCGCCCGCGGGCGGGGTGGCGCCGCCGAACAGCGGATCGACGGCGCCCTCGCGCACCGCCAGCTGATAGACGGCCAGCTGCGGGTGGCGGGCCACCTCGGCGGCGGTCGGCTTGGCACGGCCGGTCTTGAAGTCCACGACGTAGGCGGCGCCCTGCGCGTCCGTCTCGACCCGGTCCATGCTGCCGCGGATCCGCACCTGGGCGTCGCCCGCGGCGAGGGTGACGTCGAAGTCGTGCTCGGACGCGACCGGGGTGCGGCCGCGCTCCATGACGTGCCAGCGCAGGAAGCGCTCCAGGGCCGCGCGGGCGTTGTCCTTCTCCTGCCGCGACTTCCACGGCGCGTCGAAGGCGAGCGCGTCCCACACGTTGTCCAGCCGGGCCATCAGCACGTCCAGGTCCGCGGGCGCGCGGCCGGACGCGACCTCGTCGGCCAGCACGTGCACGACGTTGCCGAAACCCTGCGCGGCCGTCGCGGGCGGCTCCGCCTTGACCTCACGGCCCAGGAACCACTGCAGGGCGCACGTGTTGGCGAGCTGGTCCAGCGCGCTGCCGGACAGGGCGACCGGCTGGTCGCGGTCCCGCAGCGGTACGGCCGAGGCCGTCGGCTCGTACAGGCCCCACCAGCGGCCCGGGTGCGCCGCCGGGACCAGCGGGTGGCCGTCGTCGTTCAGCGCCGCGAGCCGCGCCAGGCGGCGGGCGGCCGCGTCCCGCAGCGCGGGCGAGGCCGCCGGGTCGACGGCCGTCGCCCGCAGCTCCGCGACCAGCGCGGCCACCGCGAGCGGGCGGCGCGGCCGGTGCGTCACGTCCTGCGGCGGCACGCCCAGTTCCGCGAGGAAGCGGGACGGCTGGTCGCCGTCGTCCGCGGCGGACCGCACCGCCGTCACGAGCAGGCGCTCCGAGGCGCGGGTCGCCGCGACGTAGAACAGCCGGCGCTCCTCCGCGAGCAGCGCGCCCTGGCTCAGCGGCGGAGCGATGCCGTCACGGCCGATCCGGTCCGCCTCCAGCAGCGAACCGCGGCGGCGCAGGTCGGGCCACACGCCCTCCTGCACGCCCGCGACCACCACGAGCTGCCACTCCAGGCCCTTCGCGCGGTGCGCGGTCATCAGGCGCACCGCGTCCGGGCGGACGGTGCGGCCGCTCAGGGTGTCGGCGGCGATGTCGTGGTGGGACAGCTCCTCCAGGAAGTTCAGGGCGCCGCGGCCGCCCGTGCGCTCCTCCGCGCGGGCCGCCGACTCGAACAGCGCGCACACCGCGTCCAGGTCGCGGTCGGCGTTGCGGCCCGCCGCGCCGCCGCGCAGGGCGGCCCGCTCCAGCCGGGCCGCCCACGGGGTGCCGTCCCACAGCGCCCACAGGGCGTCCTCGGCGGTGCCGCCCGCCGCGAGCGCCGCACGGGCCCGGCCCAGCAGCGCGGCCAGGCGCCGCGGGGCGCGGGCGTACGAGGCGTCGTGCGCGACGAGCCGCCGCGGCTCGCTCAGCGCCTCCGCGATCAGCTCGTCCGACGGCCGCGGTACGGCGGCCCCCGCCGCCCGCTCCTCCTCCCGCAGCGCACGCCCCAGCCGCCGCAGATCCCCGGCGTCCATCCCCCCGAGCGGCGACCCGAGCAACGTGAGCGCGTCCTCGACCCCGACCCGCACACCGTCCGCTGCCGCGGAGGAGGCCACGTCTCCGGCGCCGTCCGCCTCTCCGGCGGGGGGCGGTACGGATCCGGCGCCGTCCGCCGGGTCCCCGGCGGTCTCCGCCTGCCCGCGGAAGTCCTCACCCGGCGCGTCCCCGCCGACCGGACCCGCAGGAAGCGCCAGGCCCGCGGGCACGGCCCCGGCGCCGTCCCCCGCCTCCGCCGGGTCCCCGGCGGTCCCCGCTTGCCCGCGGGGCCCGGCGAAGTCCTCACCCGGCGCGTCCCCGCCGTCCGCCGCCTCCGCCAGGTCCCCGGCGGTCTCCGCCTGCCCGTCGGCCCCAACCAAGTTCTCACCCAGCGCGTCCCCGCCGTCCGCCGCCTCCGGCGGGTCCCCGGCGGCGTTCTCGGTCGCTCGGTCGGGGAGGAGGGAGGTCGCGGCGAGGTGGAGGGCGAGGAGGAGGGGGGTCAGGGCGGGGTCGGTGTGGAGGGGGGTGGTGGAGGGGGGGAGGTCGATGGGGACGCCTGCCGTGGTGAGGGCGCGGCGGAGGGGGGCGAGGGCGGCGGTGGAGCGGGTCAGGACGGCCATATCGTGCCAGGGCAGCCCGTCCTCCAGGTGGGCGCGCCGCAGTGTGTCCGCGACGGACTCGACCTCCGCGCCCGGCGTCGGGTACGTGCGGACGGCCACCGTGCCGCCCGGCGCGAGCGCGGCCGGTGCGCGGTGGGCGCGGACGGCGGCGGCGGGGAGGCGGGGCAGCGGCATGCGCGCGGCGAGCTGCCGGGTCGCCGCGAGCAGTCCGGCGCGTGCCCGCCGCGAGGCGCGCAGCACCCGTACCGGCGCGGGGCGCCCGTCGCGCCCCGGGAACTGCTCGGGGAAGCCGAGGATGCCGTTCACGTCGGCGCCGCGGAAGGCGTAGACGGACTGGTCCGGGTCGCCGAACGCGACGAGCGTGCGGCCCTGCCCGGCGAGCGCCCGCAGCAGCCGCACCTGCGCGGGGTCGGTGTCCTGGTACTCGTCGACGTAGACGGCGTCGTAGCGCCGCGCCAGCCGCTCGTACACCTCGGGGCGCCGGGCCAGCAGTACCGCGCGGTGCACCAGTTCGGCGTAGTCGACCATCCCGCCCAGCTCGGTGACCTCCAGGTACTCGTCCAGGAAGGCGGCGGCCGCGGTCCAGTCGGGGCGGCCGATGCGTGTGGCGAAGGCGGCGAGCGCGTCCGGTCCGAGGCCCAGCTCGCGGGTGCGGGCCAGCACCGCGCGCACCTCGTCGGCGAAGCCCCGGGTGGTGAGGGCCGCCCGCAGGTCCTTGGGCCAGCGGACCCGGCCGAGGCCCTCCTTCTCCAGTCCGGGCTGCCCGGCGAGCAGCTCGCGGACCAGCAGGTCCTGCTCGGGCCCGGACAGCAGCCGCACCGGCTCCTCGAAGGCCTCGGGGCTCTGCTCCTCGCGGATCAGGGCGTAGCAGAAGGAGTGGAAGGTGCTCGCGTGCAGCCCGGCGAGGCCGCGCGCGGCCATCCGGTCGCGCAGATCGACGGCGGCGCGGCGGCCGAAGGTCAGGACGAGGACGCGGTCCGGCGCCGTCCCGGCCCGCACCCGGGCGAGTACGGATTCCACGAGCGTCGTGGTCTTGCCGGTGCCGGGCCCGGCGAGCACCAGCAGCGGACCGTCCCGGTGCTCAACCACCGCCCGCTGGTCCGCGTCCAGCACAGGGGGCCGCACGGGCTCCGGCGGGGTCCGCAGCAGCCGGTAGCCGGTTGCCGCGGAGGCCGCGGGGGCGGGAGGAGGAGACAGGATCACGTGGTTCGCCGGTTTCGTGGTGGTCGGTGGTGCGGGGGCGCGCGGGCGCGCCGGGTGGTGGGGTGCGTACGGCTCTACGCCGGGGTGGGCTCCCCGCGGCGCTCGCCGCTGTGCCGCGGGCGGTACGCGGCGGCCCGGGGGGCCGGCCCCCGACGCTACGCCGTCCGGCGGGCGGACACGCCACCGTGCGCCGGGCGGGTGCTCGCGGCGGCCTCCGCCGTGGCGTCGGCGGCGGTCGTCACCGTCGCGGAGGGGTGGTCGTCGGGTCGTCGCCGGATCACCGGACCGCGGGTGGTCGCCCGCGCCGTGCCCCGCGCCGCTGAGGACGCGCGCCCGGCGCCGCCGCGCCCCGCGCGGCCGCCCGGCGGGGCGATGCCGTGGTCCGGCCACGGATGGCGGAAGCTGGGAGGCATGAGTTTCCGGCCGTCAGCCGCCGTCCGCGCCGGGCGTGCGCCCGTCCCAGCGCGCCCGGCGCATGTCGATGCGCGGTATGTGGCCCTCGGCGGCGGGGCCCGCGGTGCGCAGCGGGGTGCCCTCGGCCCGGTAGGCGTCCAGTGCCCTCAGCTCGTGGCCGGGCAGCAGCGCCCCGTCGGCGCGGACGACGCGCCACCACGGCACCCCGCTGCCGTACAGCGAGAGCACCCGGCCGACCTGCCGGGGGCCGCCCTCGCCGAGCCACTCGGCGACGTCGCCGTAGCTCATGACGCGTCCGGGCGGGATCAGGTCGACGGTGTCGAGCACCTTGTCCGCGTATTCACCGGGACCGTCGGGGGCTTTCCCGGCGTTCTCCGCGCTCTCGTCGCTCATCCGCCCAATCCTGCCGCAGACCACCGACACCGGGGGGTTCCGGTGTCATCCGTACGGTGCTCATGCCACCATCGTCCCGGCGGTGACTGGTGATACGAGATCAAGAAGAGACCGAAGCGGATCAGCAGCCGGGCGCGGACGAGGCCGGAGCGGCCTCCCGCGCCCGTCGAGCGCTGCCCGCGCCCGGAAACGGGGGCGGCGCCCGGCCCCGTCCGCACACCGGTGCCGACGGCCACCGCGACCGGCCCGGCCACGGCGCCTCCGACGACGGGGGCGCCGACGGCGGCCCCGGGCGGGACGGCGAAGGGCCCGGCGGCGCCCCCGACCGACCGGACGCCGGGGGCACGCCCCCCGACCCGGCGCGTGACGGGAGCGGCAGGGGCGGGCACGGCGGGAAGGGCCCCGACGGCGGCGCCCCCCGTCCGACCGGCGGCTCGGGCGACACTCCGCCCGCCGACCGGGGCGACGGCGGGGAGGACGGCTCCCCCTCCGCCGACGGCCCGGGGCACGAAGAGGACCCCGGGCACGAAGAGGACCACGGGCACGGGCACACCGTCGTGCCCGAGCCCTACCCGGCGCCCGTCGCCGTCGACGAGCCGCTGCTCGCCGCGCGCGTGCACCGGCCCGCCGACCTCGTACGCTTCCTGCTCGGCCTGCTGGGCATCGCCGTCGTGCTGGCCGTCGCGGGGTTCGCGCACGCGACCACGACGGGCCTGGAGACGGACATCACCAAGGGCACGGACCACGCGCCCGACGTGCTGTCGTCGTTCGCGGGGCTGACGGCGAGCATCGCCGTGCTGATCGTGCCGGTCGCGTTCGCGATCGAGCGGCTGGCCAAGCGGGACGGGCTGCGGATCGCGGACGGGGTGCTGGCCGCGGTGCTGGCGCACGGCACCGCGCTGGCCACCGACCTGTGGGTGACGAATTCGGCGCCCGGCCCGATCCGCGACGCGCTCACCCACAACTCGCCGTCCGGCACGGGCATGACCGACCCCGTGCACGGGTATCTGGCGCCGGTCATCGCCTATGTGACGGCGGTGGGCATGGCGCGCCGCCCGCGCTGGCGGGTGGCGCTGTGGTTCGTGCTGCTGCTGGACGCCTTCGCGGTGCTGGTCGGCGGCTACACGACGCCGTTCTCGATCGCCGTGACGGTCCTGATCGGCTGGACGATCGGCTACGGCACGGTCTACGCGGTCGGCTCGCCGAACGTCCGGCCGACCGGCCGCCAGCTGCTCGCCGGGCTGCGCCGGGTCGGCTTCAGCCCGCAGACCGCCCGCCGGGTGCGGCAGGACGGGCCGGGGACGGCGGACACCGACCGCGGGCGCGGCTACCTGGTGACGCTGGAGGACGGTCCGCCGCTGGACGTCACGGTGGTCGACCGCGAGCAGCAGGCGCAGGGCTTCTTCTACCGCGCCTGGCGCCGGCTGTCCCTGGTCGGCGGCATCAACGAGCGGCGCAGCCTGCTGTCGCTGCGCCAGGCCCTGGAGCAGGAGGCCCTGCTGGCGTACGCGGCGATCGCCGCGGGCGCGAACGCGCCGAAGCTCATCGCGACCTCCGAGCTGGGCCCGGACGCCGTGATGCTGGTCTACGAGCACATCGGCGGGCGGCGGCTGGACGCGCTGGCCGACGAGGAGATCACCGACACGCTGCTGCGCGAGGCGTGGACGCAGGTCCGGGCGCTCCAGTCGCGGCGTATCGCGCACCGACGGCTGGTGGGCGAGTCGCTGCTGGTGGACCGGTCGGGGCGGGTCTTCCTGACCGATCTGCGGGGCGGCGAGATCGCGGCCGGCGACATCGTGCTGCGGATGGACGTCGCGCAGTTGCTGACGACGATGGCGCTGCGGGTCGGCCCGGAGCGCGCGGTCGCCTCCGCGGTCGCCGTGCTCGGGCCGGACGCGGCCGCGAACGCGCTGCCGCTGCTCCAGCCGATCGCGCTGAGCCGCGCCACCCGCGCCCAGCTCAAGCAGCTCGGCCGGGAGCGGGCGCAGCGCGAGCGGGAGGCGGTGCTGGCGGCGTCCGCGCGCGAGAAGGAGGCCCGCGACCAGCGGCGGGCGCAGGAACATCTGGAGGCGGCGGGCCGCCGCGGCGCGGTGCGGGCCGCCGCCGAGCAGCCCGAGACGGACGAACGGGACGGCAAGGCGGTCTCGAAGGCGGAGCGCAAGGCGGAGAAGCGGGCCATAGAGATCGCCCTGGAGGAGGCCCGCGAGGAGGATCTGCTGTCGCGGATCCGGCAGCAGGTGCTGCTGATCCGCCCGCAGGCCCCGGTGGAGCCGGTACGGCTGGAGCGCATCAAGCCGCGCACGCTGATCACCGTCATCGCGGGCGCCTTCGCCGCGTACTTCCTGCTGTCGCAGCTCAGCTCGGTGCCGATCGGCCACGCCATCGCGCACGCGGACTGGCGGTGGGCGCTGGTGGCGGTGGCGGGCTCGGCGGCGAGCTATGTGGCGGCGGCGTGCGCGCTGGCCGGTTTCGTCCCCGAGCGGCTGTCGCTGCCGCGGACGGTGCACGCGCAGGTCGCCGGGTCGTTCGTGAAGCTGGTGGCGCCGGCCGCGGTCGGCGGTGTGGCGCTCAACACCCGCTACCTGCAGAAGGCCGGGGTGCGCCCGGGGCTCGCGGTGGCGAGCGTGGGCGCCTCCCAGCTCGTGGGCCTCGGGATGCATGTGCTGCTGCTGATGATCTTCGGCTTCATCACGGGCACGGAGAAGACGCCGTCGCTGTCGCCGTCCCGCACGGTCATGGCGGGGCTGCTGACGGCGGGCGTGCTGGTGCTGGTCGTCACGGCGGTGCCGGCGCTGCGCAAGTTCGTCTCGACGCGTGTGCGGGCGCTCTTCGCGGGCGTGGTGCCGCGCATGCTGGACGTCCTCCAGCGCCCCGGCAAGCTCGCCACGGGCCTGGGCGGCACGCTGATGGTCACGGTGACCTTCGTGGTCTGCCTGGACGGCTGTGTGCGCGCCTTCGGCGGGAGCCTGAGCTACGCGACGATCGCGGTGGTCTTCCTCGCGGGCAACGCGCTGGGTTCGGCCGCCCCGACGCCGGGCGGGGTGGGCGCGGTCGAGCTGGCACTGACCGGTGGTCTGATCGCGGCGGGCCTGCCCAAGGAGGTGGCCACGCCCGCGGTGCTGTTCTTCCGCTTGCTGACGTTCTGGCTGCCCGTGCTGCCCGGCTGGCTGTCCTTCACCCAGCTCAGCCGGCGCGGCGAGTTGTGATCCGGGCGCGCGGCGGGGGCGCGTTCGAGACACGGCCGTGACCGAATCCGCACACCGGGGCACTCGTTTGCGCCTTCCGCTTTCTGTACGGTGAGTTTCCTGGAATCGGGGACCAGTTGGGTGGTACGCGTCTGCGCCGTACCCCGCGGTCCCGTGTCGGGACGGCCGGACGGGGAGCCGAACGTATGCGAGCCCACAGGGCGCTGACAGGCTGTGCGGTGGCGGTGGCCGCCGCGGTCGCCGCGGTGGCGACGGCGGGGTGCGGGAGCAGCTCGGGGTCGGACAAGGGCAAGACGATCGATGTGCCGTCCGCCACCACGGCCTCCGCTCCGGCGTCGACAACGCCGTCGTCGTCCGGGTCCAGGCCCGGGGCGCCGCTGACGATCGACCCCGCCGTGGCGCTGCCCGCCGACGTGAAGGTCGTCTTCGACTGGACGATGCCGGCCGACACGGCGCAGAACGCCGCGCTCACGGCCGCCGCGAACTACCTCCAGGCGGTCGACCACGCCGTGGTGAAGCAGAACCTCCAGGACCCGCCGCTGTACGCGCACGCGGCGAACACCGCGCTGGAGCACGGCAAGGACTTCGTGCGGGCCAACATCAGCGGCAAGCTCACGCTCAGCGGCACCGACCGCTTCTACCTGCCCGCCTTCGCCGAGGGCAGCGGCGGCGCGAAGGCCACGTCGGTGGGCATCACGCTGTGCGAGGACCAGTCGAAGCTCTACAGCAAGGAGATCGCCACCGGGAAGGTGCGCGTGACCGGTGACGACCCCCGCAACTACCTCGGCTACTCCCTGGTCGTGGTCAAGGTCGCGACGGCGCACCCGTTCTGGCAGGTCCAGGGACTCGCCGTGCAGGAAGGGGCGAAGCAGTGCATGCAGTAGGAGTGCCCGCGGCGATATGCCGCGGATTCGTGGTCGCCGGGGTGCTGGTGCTGGCCGCCGCGGGTCCGGGTTTCGCGTACACCGGCCCGTCGAAGTCGACGTCCGGCGACAGCGACGGCAGCGGTCTGCTGGCGGCGGGGGTGCACGTCACCTACCCGTCCGGCAGGACGAGCAAGGGCGCCACCGTGCCCATGGGCTCGTCGAACGTGACGTGGACGCCGCCGCCGTGCTGGATCGGCCCGGTCGGCGACCCGAAGACGTTCAAGGAGAAGGTCCTCAAGCAGGTCGCCGACACCAATGTGCCCGGCCAGGCGAACTACGCGCTGGAGGCCATGAACGAACTCCAGCGGCACTACCAGGAGGGCTACACCTGGGACGGCGGGGGTGACGGCTACAAGGACTTCAACCTCGACAAACAGGGCAAGGGCCAGTTCTGGGGTCCGATCTCCAACCCGGAGATGGGCAACGACCCGCGCACCATGGACTGCAACGGCACGCTGCCCTTCTGGGTCGACAACGGCAAGCTGCCGCCCGCCGGCACCCCGAACGTCATCACCGTCGACATGCTGTCGAAGCTGGCGTACGCGAACACCCGGGTGCCGGGCGTCACCGTGGTGACGAGCCCCGCCAAGACCCAGACCGTCAACCTGCCGACATGGGTGCGCCTCACGCAGAACTACAGCCCCGTGCGCGTCCGCGCGTACGTCGACCTCGGCGGCGGCGCGCAGCTGTGGGCCGAGACGAAGGCGGTGCCGCAGCCGGTCGAGGTCGACCCAGGCGAGGCCGACGCGACCCGCTACCCCGCCTCCGGCCTGTGCCCGGTCGCCGCGAACGGCTCGGTCGGCGCGGCCTACAACGGCGACGCCAGGGCGATCCCGCCGTGCGGCATGACCTACCGCCGCTCGACGGTCGGCAGCGCCCCCTACCCGCTGAAGGTCACCGTCACCTGGAAGGTGAGCTGGACGGGTTCGGGCGGCGCGGGCGGTGACCTGCCCGACGGCGTGGTCAGCAACACCCCGCAGCAGGTGACCGTCCGGGAGATCCAGGCCGTCAACCGCTGACGGCACCGCCCGGCACTCCCGTACACACGACGGCGGGGCCGGCACGCTCGAAGGGTGCCGGCCCCGCCGTCCGTCTGCGGTGTGCCGTGTGCGCGCGCCGGTCAGTAGATCGGCTTGTGCGGCTCCACCGTGTTGACCCAGCCGACCACGCCGCCGCCGACGTGCACGGCGTCGGAGAAGCCCGCGGACTTCAGGACCGCCAGCACCTCGGCGCTGCGCACGCCCGTCTTGCAGTGCAGCACGATCCGCTTGTCCTGCGGCAGCGTCTCCAGAGCGCTGCCCATCAGGAACTCGTTCTTCGGGATCAGCTTCGCGCCCGGGATCGAGACGATCTCGTACTCGTTCGGCTCGCGCACATCGATGATCTCGATGTTCTCGCCGTCGTCGATCCACTCCTTGAGCTGCTTGGGAGTGATCGTCGAACCGGCCGCCGCCGCCTGCGCCTCCTCGGAGACGACGCCGCAGAAGGCCTCGTAGTCGATCAGCTCGGTCACCGTGGGGTTGGTGCCGCACACCGCGCAGTCGGGGTCCTTGCGGACCTTGACCGTACGGTAGGTCATCTCCAGGGCGTCGTAGATCATCAGCCGGCCGAGGAGCGGCTCGCCGATGCCCGCGAGGAGCTTGATCGCCTCGTTGACCTGGATGGAGCCGATCGACGCGCACAGCACGCCGAGGACGCCGCCCTCGGCGCACGAGGGGACCATGCCGGGCGGCGGGGGCTCCGGGTACAGGCAGCGGTAGCAGGGGCCGTGCTCGGACCAGAACACCGAGGCCTGGCCGTCGAAGCGGTAGATCGAGCCCCACACGTACGGCTTGCCGAGCAGCACGCAGGCGTCGTTGACCAGGTAGCGGGTCGCGAAGTTGTCGGTGCCGTCGACGATCAGGTCGTACTGGGAGAAGATCTCCATCACGTTGTCCGACTCGAGCCGGGTCTCGTGCAGCACGACGTTCACGTACGGGTTGATGCCCAGGACGGAGTCGCGGGCGGACTCGGCCTTGGAGCGGCCGATGTCGGACTGGCTGTGGATGATCTGGCGTTGCAGGTTCGACTCGTCGACCTCGTCGAACTCCACGATGCCGAGCGTGCCGACACCGGCGGCGGCGAGGTACATCAGGGCGGGCGAGCCGAGACCGCCGGCGCCGACGATCAGCACCTTGGCGTTCTTGAGCCGCTTCTGCCCGTCCATGCCCACATCGGGGATGATCAGGTGACGCGAATATCTGCGGACCTCGTCAACGGTGAGCTCGGCGGCCGGCTCGACCAGGGGTGGCAGCGACACAGGGACCTCAGCAATACGGTTGGTCGGTCTCAGACGGTACGGGCGCGTGTTCGTACACGCATCCCTGCAACACTGCCACGCCGGTCTTCATTCCAAGACACCCGGTCCGCAGGCCGAGACGTCCGGCGGTCACATGGTGGGCGGCGGCCGGTCCGCGCCCCCTCCGCCGCCCGGCCCGGAACCCGCCGCGGACGCCGGTCCGGCCTCCGCCCCGCCGACGGCCCGCACCAGCCGGTCCCAGTATCCGGGCAGGCCCGACCACGGGTCGGTGCCGCCGCGGTCGCCGCGGTCGGTCAGGCACACCGTGGCCGCGCCCTGCCAGCGGGCGATGCGCAGGGCACCGTCCAGATGCAGGCCGGGCACGGAGTGCACGAGGTGGACGAACGTGGACGGCGGGTGCGCCGCCGTCCACTGCGGGGCCTCCGACCAGCGGTAACGGTCCCAGGGCCCGGCGAAGGTGACGAGCTGGTCGGCGATCTCCGCGTAGCGCGGGTGCGGGTGGACGCCGTGGCCGAGCACGACGGGCCCGGCCCCCGCCGACGGGGCGCCGCCGCCCGCCGGTTCGCGGCCGAGCAGCGCGCGCAGCGTCGTCACCGCCCAGTGGCAGTCCGCGGCATGGTCGCGGCCGGTGGGCGCGCGGTCCAGGTAGAAACCGTCGACCTGGTACCAGTCGAGGTAGCGGGAGGCGTCGGACACCAGCTCCCCGAAGGGCCGGTCGCCGTACGCGGCGTCCAGCGTCCCGAGGAGTGGGACACCGTTCTCACGGACGCGCGCGGTCACCTCCGCGTACAGCGGATCCGGCCGGCTCCCCGGCCCGCGGCTCACGTCGAACGCCGCCCAGCGCAGATCGGCCCCGGGCCGCGCGAGTTCGGCCCACTCGGCCGGGGCCATGAGCGGGTGCACGAGCCCCGGCACGGCGAGCCCGGTCCCGGTGCCCGTGGTGCGGGGCGCCTTCGTCACACGCGGCACGCCGCCTCCATCCACACGTCGGCCAGCGACTCCTCCAGGCCGATCCGCGGCCGCCAGCCCAGCCGGTCGCGCGCGGTGCGGACGTCGGCCTGCTGCCACAGACCGCAGCCGTCCGGGTACGGCGGCACCGCCGCGCCCCCCGCCGGCGGCTCGTCCAGCTCGCGCACCGCGCCCTCGTAGCCCGCGACGTGCGCGAGGGCCGCGGCCATGTCGCGCATCCGCACCGCGCGGCCGCTGCCGATGTTCACCACGCCCTGCGCCGCCGACAGCGACGCGGCGTGCACCGCGCGGGCCACGTCCCGCGCGTCGACGAAGTCGCGCTGCACCGCGAGGCCGCCGAGCCGCAGCTCGGGCTCGCCGTTCTGCATCGCGCGGCGCAGCGCCTCGGCGATCCGCCCGAGCGGCGCGCCGGTCGGCGTGCCCGGCCCCACCGGGCTGAACACCCGCAGCACCACGGCGTCCAGACCCGAACCCAGCACCAGCTCCGTCGCGGCGAGCTTGCTCACCCCGTACGGCCCGCCGGGCCGCGGCGCCGCGTCCTCCCCGGTGGACGACCCGGCGGGCGACGGCCCGTACTCCGACCCGCAGCCCACCTGGACCAGCCGCGCCCCGACCCCGCTGCGCCGCATCGCCTCGCACACGGTGGCGACGGCGACGGTGTTCTGCCGCGTCAGCTCCCTTGCGCCGCCCCGGGTCGTCCCGGCGCAGTTGACGACCACGCCCGGGTGCACCGCGTCCAGGAACCGGGCGAGCACCCCCGGCGCCCCGCTCGACAGGTCGAACCGGACATCGGCGTCGTCGCTGCGCCCCAGCGCGGTGAGCTGCACCGCCGGATCCGCGAGCAGCCGCTCGGCGACATGCCGCCCCAGGAACCCGTCGGCCCCGAGCAGTAGCACTCTCATCGAAGACCTCCCAGCGCGGGAGCGGTACGGGCGGCGCCACCGGGCGCCGCGGGGGTACGGCGGGCGGGGCCCGCGGGGACGCCGGCCAGGTGGCCGGCGCTGCCGTTGCCCGGGGCCGGTGGCGCCGGGCGGGGGATGTGGGTGGTCAAGGGTCGTTCTCCTGAGGGGTTGTGACAGGGTCAGTCGCGGGCGTACGGCAACGGGCGGTGCGCGGCCGCACGGCCGAGCAGCCGGAAGGCCCGGACGGCGAGCACGAGCGCGGCGGCGCCGCACACCGCGGCCTCCGCCGTACCGCCCGGCGGCGCCACGTGGCCGGGGGCGGCCGCGAGCCCGAGGGTCAGCGCCTCGGCCGCGCACGCCGCGGCGAGCCCGCCCGCCGCGGGCCCCGGACGGCCGTGGACGGCCAGCAGCCGGGCGGTGAAGAGCAGCACGCCGAGCGCCGCGGGCCCGGCCAGCGGCGCCGACCCGGCCAGGGCGGCGGCCACCAGCAGCAGGCCGGTCAGCGCGGCGGCGTACCCGGCGAGGGCCGCCGCCAGCCGGGGCCGCACGGCGTCGGCGAACTCGGCGAGGCCGTGGCTCGGGGCGAGCTGGGCGCGGGCGGCGACCGCGAACCAGCGCGCCAGCAGCGCCGCGGGCAGCAGGCTCAGCGCCAGCGCCGCGAACGCCGCCGTATCCGCGCCCGTGTCGAAGGGCCCGCGCCCGGCGAGCACGGTGACGGCCGGCGGCCCGTACAGCGCGAAGGCCAGCAGCCCGTACGTCCACACGGCCGCGCCGGCGCCGTACGCGACCCGCAGCGGCCCGCCCCGCAGCGCCGCCCACAGCGCGACCGCGGCCAGCGCCGCGACCGGTCCCGCCGCCGCGGGCAGCCCCGCGGCCAGGACACACCCCGCCCCCGGCAGCAGATGCGCGGCCACCGCCCGCCCGCGCAGCCGCACGGCCCCCGCCGCCGGACGCTCCGGCCGGGCCACCACCCGCGCGGCACGCGGCACCCGGGCGTACAGCTCCTCGGCCAGGCCGAACACGTCACGGTGCCGCAGCCGGCGCGCCTCCCCGTCGCTCACGCCGTACGCCTCCAGCCCGGCGGCGATCTCCCACGCGTCGACGGCCCCGGCGAGCATGGTCCGGTGCCGGTGCATCACGGCCCGCACCGGATCGGCGGGCCCGCGCCGCCGGGACACCCCGCGCGCGACCTCGGCCCGCGGCGCATGCGTAATCGATTCGCCACCCCCGCGAGCCCCCGAGCGCCCCCCCGACGCCCCCTCTGCCGCGACACCGCCGCCGGACTCCCCGCCCCCGTCCGCGGCAGACGGCCCGGCGGCGGCGCGGGCGAACAGGCGGGTGAGGTCGAGATCGGCGTCGGGCGGTATCGGAGAAGGGTGGGGGGTCATGAGCGGACCGTTTCGGGGAGGGGGGACCACGCGGGGTGGGCCGGGGTGGGGGCCAGTCGGCTGGGGGCGAGGGATTCCGCGGGGGTGGTGAAGGGGCGTGGCGCGCCCCGCGCGTCGAGGAGGGCCGGGCGGCGGGCGGGGTGGTGGGCCACCACCCCGAGGTAGCTCTCGCGGAAGGCGTCCACGGACGCGGTGACGGTGAAGAGGGCGAGCGCGCGTTCGCGGGCCGCGGCTCCGAGCCGGGCCGCACGCTCCGGCCCGCGCAGCAGGTCGAGGGTCGCCTCGGCGAGCGCCTTCGGATTGCGCGGCGGCGCCACGAGCCCGGTCCCGCCGATGACCTCGCGCACCGCGCCGACGTCCGTCGACACGGTCGGCCGCCCGCAGAACATCGCCTCGACCAGGCTCAGCGGAAAGCCCTCCGCGCAGCTCGACAGCACCACGACGTCACCCGCCGCGTACGCGTCCGCGGCCTCCGGCGCGCCCGGCGAGCCGATCTCCTCGAAGCTCACCGGGCTCTCGCCCACCGCACGCGCGTCCGCCGCCTCGTCCGGGAAGAGCTGCGCGGCGAGCGTGCGGCAGTGGCCGAGGTAGGCCGCGGCGCGCTCGTCCACCGCGCGGGCGTGGAAGATCCGCAGCCGCGCCCGCGGCTCCTCGCAGCGGATCGCGTGGAAGGCGTGCAGCAGCGCGATGAGGTCCTTCGCCGGGTCCACCCGGCCCACCCACGCGACCGTGGGGTCCGCGTGCGCCACCTTCTGCTCCGCGTTCGCCTCGGCCTCCGCCGCCGCCCCGGCCCGCGCGAAGCGCCCCGCGTCGATCCCGGGATGGATCGTCCGCATCCGCTCCGGCGGCGCCCCGCACCGCTCCTGCCAGCGCCGCACGTGCGCGGACCCGGGCGTCACGAGCGCGGCCTGCCGGTAGGCCTCGCCCGACAGCAGCCGGTGCAGATCGCCGAGCAGCGCCCGTACGGCCGGGGGCAGCCCGGCGGCCCGGTGCGCCAGCAGCGCCTCCCGGGCGCGGACGGTGTACTCGGTGACGACGAGCGGCGTACCGCAGAACCGTTTGGCCAGCAGACCCGGCAGTGCGGCGGGCCCGCCGGACACCGCGTGGCAGACGTCCACGGCGCCCAGCTCGGCCGGGCCGTACCACTCCACGGACAGCGGCCGCAGCAGCCGCTCCAGCTCGTCGACGACCGTCAGCAGCTCCGTCACCACGATGTCCGCGAGCACCGGGCGCACGCCGGGCGCCCGGCACGCCGCCTCCAGCTCGGCGAGCGCCTCGTCCCCCCGCAGCAGCGCGGGAAGCGTGCCGGGACGCTCCTGGGCGAGATCCGCGAGCGCGTACAGCCCACTGGCGAAACGGTCCGCCCGCCCCGCCGGACTCCCCCCGGCCGCCCCCGCCAGCGCCTCCGCGAACTCACGGAACCCCCGGCGGAAAGCCCCCCGCACGACCCGCCGCGGCGGGTCCGCCACCGCGGGACCCCACAGCCGCACCTGCCGCACCCGCCCCACATGGGCCGGGCACTCCACATGCCCGGCCGCCTCCACGCGCGGCGAGCGGCTCAGGGCGTACACGTCGAAGTCGTGACCGGGCAGCCCCCGCACGAGGCGGTCGCACCAGGCGCCACCCTCACCTCTTGCGTACGGGTAACCACCCTCGGTAAGTAATCCAATCCGCACGGGTCCGGCCCTTCTCGTCCGTCGCACCCGGCGGGTCCGTGTCCCGCCCGGCGCGACGACCGTATTGCGCCGTCCGGGCATGGCGGCGGACGGTTGTCCGCGACGCCATCAAAAGGGGTGAACGGGCGTAACCTCTCCCAACCCCGCGCGTTGCACCCCCCGCACGCTCCGGGGTGCCTCTTGCGGTGGCGTTCGCGATCCCCCGCCGGTGGTGGGCTGATCGCGCAGTTCCCCGCGCCCCTTTGCGCCACGGGGTGCCTGTTGCGGTGGCGTTCGCGATCCCCCGCCGGTGGTGGGCTGATCGCGCAGTTCCCCGCGCCCCTTTGCGCCACGGGGTGCCTCTTGCGGCAGGCCCCGCGATCGTCCGCCGGTGGTGGGCTGGTCGCCCCGTTCTCCCCCAGGGCTTCGCCTGGGGGCACCCCCACGCAGCCCCTGAAAACGCTCACCCTCACCGGCAGGCAGCCGCTACTCCGCGTGGAGGGGGACGGTGCGGGGTGCCCCCGCAGGAATGCGCTGGGAGGGGCTCACCAACTACGGGGGAGGGTGAAGGCGCATTCCGAGGAGGTGCCCCGTGGCGGCACCCGACCCAGCGGCGGCGGCGCCGCGCAAAGGGGCGCGAGGAACGGCGCGGGCAACCCCCCACCCACCGCAAGGTCGCGCGGCGAACCGCAACAAGCCCCCCGGAGCGCCCTACGGATAAGGCCAAGCGTTCGGCTTGCACGTCGGCCCGCCGTTCAGCGAGAGGAACTTCGTCTGCTGCATCATCACGGGCGCCGGGGCCCCGGCGGTGGGGCACCCCACATGGTGGTGCCCCAACCGGTGCCCCACCTCGTGATTGATCAGCATCTGGCGATACGCATGCATCAGCTCCGGCCCGAACGTATCCGCCCCCTGCGCCCAGCGGTAAGCGTTGATCATCGTCCGCGGCGTCGACGCCGCATCGCACGACACGTTGTCGATCGTCGTGTCGAGCCCCGACTTCGCGCACCACTTCGCCGTCGTCCCGGGGCTGGCGAGCGTGACGACGATGTCCGCGTCCCCGCTCGCGACCCGCTCGAAGGTCATCGTGCCGCCGTGGCCCCAGCTGCGGTCGTCGTTGAGGGTGCGGAAGACGGTGTCGCTGAAGAGCTGCGGGTCGAGCGGGAGGCCGCGTTCGACGTCGACCCGGAAGGTCATGACCTTGCCCTTGCCGGGCGCGGCCTGGTGGCCGGGGACGGTGTCGAAGGCGCCGGACAGCTTGAGGTCGGCGGCCAGCGGGTACTGCCGGTCCATCTGCTGGTCGTAGTCGAGCAGCGACGTCGTGGGCGTGGCGGACGCCGTGGGTGCGGCGGCGGCCGAGGGTGTGAGCGCGGGCGGCGGGACGTCCGCGCTGGTGGGGTCGGGGCCGGGGTGCTTGCGGCCGAGGCCGGAGAGCGGGTTGCCGGTGGTGACGGCGGCGACGGTCACGACGGCCGCGGCGGCGATCCCGGTGATGCCCGTGATGGTCCAGACCCGGCCGAGCCTGCGGCGGGGCCCGGTGCCGCCGGGGGCCGCGGGGTCGGCGGGGAGGACGGGGCCCGGCTCGGCGGCGGGTTCGGTGCGCGGGGCGGGCACCTCGAAGGCGTCCAGGAACTCCTGGCGGGGCCGCGGGACGCCGCCGCCCGGCGGGTGGACGCGCGGTCCGCGCAGTTCCGCGGCGGTGGCGGCGTCCTGCGCGGCCCAGCCCTCGGCCCATTCCTCGACGGGGTCGAAGGGCAGGTCGCGGCGCCGCACGCCGTCGTCGGCCCAGGTGTCGGGGGCTCCCCAGGCGGCGTGCTCGGGGTGTTCGGGGTGGTGCGGCGGGCGGGCCTCCACGGAACGCGGCCGGGCGCCGGGGCCCTGCGGGCGGACGGTGGCGAAGGCGCCGGAGTCGACGAAGGGGTCGAACGGCTCGGTGTAGGGCCCGACGGGTGTGCGCCGCCGGCGCCCGCTGCCGGGGGTGCCCAGCGCGGTTCCGGGGGGCGCGAAGGTGCCCGAGCCCATGAGGGGTCCACCGGCCTGCGGGCCGCTGCCCCCGGCGTGCGGCGCGCGGCCGTCCGTCTCGGGACCGCCGCCCACCTGCGAGAGACCGCCCGTCCCGGAGAGGCCGCCGGTGAGTCCCCCGGGCTGGGGGAATGCCCCGGTGGGGCCCCCGGACTGCGGGGCACCGCCCGGCCCCGGGAGGCCCCCCGTCCGCGGGGTGCCGCCGGTCCGTGCGTCGCCGTTGCCGGGGCCGTCCTGGCCGTCCCGCGCGCTGTGTTTGCCCACGCCCTCGATCAGCTCCCGCTTGCCGCAGTGCTCATGCCCGTCGCCGTGCCCGGCGTACCGCCCGCGCCGCCCGCGCCCGCCGTGCCGGTCGTACCGGTCGTCGCCGCGACGCTACCCGTGGCGGCGGCGCCGTGGGGCCGGGCCGCGATTTCCTGGCGGAGATCGCGGAAAGCCCGCTCGACGAGCCGCGGGTGCTCCATCATGGCGACGTGCCCGCTGCGCGGGATGGTCAGCAGCCGTGCGTCGCGGAAGGTGCGGTAGGCGCGGCGGGCCATGCGGTAGGACACCAGCTTGTCGCGTACGCCGTAGACCAGCAGCGTCGGTGCGAGGACGCGCTCGGCCTGGCGCCACAGGGCGTGCTGGCCGCCGAGCGTGTACGCGTTGACGATGCCGCGGGTGGAGCGGATCGTCACGTCCCAGAAGTACGGCAGGTCCACCCGGCGCTGGTACTCGGTCGCGGCGGCGGCGCGTTCCGCGGGCCCGACGACGGAGGGGTCGGCGTAGCACAGCGACAGCAGCGCCTGCGTGCGGCGCTGTGCGGACCATCCGCGGGTGGCCCGCAGGTAGAGCGCGGGGGTGCCGGGCAGGGCGGCGAGCGCGGTGGGCAGCGCGGTGGGCTGGATCCGCAGTTCGGGCAGCGCGGGCGACACGAGCGTGAGGGTGCGGACGAGGTCGGGCCGGGCGGCGGCGACCTTGACGGCGACGGCGCCGCCCATCGAGTTGCCGAACAGGTGCACGGGCCCGCGGC
>NZ_JBSGHL010000006.1:0-204590 GCF_053604375.1 Streptomyces sp. NPDC004031 | reverse complement strand
GCCTCGCCCTGGGGCGCGGGGGGGGTGTCGTGGCCGGGGGGGGGATTGGGTACCCCCACGCCCCGCACCGGGTTCTGCCGGTGCGGGGCGAGGGCTTCCGCATGCGGGGCGCGGTCTACGAGGGGAGGGGCGGGTCGGCGCGGGCGTGCTCGACGAGGCGGCGCAGCTCGTCGATGTCGTACTCGGCCCGCTGCGCGCTCCCGTACCGGGTGAGCTTGCCCCGGCTGGCCCACTTGCGGATCGTGGCCTCGCTGACCCCGGCCGCCAGGGCCGCCAGCGCGGTCGGCACCCGGCGCCGTCCGGGTGGGAACCGCACGCTCACCGCGACGTCTCCGGGGCGTCGGCGGCGAACTGCGAGGCGAGCGCGAGCCACTGGGGCACCGCCCAGGAATGCCCGGCGTCGCAGCGGATGCCGGGCGGCGAGTCACCGGCCCCGGTGAGATGGGCGAAGACCCGGGCGCCGCACCCGGGCCGCAGGCACCCCCCGAGCTCGCGCCGCGAGTCGTCCTTGACCTGCAGGTAGGCGCGCGCCGCCGCCGCGAGATGGCCGATCTCCTCCAGGAAGTCGGACGCGGCCGGATGCCCGGAGAGCCAGTCCACCTGCTCGCCGAGGTAGCTCGCCAGGGACCTCACGTCCCGCCCCCGGGGGCTGGCCCACCGGCGTTCGGCGACGACCAGTTCCGACCAGAGCGTCAGGACCCGCACGATGTCGGAACGCAGCGCCATCGCGTCCTCGTCCAGCGGGATGTCGGCGGTCCGCGACCCGGACACCCGCTCGCGCAGCAGCCGGCTCGGGTCGGCCGGCATGACCTCGCATTTGCTGTAAAGACCGGGGATCTCCGAGAGATCGCGCCGGATCCGGACGGCGGCGATCGGATCGATTCCGTAGGTGTCCGGAGCCGCTTCGGTTAACAGGACATCGGACGGGTAATCCCGAGAAGAATTCGCGCGTAAGTTCATTTCCGCCGCCCTCCCCTTTTCCTGCCGCAACGCTCCCGGTGAGCAGAACATCGGCATCGCTCATGTACCAACGCCAATTTTTCGATTCCCATCCTGACTCTCTGCTTCTTCCGATCAGAGTAGTGCGCGATCAAAATCGAGCTTCCGCCGAAGCGATCAGCAAGCTCTCCATGAAGCCGGACAGGTGCAGGTGGGTGACGGTATCCTGCTGGTCGCCGCCCCCCGGCCACGTCCTCGGTCTTCATATTGATCCAAGCCGCGCAATGGCGCGCGAATTGATGGGCCAGCCCCCCGGTGCCCACTCAGCGGTGATCATCAATTAGGCTAGACGAATCATCGCCCGAGTGCAAGCAACTGATGACGGGATTGTGACAAACAGGTGTCCGGATAAAGACGCCGGACGGGGGCGGTGTCGGCCTGAGCTGCGTCAATGCGGTGGCATCGGCCGCATTGACGACCTTCGCCGGACGTTCGTGGAAATTAATTTCCCTTACAAATTGAGCGAACCAGGATGTCTGGGTTGCGTACTACTTCCGAAATGCCTCACGCGATGCGGCCGCCGGCACGGCCGGGGGCTCCGGCGTGCGGCCCGCAGGTGCCCCCGCCTGTGCCGGGCCCGGGGGAGGCCCGCGCCGAGGGGGCTTCCGGAGGTGCCCGGGGCGGGATCGGCGGCCGGCCGGCGGAATCCGGCGGCGGGCCCGGGAAAAGCGGCGGGCCGGACCGGAAGTACCCCCGGATCCGGCCCGTCACCCGCGTTCACCGCGTCGGCAACTGTGCCCCAGGCAGGATTCGAACCTGCGACACCGGCTTTAGGAGAGCCGTGCTCTATCCCCTGAGCTACTGGGGCGGGATGGAGCGTGATGGAGACCGCCCAGGGCGGCCCAGGACAGGTTAGCGGATGAGGCAGGACGGGGTGGTCACCGCCCGGTGCGCCGTCCTGCGGGACACGGCTGTCCCTGCGGCCCTACCGTGGACGGGGGCGAGAGCGGCAGAGGCCGTCCGGGTGACGTGAAGGGGGCGCCGTGGAGGCGGAGTTGGCAGGGCTTGCGGCGTCGGGCGCGACGACGGTGGTGGGGCTCATGGCCTCGGACGCCTGGGCGCAGGTCAGGGCGCGGCTGGCGCGGTTCTTCGCGCGGGACGGGGCGGAGGGCGCGGAGGAGGCGGCGACCGCCGACCTGGAGCGGTCCCGCGACGAGCTGGCCGAGGCGCGTGGCGCCCAGGACGCGGCCACGGAGGACGACCTGCGGGCCGAGTGGCGGCTGCGGCTGCGGCGGACGCTCCAGGCGGACCCGGCCGCCGCGGACGAGCTGCGCCGCCTGCTGGCCGAGCTGTCCCCCGAGCCGCAGGCCGCGGGCGGCACCACGTACTACACGGCGAACACCACGCACGGCGGCGTCTTCCACGAGACCGTGATCCAGGCGGGCTCGATCACCTACCACGGGGTGCAGCCGCCGGGTCACGGCGCGCCTCCGCCGGGCGCCGCGCCGGGTGGTCAGGACCCGCTCGCGGGGCGCTGAGCAGGGCGGGAATAGGCGCGGAGAGTGTTCCGTTCCTGTGGTTGAAACATCAACCAATGGGACGGTGGACGAGATGCAGTTCGGGATCTTCACGGTCGGCGACGTCACCACGGACCCGACGAACGGGCGGACGCCGAGCGAGTACGAGCGGATCAAGGCGATGGTGGCCATCGCGCAGAAGGCCGAGGAGGTCGGGCTCGACGTGTTCGCGACCGGCGAGCACCACAACCCGCCGTTCGTGCCGTCGTCGCCGACCACCATGCTCGGCTACATCGCCGCGCGGACCGACCACCTGATCCTCTCCACCTCGACGACGCTCATCACGACGAACGACCCGGTCAAGATCGCCGAGGACTTCGCGATGCTCCAGCACCTCGCCGACGGCCGCGTCGACCTGATGCTGGGCCGCGGCAACACCGGCCCGGTCTACCCGTGGTTCGGCAAGGACATCCGCGACGGCATACCGCTGGCGGTCGAGAACTACGCGCTGCTGCACAAGCTGTGGCGCGAGGACACCGTCGACTGGGCCGGAAAGTTCCGCACCCCGCTGCAGTCCTTCACCTCCACCCCGCGCCCGCTGGACGGCGTCCCGCCGTTCGTGTGGCACGGCTCCATCCGCAGCCCGGAGATCGCCGAGCAGGCCGCTTACTACGGTGACGGCTTCTTCGCCAACAACATCTTCTGGCCCAAGGAGCACTTCAAGCGCCTGATCGGCCTGTACCGCGAGCGCTACGCGTACTACGGCCACGGGAGCCCGGAGCAGGCGGTCGTCGGGCTGGGCGGCCAGGTGTTCATGCGGAAGAACTCCCAGGACGCGGTGCGCGAGTTCCGCCCCTACTTCGACAACGCCCCGGTGTACGGCCACGGGCCGTCGCTGGAGGAGTTCACCGACCAGACGCCGCTGACCGTCGGGTCGCCGCAGGAGGTCATCGACAAGACGCTCACCTTCCGCGAATCGTTCGGCGATTATCAGCGGCAGCTGTTCCTCATGGACCACGCGGGCCTGCCGCTGAAGACCGTGCTGGAGCAGCTCGACATCCTCGGCGAGGAGGTCGTGCCGGTGCTGCGGCGCGAGTTCGCGGCGGGCCGCCCGGCCGGCGTGCCGGACGGACCGACCCACCAGGCGCTCGTCGCCCGCAGCCGCGGCGACATTATCGATAGCCGCGACACCACCACCCACGACAGCGAGGAGATCACCGCATGACCAGGAAACTCGTCGTGATCACCGCCGGTCTCGGCCGGCCGTCCTCCACCCGGCTGCTCGCCGACCGGCTCGCCGCCGCGACCCGGCAGCAGGTCGCCGAGACCGCGGGCACCGGTCCGGGACCCGAGCTGGACGTGCAGGTCGTCGAACTGCGCGACCTGGCGAACGAGATCGCCCAGAACATGGTCACCGGCTTCCCCGGCCCGCGGCTGCGCGCCGCCGTGGAGGCCGTGACGTCGGCCGACGGGCTGATCGCGGTCACCCCGGTCTTCACCGGCTCCTACAGCGGCCTGTTCAAGTCCTTCTTCGACGTGATCGACAAGGACGCGCTGACCGGCACCCCGGTGCTGATCGCGGCGACCGGCGGCACCGCACGCCACTCCCTGGTCCTGGAGCACGCCCTGCGGCCGCTGTTCTCCTACCTGCGCGCGGTCGTCATGCCCACGGCGGTGTACGCGGCCACCGACGACTGGGGCGCGGCGGGCCCGGCCCGCCCCGCGGGCGACGACCCCCTCGCCCTGCGTGTTGCCCGCGCCGCCGCCGAACTCTCCCGGTACCTGGCGGGCGCCCCGGCCCCGCGCCCGCCGTCCGCCGACGAGACGTTCACGCCGTTCGCCCAGCAGCTCGCGGCGCTGGCCCCGGACGACTGATCCGCGGCCGATCCGCGACGCGCCACCCGCCCGGGTGACCACCACCGGGCGGCTCACCCTTACGGGTGACCGACTCCGCGCGGTCACCCGTGAGGGTGAGCCACGCGTACGCGGCTACGCCGAACCCACCCCTGCCACCCCGCCGCTTCCCGCGTCGCCCCCGGCTCCCTCGTCGAGGAACTCGACGACCGCCAGCACACCCACCGCGACCAGCGCGATCCAGAAGACGACCAGACCCGTCGGGTAGGACCACAGCAGCACCGACAGCCCGGCCCCCGCGACGACCGCCCACCGCAGCGCGTGCCGGTAGCGGTGCACCCACGGGCCCACGGGCCCGGTCGTCGACGGTCCCACCGCCTGCCGTACCGCGCCGATGCCGGTCTCCCACGCGCTCCTGACCCGCGTCGCCCACCGCCCCGCGCCGCTCAGCCATGCCCCGACGGCCACCAGCACCCCCAGGACGATCACCATACGTACGGTCATCCGCAGGAACCGGGTGATCTGGTCGTACACCGCACCGGCCGCCGCCTGGTTCGTGTCGGCGGGCAGATGATCCAGATAGACGATCCGGAAGACCGACAGGGCGATGCCCAGCACCGCCAGGCCCGCGGCCACCCCCAGTGCGGCCGCGACCAGGGCGCGCCGCCGGTGCGCGGCCAGCAGCACGCCCGCGGCCGCCAGCACGACGGTGACCACCGGCAGCCAGTTCCCCGCGACCTGCAGCAGCCGGAAGCCCGTCTGCGCCCGCTGCACGTCCTCGGACTCCACCAGCGTGTAGTCCGTCCGCACCTGCGGAATCACCGACGCGACGCCCAGCCCCCGGTCCAGCAACCGCTGCTTCACCTGCGCCACCACCGGCTCCAGGTCCAGCACCACCGCGTCCCCCTGTACCCGCACCGGCGTGTCGCTGCTCCCGGTCAGCGCACCGGTGAAGGCCGCGTGCGCCTGCCGGTTCAGCTGCTCCCAGATCTGGGCGAAGGCATCGCTCGCCACGAAGTTCGCGACCGTCTGCCGGACGAAGTCCCGGATCCCGCTCGTGATGGGCCCCCGCAGACCGCCGAGCGCCTGCTCCAGGCGCGGGCGGTCGCTCGGGGCCGCCTTCGACAGCAGCGACCGGAGGTCGATCTTCGCCATGGCCGCGTCCGTGACCCGGTCGGTCACCGCGGCCTGGACGTCGGGCTGCCGGGCGAGCGGCGCGACGGTCGCCACGTATCGATTGGTGTCGGCCATCTCGTCGGCGACCCACACCGCCACGGCGGCGAGCGGGGCGAGCACCGCCGCCAGCGTGATCAGCAGCGCCGACAAGGTGGTGCGCCACCACGGCCGCCTGGGCGCACGCCTGCGCAGCGCCGCCAGCTCGGCGCGCTCGTCGGCGCCGAGCGGGCCGCCGCCCGGGGCGGGGACCCCACCGGGTCCGTCCGCGCTCGTCGCCATGTGCGCACTCCCTCGCCGGCCCCAGGGGAGGCCTGCCACTCCCGGCCCACCGGTCCCTCCCCGCCAGCCAACGGCCCCGCCGCCCCGCCCGCGCGCGCAACTGCTGCGTACGGGTGGCGGAGCCGTCCATGCGCACTCACCCGTCCAGGTGACCGCACACCCGCACCCGCCGTCGCCGGTGGACCGATCGGGTCACGCCGAACGGGTGAGTGCGCGTTACCCGCCCCGCCCCGGCGGTTAGTCATCGTCGTGCAGCTGCCGCAACCCCACTGGCGTGGCCGTCATCACCACCAGGGACGGTCGTCCGATGGCGGTCGCGGTGGATTCCCGGGCCCCCCCGCCCGGGACCGCCGCCCACGCCGCCCGCACGAAGGTCCCGGGGGAGTCCGCCTCCCCCGCATGGCGGGGTCGCTGAGCTGCACCTAGCGTGGAAATTCCGGGGGGACGCGCGCTGGCGCAAAGGAGACCCACGCCATGGCACGAAGCTCCTCCGAGACGTCGGCGGCCAACGGTCGGGACGGCGCCCCCGGATCACCGAGCGGGCAGGGCGTCCCCGACGAACAGTCCTCCCGCCGCTGGTGGGTGCTCGTCGTCATCGGCATCGCCCAGCTGATGGTCATCCTGGACGCCACCATCGTGACCATCGCGCTGCCGTCGGCACAGAAGGACCTCGGCTTCAGCGACGGCGACCGCCAGTGGGTCGTCACCGCGTACGCCCTCGCCTTCGGCTCCCTGCTGCTGTTCGGCGGCCGTCTCGCCGACCTCATCGGGCGCAAGCGGATCTTCCTGATCGGCCTGGTCGGTTTCGCCGCCGCGTCGGCGATGGGCGGCGCGGCGGGGAGCTTCGAGATCCTCGTGGTCGCCCGCGCCCTCCAGGGCGCCTTCGCCGCCGTCCTCGCCCCCGCAGCCCTGTCGCTGCTCACGACGACGTTCACCGACGCCAGGGAGCGCGCCAAGGCCTTCGGCATCTACGGCGCCATCGCGGGCGCGGGAGCCGCCGTCGGGCTGCTCCTCGGCGGCCTGCTCACCGAGTACCTGGACTGGCGCTGGTGCCTGTACGTCAATCTGATCTTCGCCGTCATCGCCTTCATCGGCGGCGCACGTCTGCTGGCCCCCGGCACCCTGCCCGACCGCCCGTCCCTCGACATCCCGGGGACGCTCCTGGTCTCCAGCGGCCTGTTCGGCATCGTGTACGGCTTCTCCAACGCCGAACGGCACTCCTGGAGTGCCGCCAGCACCTGGGGCTTCCTGCTGGCCGGTGCGGTCCTTCTGGCGGCCTTCGTGTGGTGGCAGCGGCGCGCGGTGCATCCGCTGCTGCCGATGCGCGTCGTCAGCGACCGCGACCGAGGCGCGTCCTTCGTCGCGATGTTCCTTTCCGGCGCGGGGATGTTCGGCGTGTTCCTCTTCCTGACGTACTACATGCAGCGCACGCTGCTGTACTCGCCGGTGCGGACGGGCGTGGCGTTCCTGCCGATGGTCGCGGTCCTGGTGATCGCCTCGGTGACGACGACCAACGTGCTGGTGCCGAAACTGGGCGCCAAGCCCATCGTGCCGACCGGCATGCTGCTGGCCGGCGGCGCCATGGCATGGATGACGGCACTGGACGCCAACAGCACCTATGCCGCGCACGTCATGCCGCCGCTGCTCCTGCTGGGACTGGGCCTCGGGCTGATCTTCGCCACCGCGATGAACCTCGCGACCGCCGGTGTCCAGGCGCACGACGCGGGCGTCGCCTCGGCCATGGTCAACACCAGCCAGCAGGTAGGCGGCTCGGTCGGTACCTCACTGCTCAACACCCTGGCCACGAGCGCCGCCACCAGCTACCTCTCCGGCCGCCGCCCGAGCCCGGCCGCGGTCGCCCAGGCACAGCTGCACAGCTACACCGTCGCCTACTGGTGGTCGGCGGGCTTCTTCGCCTTCGGCTTCATCATCACCTTCCTACTGTTCCGGCCGGGGCCGCCGCGTATCGCCGAGGCGCCCGCCGAGGAGAGCCCGTCCCCGGCAGCGGCCTGACCTGCGGCGGTTCCCGCGGGGTATCCACATCGCGGAAACCCGCCCCGTAAAGCTGGCGCATACAGCTACCGTTTCTCCATGACAGCCAACGCCACAGGCAAGGCGACAGGCCCCGCGCCGGACGCGGTCGCCGTGCTCGACGCGGTCAGCGTGCGCCGCTACACCACCGGTCAGGTCATCCTCGACGACATCAACTGGACCGTGCGCGCAGGCCAGCACTGGGCGCTGCTCGGCGCGAACGGCGCGGGCAAGACCACGATCCTCCGGCTGATCGGGGCGCTCATGCACCCGACCACCGGGACGGTCGACGTCCTCGGCCACCGCCTGGGCCGCGTGGACATGCGCGAACTGCGCGCCCTCATCGGCCTGGTCTCCTCGGCGCAGAAGGTGCCGCTCGACCTGCCCGCGCACGCGGTCGTGCTGACCGGCCACACCGGCACCGTGCAGCCGCTGTGGCGCAAGTACGACGACGAGGTGCGCGAGCGCGCGGGTGCGCTGCTGGCCGAACTGGAGATCAAGGAACTCGCCGAGCGCCCCTACGGTGTCTGCTCAGGCGGCCAGCGCGCCCGCGTCCTGGTGGCGCGGGCCCTGATGGCCGACCCGTCGCTGCTGCTGCTGGACGAGCCGTTCAACGCCCTCGACCTGCCGTCCCGTGAGGACCTGATCGACGCCCTGCACCGGCTCGCCGTCATCAGACCGACGCTGACCACGATCACCGTCACCCATCACCTCGAAGAGCTGTCGCCGTCCATCGATAATGTCCTGCTGCTGAAGGAGGGCCGCGTACTGACGTCGGGCCCTGCCGAGCAGGTGCTCACCGGCGAGCAGATGACGCGCTGCTTCGGGCGGCCCATCGAGGTCAGCCGCCACGGAGGCCGCTGGCTCGCCCGTTCGGGCCGCGTCACACCGCTCACGTAACGGGCACGGGCCCCGCGGGCTGCGCCGTCAGCGGAGCCAGGGCACGTCCGCGCCGTCGCTGCCGTGCAGCCCCTCGGCGATGACCCGCGAGATCTCCCCGAGCTGCCGGCTCTGCTCGGGGGTGAGCCGGTCGAACACGGCGCCGCGCACGGCGGCCACATGGCCGGGCGCGGTGCGCACCAGCTCCGCCCAGCCGGCGTCCGTCAGCACGCACACCTGGCCGCGCCGGTCGGTGGGGCAGTCCTCCCGGCGCACCCAGCCATGGCCCTCCAGCCGGGCGACGGCGTGCGACAGCCGGGACCGGGTGATCTTCGCCCGCTCCGCCAGCTCGGTCATCCGCATGCTGCGCCCGGGAGCTTCCGACAGGGTGCTGAGCAGGGCGTAGTACATGTGCGGTATACCGGCGTCGCGCTGCAGCTGACGGTCGAGATGGTCGTCCAGGAGCGTCGTGGCCTGCAGGAAAGCCCGCCAGGTCGCCTGCTGCTCTTCTGTCAGCCATGTCATGGGGCCATGGTAATCGGTCCTTGAAGATTCAATGAAATACTCACGGCGCGGCTCTGCGTCGACTCGCGGGCATCGTCTCGATCATCGATTAGCGCTGTGGTGCAGGTCACGCTGCGTGTGTGAAATATCCGGGGACCGGATCCCCGTTTGACCTGCTGGCCAGTAAACGGAAGTGGCCTCTCCGCCGCCGGGGCGCCCCGGCGGCCCGTACGACCAGCGCAGTCCCGCGAGACCGGAAGGAGCCGCCCGTGCCGCTCGACATGGAGGCCGCCACCCGGCCCCGCCCCGTACGGCTGCGCGCAGACGCAACCCGCAACCGCGAACGCATCGTCGCCGCGGCTCGCGAAGCGATAGTCGAACTCGGCCCGGACGTCGCGCTCGACGAGGTGGCCCGCCGGGCGGGCGTGGGCAATGCCACGCTGTACCGGCACTTCACCGACCGCGCCGACCTGGTCCGCCAGGTCACGCTGTCAGTGGTGGCCCGTACAGTGAAACGCGCCGAGGACGCGCTGGCCGAAGAGCCGGATGCGTTCGCCGCGCTGCGCCGTTTCGTCCTCGAAGCGGCACAGGAGCGGATCGGCGCACTGTGTCCTCTGCTCACCGATGTCTTCGACCGCCAGGACCCCGCGGTCGTCAGCCAGGTCGAACAGATGGAGCGGTCGGTCGGCGCCATCCTGGACCGCGCCCAGAGCGCGGGCCTGCTGCGCACCGACATCGCCGTCGGTGACGTGATGGTCGCCGTGACGCAGCTCACCCGGCCGCTGCCGGGCGTCTGCTGCGCGGGCTTCGACCGCTTCGTCCACCGCCACCTGCAGCTGTTCCTCGACGGCCTGCGCGCCCCGGCGCGCTCGGTTCTGGCGGGGAATGCCGCGACCCTGGAGGAATTGCAAGCCGGCATGTCGTAAATCGTTCGCAACACCCGTCAACCGGGCCATAGTGTGGCCGGGTTCGCCGTGCGACCCGCTCGCGCAGCCCCAGCCGCCGTCCGCTCATCTCCCGCGCGCGGTGCCGCACCAGGCACCAGCAGACCCGCAGGATCCCTGACCCCGATCCTCCGCGCGCCCCCGGCCCGGCGTCACCACTGACACACGTCCCCACGTTCTGTCACTCCGCACCAAGTAATGAGACCAAGCCATGCCTGAAACACCCCAGCCGGATCCGAGGCGCTGGACAGCGCTCATATTCATCGCCATAGCCCAGCTGATGGTCGTCCTGGACTCGACCGTCGTGAACATCGCGCTCCCGTCCGCCCAGCAGGACCTCGGGATCTCCGACGGCAACAAGCAGTGGGTCATCACCGCGTACACCCTGGCCTTCGGCGGCCTGCTGCTCTTCGGCGGCCGGGTGTCCGACCTGTGGGGACGCAAGAACACCTTCATCGTCGGCCTGCTCGGATTCGCCGTCGCCTCGGCAATAGGCGGAGCCGCGGTCAACACGGCGATGCTGCTGGGCGCACGCACCCTCCAGGGCGTCTTCGGGGCGCTCCTCGCCCCGGCCGCGCTCTCGCTGCTCGCGGTCACGTTCACCGACGCCAAGGAACGCGCGAAGGCCTTCGGCATCTACGGCGCCATCGCGGGCGCCGGAGCCGCGGTCGGACTCATCCTCGGCGGCGTCCTCACCCAGTACCTCAACTGGCGCTGGGCGCTGTTCGTGAACATCCTCTTCGCCGTCGCCGCCGTCATCGGCGCCGTCCTCGTCATCCGCGAGCCCGCACAGGGCCGCAACCGCAACCGGGTCGACATCCCCGGCGTGATCCTCGCCAGCGCGGGCCTCGTCGCCCTCGTGTACGGCTTCAGCCGCGCCGAGAGCGACGGCTGGACGTCCGGGGTGACCCTGGGCCTGTTCGCTGGCTCCGTGGTCCTCCTGGGGGCCTTCGCGCTCGTCGAGAGCCGCGTCTCCGCGCCGCTGCTGCCGCTGCGCGTGGTGACCGAGCGCAACCGCGGCGGCGTGTACCTGTCGCTGGGCCTCGCCGTCATCGGCATGTTCGGCCTGTTCCTCTTCCTGACCTACTACCTGCAGCAGGTCATGCACTACTCCGCCCTGAAGTCGGGCTTCGCGTTCCTGCCCATGGTCGGCGGCATGGTCGTCGGCTCCACGCAGATCGGCACGCGGCTCATGCTGCGCGTCCGCCCGCGTCTGCTGATGGCGCCGGGCTTCCTGGTCGCCGCCCTCGGCATGCTCGTCCTGGCGCAGATCAAGGTCGACTCCTCCTACGCGGAGGTGCTGCTGCCGGGCCTGGTCCTCATGGGCCTCGGCATGGGCACCGCGTTCATGCCCGCCATGAGCCTGGCCACGCACGGGGTGCGGCCGGAGGACGCCGGTGTGGCGTCCGCCATGGTCAACACCTCGCAGCAGGTGGGCGGCTCCATCGGCACCGCGCTGCTGAACACCCTGGCCACCAGCGCCACTGCGACGTGGGTGTCCTCGCACATCACGTCGAAGGCGGACCTGAAGAACCAGCTGTTCATCAACCAGTCCGCGGTGCACGGCTACTCCGTCGCCATCTACTGGGCGACGGGCATCCTGGCGCTGTCCGCGCTGCTGGCCTTCGTGCTGATCGACGCCGGTGTCCAGGGCGGCCACGAGCAGATCGACGGCGAGAAGTCGCCGGAGGACGTCGCCATCCCGGTCATCGCGCACTGACCCGGCGCCGGGCGGCACCTATCGCCCGGCGGCCGTGACGCCGACAGGCCCCCGCTGTTCCGTTCGACCGGAACAGCGGGGGCCTGCTCTTCGTCATCAGATCGACAATCGATGGTCGCGACGAGGAACACGTGCCGGTGCGGCGTACGCGCTCAGCGACGGCACCGGTGGGCGCGTCCTACAGGCCCTCCGGCCACACGTACTCCGACGGCACCTGAACCTTCTCGGCAGGGGAGCCGTAGACCACGGCGATCTCGTCGTGGGCGCCCAGCTTGAGCGAGGCGGGGTCACCCGTCTGCTCGGTGCCGTTGACGTACACGTGCAGCTCCTTGCCGTCACCGGCCTTGAACGTGCCGAGGGTGTCCTTGCCGAACGGCACGTTCCACTCGGTCATGAACTGCCCGAGGGTGAACTCCGCCTTCACCGGTGACTCGATGTGCACGACTCCTGACGTGTCGTGCGTGTGCAGCGGGCTGATCTGCTGCTTGACGAGGTCGATGCCGATGTCGGCCGGTACGGTCACCGCCTTGCCGTCGATGAACACGTCCAGGTGACTGTGGATGTGCAGCACCTGGCCCTCGGCCCCCAGCATGGGCAGCCCCGCCGCCTTCACGCGGGCGGTGGCGTCGGCCGGCGCGGGCCAGCTGACGGAGGACGCGGGGGCCTTTGCATCGGCGTCGGCCGTACCGCTCGCACCACTGGTGTCCGTCGCGGTCGTTGTGCTCCCGGAGGTGCCGGACGGTGCCTTCGCGTCGCCCTTGTCGTCGGAGCCGCAGGCGGCCAGGACGACCGTGCCGGCCAGAACGGCCACGCCGATCGCTATGCGTCGTTTCTGCATGGGAAAGGTCCTTCTGGTCAGCCGAACTGGACGGAGCGTTTCGCCAGCCCCATCCAGAATCCGTCGATGATGCTGCGCTGGCTGCCGAGTTCGGACTCGGCGGCGCCGAGCGTAACGAACAGCGGGGCGAAGTGCTCGGTCCGCGGGTGCGCCAGGCGCCCGGCGGGTGAGGTGCGCTCGAAGTCCAGCAGTGCGTCGACGTCCTGCGCCTCCAGTGCCCGGTGGCCCCAGTCGTCGAACTCCGCCGACCACGTGGGCGGCTGCGGCCCGGCATGGCGCAGTGCGGCGAGATTGTGCGTGAAGAAGCCGCTGCCGACGATGAGCACGCCCTCGTCGCGCAGCGGCGCGAGGCGCCGGCCGATCTCCAGCAGGCCCTGCGGGTCCAGCGTCGGCATGGACACCTGCAGGACGGGGATGTCGGCGCCCGGGAACATCTCCACCAGCGGCACATAGGCGCCGTGATCCAGGCCGCGGTCGGGCACGTCCTGCACGGGACTGCCGGCCCGGCGCAGCAGCTTGCGCACGTCCTCTGCCAGCTCGGGTGCGCCGGGCGCGGGATAGGTGACCTGGTAGTAGTGCTCGGGAAAGCCCCAGAAGTCGTAGACGAGCGGCACGGTCGTCGTCGCACCGATCGCCAGCGGGGCATCCTCCCAGTGCGCGGAGATGACGAGGACGGCCCTGGGGCGCGGCAGGTCGGCCGCCCAGGCGGCGAGCTGTCCGGGCCACAGCGGGTCGTCCGCGAGCGGCGGGGCGCCGTGCGAGAGGTAGAGCGCGGGCATGCGCTCGGGGGCTGCTGCGGTCATGGCGCACCCTCCTTGAAAGTTCAAGCGTATGGAACGACGGTAATCCTGTCTGCTTGAAGTTTCAAATACCTCGGTGTCGCCGCGCCGTTTCCCTCGCCGACCGATGTCTGCCCCCACGGTCAGTGCAGCCGCTTCTCCAGCCATGCCACGTCGTGGTAGGTGCCGAACTTCCGTCCGACCTCCTGGAAGACCCCCACCTGTTGGAAGCCGAAGCGCTCGTGGATGCGTATCGATGCTTGATTCGGCAGCGCCACGCCTGCGTACGCGCGGTGCACGTCCTCGTCCGCAAGCGCCTCGAACAGCGCCGCGTAGAGCAGCGAGCCGATGCCGCGCCCGCCGGCACCGGGTGCGAGGTAGATGCTCGTCTCCACCGACGTCGCGTAGGCCGCCTTCGGGCGGTACGGGCTGCTCGTCGCGTAACCGACGACCTGCCCGCCTTCCACGGGCTGGGCAACCAAGAGGCGGTGGGGGCCGTCTTCCGGGTGAGAGAGCAACCAGGGGCGGCGGTCGTCGGGGGTGATGGGGTCGATGTCGAAAGTGACCGGCGTCTCGCGGACGTAGTGGTTGTAGATGTCCGTGAGTGCCGCGAGGTCGGCCTCCGTACCGGCTCTGACCTGGACGTCCGTATGTTCCGGCATGGTGTGGCCTCCCGGTGTGGCGGACAGGGTACTGCATGATCATAAAAAACAGGTGACGACATGGGAATTGTGTCCGGATTCCAGTCGTTATCCCGATCGGATGGGGCAAGCGCACAGCAAGGCCGAAGAACCTACGGCAGCCGCACACCCGGCTTCGCCATCGGTTCCACGGCGTCGGCTGTGGCCGCACGCCCGGTCCGACCGAGACCGACCGCACCTTCGTAAAGGGAGCACGCATGGCAACCCGTGCCGTCGCCCGTCGTCACGCAGGCGGGACCAGCAGCGTTCGCGCCGCGGGCGGGGAAGTGGCCGACCGCGACCTCGTCGGCATGTACCTGGACGAGATCGCGCGTACGCCGCTCCTCGACGCCGCCCGTGAGGTCGAGCTGTCCCGGGACATCGAAGCAGGAGTCTACGCCGAACGCATCCTCGCCTCCGACCCGGATCTGCCGGCCAACGCCGGCGGCGAGGTCACGCGCGAGGAGCTGGAGGCCCTGGTGGCCGCAGGAGAGCGGGCCAAGGACATCTTCATTCGCTCCAACCTCCGCCTCGTCGTCGCCGTGGCCCGCCGCTATCCGCGCAGCGGACTGCCCCTGCTCGACCTGATCCAGGAGGGGAACGCCGGCCTGGTGCGCGCCGTCGAGAAGTTCGACTACGCCAAGGGCTTCAAGTTCTCCACTTATGCGACCTGGTGGATCCGGCAGGCCATCACCCGCTCCATCGCCGACCAGTCGCGCACGATCCGGCTGCCCGTCCACCTCGTGGAGGAGCTCGGACGGATCCGCCGCGTCCAACGCGAGTTCAACCGCGAGCACGGCCGCGACGCCGAGCCCGCCGAGATCGCCGCCGAGCTGTCCTCCACCCCGGAGCGCGTCGCCGACGTCCTGGACTGGGCCCGCGATCCGGTGTCGCTGAACATGTCGGTGGACGCCGAGGGCGAGACCGAGTTCGGCGACCTGGTCGAGGACGGCGCCGCACCTTCGCCGGAGGATTCCGTGCTGGTGATGCTGCGCCGCGAGGAACTCGACAGCCTCATCGACCGCCTCGACGACCGCACGGCGTCCATCATCCGCGCCCGCTACGGCATCGTGGACGGCCGTGAGCGCACCCTCACCGAGGTCGGCAAGGAACACGGCCTCACCCGCGAGCGCATCCGGCAGATCGAGAAGCACGCCCTGGCCGACCTCAAGCGCATGGCCCGCGCCACCGGCCTGGACTACGAGGCGGCCTGACAATCCCGCCGGTCCGCCCGACGTGACGGACCGGCCCACAGACCCGGACCCCGGTGCCACCCCCCCCGCGCCGGGGTTCGGCCATGCCCCGGTGGCTCGCGCCGAGCGCGCCGGCCTCCCACAGGTGGGGTGCCGCTGTGCCTGCCCGAGGGGCGGGGGTGAGAACCTTCGTGCCATGAGCGATCACAGCGGTGACAGCCCACAGCCCGATCACCCGGGGCCGCACCCCGGTGAGCCCCACCACGAGGGGCTCAGCACCCGGCTGAACTGGCTGCGGGCCGCCGTCCTCGGCGCCAACGACGGCATCGTCTCCACCGCCGGGCTGGTCGTCGGTGTCGCCGGGGCGACCGACTCCCGGTCGGCGCTCCTGACGGCAGGCCTCGCCGGCCTGATGGCGGGCTCGCTGTCCATGGCGGCCGGCGAATACGTGTCCGTGAGCACCCAGCGCGACTCCGAACAGGCCGCACTCGCCCTGGAGCGGGAAGAACTCGCCGCCACCCCGCAAGCCGAACTGGACGAACTCACCGGGCTGTTGGAGGACCGCGGCATCTCCCACGACCTCGCCCGGGAAGTCGCCGAACAGCTCACCGCCCGCGACGCCCTCGGCGCTCACGCCCGCGTCGAACTCGGCATCGACCCCGACGAACTCGCCAACCCCTGGCACGCCGCCTGGGCCAGCTTCATCTCCTTCACCGTCGGCTCGCTGCTGCCACTGCTGTCCATCGTCCTGCCGCCGCAGGACTGGCGGCTGGCAGTCACAGTGGCCGCCGTGCTCGTCGCCCTGGTCTGCTGCGGCTGGATCAGCGCATGGCTGGGCAGCGCCCCGGCACGTCCCGCGGTGATCCGGAACGCAGCAGGCGGCGCCGTGGCCATGGCGGTGACCTACGCGGTGGGTGCTCTGCTCGGCGCAGCAGGCGTATGACGGCCGGGCCCTGTCCGGATGGCGCGGAAGACCCTGTGACCGGGCCCCGTCTGCGGCCGCCGGTCAGGCCCCGGTCGGCGGGTGCACCGGGTCCAGGGATCCGCCGGACAGGAAGTGCTCGATGCGCTCCACGTACGGTGCGATGTCGATTCCCTGCGAGGCGAGCCAGGTATCCGCGTAGTACTTCTCCAGATAGCGCTCGCCGGGATCGCAGAGCAGCCCGACCACGCTGCCTTGTTCGCCGCGCGCCCGCATCTGCCCGATGATCCGGAAAGCCGCCCACAGCCCCGTGCCGGTGGACGCACCCGCCCTGCGGCCGAGCAGCCGCTCAAGGACGCGTACGCTCGCGACCGACGCCGCGTCCGGGACCCGCATCATCCGGTCGACGGCCCCGGGGATGAAGCTGGGCTCCACCCTCTGCCGTCCGATCCCCTCGATGCGCGAGCCTGTGTCGGTGGTCGCCGCCGGATTGTGGTCGCGCCATCCGGGGAAGAACGCCGAGTTCTCCGGATCCGCCACGCAGATGCCGGTGGTCGCCTGGGCATAGCGGACATAGCGCGCGAGCGTGGCGGACGTCCCGCCCGTCCCCGCCGTGGCCACGATCCAGGCCGGCACCGGATGGCGTTCCGCCGCCAGCTGCCGGAAGATCGACTCGGCGATGTTGTTGTTGCCCCGCCAGTCCGTCGCCCGCTCCGCGTACGTGAACTGGTCCATGTAGTGGCCGCCGGTCTCCCGGGCCAGTCGGGCCGCTGCCCCGTACACCTCGCCCGGGTCGTCCACCAGGTGGCAGCGGCCCCCGTGGAACTCGATCAGATCGATTTTCGAGCGCACCGTCCCTCGGGCCATCACGGCCACAAAGGGGACACCGATCAGTCGGGCGAAGTAGGCCTCCGAGACCGCCGTCGAACCGCTGGACGCCTCGATCACCGGTCGCCCCGGGCGGATCCAGCCGTTGCACAGCGCGTACAGGAACAGCGAGCGGGCTAGCCGGTGCTTCAGCGACCCGGTCGGATGCGTCGACTCGTCCTTCAGGTAGAGGTCGATCCCCCAGCCGGCCGGTAGCGGCACTGACAGCAAATGGGTATCTGCGGACCGGTTGGCGTCCGCCTGGACCTTCCCCACGGCCTCGCTCAACCAGCGGCGGTACGCGAGGTCGCTTCGGTCGACATCCGTCTCCTCCGCCGGAACGGCGTCGCGGTCTGCCTGCGGTCTCGGTTGTGGTGCGTGCATGAGCCCAGGTATATCCGTCCGACGGCATCAAACCGACACTTGGGGTATCTCCCCCCACTCGCTTGGGTGGCGGCACCGGTCGGCCGCCGTCGCCGGCGCCGTACTCTGGAAGAATGAGCGCAGCGGCAGACCCCGAGCACAGCACCGTGTCCGACGGGGCGGGCACCTCCGCAGCCGAGGTGCCATCAGCCGGGAGCGGCGGCGTTTCTCCCCGCCCGGCGGACGCTCCTGCCGGGCTGGTCTTCGACGATCCGTTCGACCGGCCCTCCGCCGACGACACCGACCGGGGCTGGGGTGACCTGCCGACGGGCTCGGCCGACGACGACTTCGCCCGCTTCCTCAGCCAGAAGCCCCCGCACCACCTCTGAAGCGGTCCGACGTCCGGAATCAGCCGGCGCCGCCGGAACGGGGCGCCACCAGCGCGTCCCGGATGTCCCGCAGCAGGGCGATCTCGTCCGTCTCCGCCTGTGTCTCGTCCTTGGCTGCTGTCGGCTCGGGGGTCTGCGGAGGCTCCTGCTTCGCCGCCCGCCGTGCCAGGTACCGGGCCATCGGAAGGACCATCAGGAAGTACACGACCGCGGCCGTGATCAGGAACGTGAGCGTCGCGCTCAGCACCGAGCCCCACAGGATGTGGATCCCGCTGACCGTCTCGCCCTTGCTGTCCACCATGCAGGGGCCTTTGAGACAGGACGAGTACCCACCGAGGTCCTTCGTACCGAAGGCACCTACGAGCGGGTTGATGATCCCGTTGACGACGGAGTTCACGATGCTGCTGAACGCCGCGCCCACGACGACCGCGACCGCGAGGTCGATCACGTTCCCCCGGGTGATGAACTCTTTGAAACCTGCCAGCAGGCTCGGCTGCTCCGCCTGGCTCATCGATGTGCCCCTTCCCTGACGCCGGTCTGACGGAATGAAAGATTCCGCCATCGAAGGCAATCCGGGGCCGCCCTGTCCAATCGCCTTTCACGAAAGGGTGATTCAGCACAGTGTCACCGCCAGCGGGTTCGACGCGGCTGCTCCGGACAGGGCGGCGGCGACGCCGCGCGGGACGGAGAGTACGACAAGCGCACCGCCCGTCCCGCCTGTGCTCGCAGTGGCGGGAGGGGCCTCGCCCTCAGGGGTGTCCGAAGGCGCCGTGTTTCCGGAGGAACCGTCGGCCTGGTCCGGAATCGCGACGACAGTGACGCCCGACGCCACCACCCGCGCTGCCGCCAGTACGTCCACCCGGTCGCCGGGCCGCAGCAGGCGCACCGCGTCGGCGTCCGCGATCCGCACCGGCGCCCTCACTCGCGGCTCCGCAGTGGCGCGCCCGGATGCGCCCGTGGTCGGCCCCGGCCGGTGATGCTGTACGACCGTGTGCCGTCCGCGAGATGGAGGTGGGTCGTAGACGGCCGACACGGCAAGAACGGCCACCGCCACCGCCATCCCCGCGAGGAGGGGCCGCCGCCTCAACCGTGGAACGCCGGGCAGCAGGCGTCGCACGCCGCCGCGGCCCGCGCGGATCGGAGGAAAGTCCGGTACGGCGCGGCGCGGCGGGATGTGCGGGGCGGGGACGCTCGAACCCCGGGCCCTGTCCGCCCCGGACGTCTTGCCGACGGGCGAGGGGGGCTGAGGGAACGGGACAGGCGGAGCGGCGGGGAGGGCTGACAACGGAGCCGACAAGGAAGTACGCACTGGGATCACCACCGGATACGGAAGGGGCGGCGACCAGGCATTCGGTCGCCGCCCTCACGATCGCGTACTCGCGCGCCCCCGCGATCGAAGCCTGTGGATAACTTCCCGCCCTGTGGAAAACCCCGCGCTCTGCGGTGGCCGTACCTACGGCAGCGGGATCCCGGGGTCCTGGACACCGAGTGCGTCCACGCACAGGCAGGTCCGCTCGGAGTTCGCGGGCAGCGCGGCGACGACATCGAAGAGAACGTCGCGCATCCGTCCCACATTGGCCGCGAAGACTTCGAGGACCTCTTCGTGCGAGACGCCGTCGCCGGTGTCCGCTCCCGCGTCGAGGTCCGTCACGAGGTTCAGGGAGGTGTAGCACAGGCCCAGCTCCCGGGCGAGCACGGCCTCAGGGTGCCCGGTCATGCCGACGACCGACCATCCCTGGGTGGCGTGCCAGAGGGATTCCGCCCGGGTGGAGAAACGCGGTCCTTCCACCACGACGAGCGTTCCGCCGTCCACAGCTTCCCAGCCGCTCGACCGGGCGGTGTCCACCGCGGCCTGCCGCCCGACGGGGCAGTACGGATCCGCGAAGGTCACATGGACGACGTTCGGCACCAGGCCGTCCGCCCGCGGCTCCCCGTCGAAGTAGGACTGAGCGCGCGACTTCGTGCGGTCGACGAGCTGGTCGGGTACGAGGAGGGTCCCGGGGCCGTAGTCGGCGCGCAGCCCGCCCACCGCGCAGGGGCCGAGCACCTGGCGCACGCCCGTCGCGCGCAGAGCCCACAGATTCGCCCGATAATTGATCTTGTGCGGGGGAAGGTGGTGCGACCGGCCGTGCCGCGGCAGGAACGCCACGCGCCGCCCCGCCACGTCACCGACGAACAGCGAGTCGCTGGCCGCCCCGTAGGGAGTATCGACGGTGACCTCGGTCACATCGTCGAGGAAGGAGTAGAAGCCGGATCCGCCGATCACGCCGATCTCGGCCTGTACGTGTGTCGCACCGCCGTTCTGCACCATGACCGTCACCCTAAGCGGGGCGCAGGTATGCGACGAACCCCCGCCGTGTCGACGACGGAGGTCCGGGAGCGGAAGGCGCTTGTCCGCCGAGCGGTCAGGCCGCGGACGAGGAGTTGCTCGAAGACGAGGAAGACCCGGACGACGCCGTGGACGACGACGAACCGGAGGACGAGCTGCCGCTCGCCTTGCTGTCCGAGCCGCTGCTCTTGGCGGCAGGGGTGCTGCTGGACGAAGAGCCGCGGCTGTCGGTCCGGTAGAAGCCGGATCCCTTGAAGACCACGCCCACCGCAGAGAACACCTTGCGCAGCCGACCGCCGCAGTTGGGGCATTCGGTCAGTGCGTCGTCGCTGAACTTCTGCACCGCCTCGAGGCCCTCGCCGCACTCGGTGCACTGGTACTGATACGTCGGCACTAGCTCCTCCTGGCACTCTCACTCATTGAGTGCTAACGACGCTCAATAGTGCAGCATTTCCGTGGCTCAGTCCACCGTGACCGCCGGACGGTGACCGATCACACCCGCGGCGGGGGCGGCCGAGGACTGCGGTACGAGGTGACTGCGCAGCGCGGCGATCGTCGCGAATGCGGCAGCAGTGCCGGTCAGCGGCACACAGAAGGCCGCGTGGGCTCCGACGCCGTCCGCGAGCAGCCCCGCCGCGGTGACCGCAGCGGCCTGTCCGAGTGCGACCGCGCCCGTCAGCCACGTGAACGCCTCGGTCCGCGCGGCCGCGGGCACCAGAGCCTCGACCAGGGTGTAGCCGGTGATGAGGGCGGGCGCGATGCACAGCCCCACCAGGAGCACCAGTCCGCTCACCAGGGACAGGCTCTGTGCGGCCAACAGCGGAACGCACGTGAGGGTCAGAGCGCCGTACGCCGTCAGCAGCCGCCGACGCGGACTGCGGCGCCAGGACAAGGCGCCGTAGGCCACGCCCGCCAGCATGTTGCCCGCGGCGAAGGTGCCGTAGACGACACCATTGAGCCCAGGGTGGCCGGCGTCCTGGGTGACCGCGGTGACCGACACCTGCATACCGCCGAACACGGCACCTATGCCGACGAACGCGGCGACGAGCGCCCGCACGCCCGGCACCGACAGCGCCGACGCGCGGTGACGGCCGCCCTCCGCCGTCCCCCGGTGCGGGGCCGGAGCCGTCCTGCGCTGCGCCGCGAACAGCCATCCACCCGCCAGGGTGAGCACCGCCTCGGTGATGAGCCCTGCGGCGGGATGGATTCCCGTGCACAGCGCCGTGGCCAGGATCGGTCCGACGACAAAAGTGAATTCGTCGGTCACCGACTCGAACGCGGCCGCCGTCTGCAGGAGCGGCGAGGTGCCGCCCGCCCGGTCGCTGAGCGTCACCGCCCACCGCGACCGAACCATGGGACCGATCTGCGGCACCGTCGCGCCCGCAGGCACCGCTGCCACGAGCAGCACCCACGCCGGCGCGTGCGACAGGGCGAGGATCACCAGGGCGCACACCGACAGCGCGTGCAGTGTCACGCTGGGCACGAGGACGGCTCGCTGGCCGTGCCGGTCGGCGAGACGGCCGGCCCTCGGCGCGCAGAGCGCCATGGCGACGCCGGTCACCGCCGCGGCGGCGCCCGCTTTGCCGTACGAGCCCGTCGTGTGCTGCACGAGCAGCACCAGGCTGATCGTGAGCATCGCGAAGGGCTGCCTCGCTGCGAAACCCGGGAGGACGAATGCGCGCGCTCCGGGGGTGCCGAGCAGTTGCCGGTAACCCGGCTTCCGGGCGGCCTCCTGCGTCTGCGTCGGTGACGGGGACGTGGGCACCGTGGATGCCACTGGCTGGTCATTTCTGCCGCCTGGTAGCGCGTGGACGGTCGGAGACCGTGACCAGCGCCGAGAGCCGTCCGCTCAGCGCGGGTGACCGCGCCGGCCCTGCATCAGACAGAGGTCGTACTGGACAAATACCGCACCATAATACGTAATCATCTGCTGACGGCTCCACGATCACCGGCGCCTCAGCTCTGGCGAGCCCTTCCGCGTTCCTCCAGCCAGCCGGCGAGCTTGCCGCCGCGCCCCACGGCCCGCAGGCGCTCCTCAGCCGCGTCCCGAACGGGGTCGGTGGTGACGACGAGCAGTTCGTCGCCGCGCCGCAGGCTGGTCGACGGCAGGGGTACGAAGCTGGCGCCGTCGCGGACGACGAGCGTCACGGCGGCACCCGTCGGCAGTCGAAGTTCGTTGACCTCGACTCCGTGCATCCGTGAGCCCTCGGGAATGGCGACGGAGAGCAGGTGTCCGCGCAGCCGCTCCAGTGGTGCCGACTCGATGCCCAGGTCCGCAGGGCCGCTGCTCTCGCCGAGGCGCAGGCGTCGCGCCAGCCACGGAAGCGTCGGCCCCTGGACGAGGGTGTAGAAGATCACCAGTACGAAGACGATATTGAAGATCTTCCGACTTTCGGACACTCCGGCGACCATGGGAATCGTGGCCAGGACGATGGGCACGGCGCCGCGCAGCCCGGCCCACGACATCAGCGCCTGCTCGCGCCAGGGGACCCGGAACGGCAGCAGACTGATCACGACCTCCGCGGGGCGGGCGAGCAGAGTCAGGAACAAGCCGATGATCAGTGCCGGAACGATGTCGTCGCCCAGTTCGTGCGGGGTCACCAGCAACCCGAGGAGTACGAACAGGCCGATCTGCGCGATCCAGCCGAGCCCCTCGGCGAATCCGCGTGTCGCGGGCCGGTGTGGCAGCTTCGCATTGCCGAGGATGAGCGCTGCGGTGTAGACCGCGAGGAAGCCCGAGCCGTGCGCCATGGCGCCGGCGGCGTACGCGGCGACCGCGATGGCCATGACGGCGATCGGGTAGAGGCCCGAGGCGGGCAGGGCGACGTGCTTGAGCCCGTAGGCGCCGATCCAGCCGACCGCGATCCCGATCGCGCCACCGATGAGCAGTTCCAGAAGGGTCTCGCCCAGCAGGTGGTACCAGGAATCGATGTGCCCGTTCGCGGAGAAGGCGATCACCATGATCACCACGGGGGCGTCGTTGAACCCCGACTCGGCTTCGAGTACGCCGGTTATGCGCTTGGGCAGCGGGACGTTGCGCAGGACGGAGAAGACCGCCGCGGCATCCGTGGACGACACGACCGCACCGATGATCAGCGACTGGCGCCAGTCGAGACCTACCGCGTAGTGGGCCGCGGCCGCCGTGATGACCACACTCACAACGACGCCGATAGTCGATAGCACTGCGGCGATCGGCATGACCGGCTTGATCTCGTGCCACTTCGTGCCGAGTCCGCCCTCGGCGAGAATCACCACAAGTGCCGCGTATCCGAGCACCTGAGTCAGTTCGACGTTGTCGAAGGTGAAGCCGAAAGGACCGTCCTGCCCTATGGCGACGCCGATGCCGAGGTAGATGAGCAGAGTGGGAAGGCCGCTGCGGGACGCCAGGCGGACGGCTACGACGGCGACGAGCAGTACGGCCGCGCCGACCAGCAGGATCTCGTTGAGGTGGTGGACAGTCAGGGCACCGGTCCTTTCAACTTTGTTGTCTAGGCTAATATTTTACCCTCTCTTGACGTTGTATGGTCCACGTCACGGCAGGTCCGACTCCGCGTCCCTGCCGCACAAGGCATGCGCCTATGGTTGCCCTTGCACAAGGAGCACCTTGATCATCTGATCCGCACTGCCCTCGAAGGACAGCGATGCCCGCACGGAAGAAGTCCCGCCGCGTACGCTTCATCGTGATCGCGCTCGTGCTGCTGCTGATGGCAGGCGTCGGCTTCGCGTCGTACTGGAGCGTGAGCACGGTGCGGGCCTCGTTCCCGCAGACGACCGGTTCGCTCAAGCTCGCGGGGCTGTCCGCGCCCGTCGACGTCGAGCGCGACGCGTACGGCATCCCGCAGATCTACGCCGACACCCCCGAGGACCTCTTCCGGGCGCAGGGATACGTGCAGGCGCAGGACCGCTTCTACGAGATGGACGTGCGGCGGCACCTCACCTCCGGACGGCTGTCCGAGATGTTCGGCAAGGGGCAGGTCGAGACGGACGCGTTCCTGCGTACGCTCGACTGGCACGGCGTCGCGCAGAAGGAGTACGACACCCAGCTCGACGCCGCCACCAAGTCGTACCTGAGTGCTTACAGCGACGGTGTCAACGCCTATCTGAAGGACCACAGCGGGGCGGCGCTGTCCGTGGAGTACGCGGCGCTGAAGTTCAGCAACGGCTACAAGCCGGAGCGGTGGACCCCGGTGGACTCGGTGGCCTGGCTCAAGGCGATGGCGTGGGATCTCCGCGGCAACATGCAGGATGAGATCGACCGCGCGCTCATGACGAGCCGGCTCAGCCAGGCGCAGATCAAGCAGCTTTATCCTGCGTACCCGTACGACCGCAATCGACCGATCGTCGATGGTGGGTCCGTCGATTCCGCGACGAAGGTGTACACCCCGGCCGGAGGGTCGTCAGGTCCCCAGTCGCTGAACAACAGCGTCGACAGCCAGCTCGCGGGCATCTCGCAGATAATCGATCAGATGCCCGCGCTGCTCGGTCCGAACGGCAGCGGCATCGGCTCCAACTCGTGGGTCGTCTCCGGCGCCCTCACGACGACGGGCAAGCCGATGCTGGCGAACGACCCGCACCTGGCGCCGCAGCTGCCGTCGCTCTGGTACCAGATGGGGCTGCACTGCCGCACGGTGAGCAGTGCCTGTCCGTACGACGTGGCGGGGTACACGTTCTCCGGCATGCCCGGCGTGATAATCGGACACAACCAGGACATCGCGTGGGGGATGACCAACCTGGGTGCAGACGTCACGGACCTCTACCTGGAAAAGGTGACCGCGACCACCTACCTGCGGGACGGCAAGCAGGTGCCGTTCACCATGCGGCACGAGGAGATCAAGGTCGCCGGTGGCAAGAGCCGCGAGATCACGGTGCGGGAGACGACGAACGGGCCGGTCATCTCCGACCGCAGTGACGAGATCCGCGAGGTCGGGCAGACCGCGCCTGTCGACAATCCGCCGGGCGGCGTGAACTCCGGGTACGCGGTCGCCCTCAACTGGACGGCGCTCAAGCCTTCGAAAACGATGGACGCGGTCTTCGAACTCGACCGTGCCACCGACTTCGAGCAGTTCCGCGACGCGGCCAAGGACTTCGCGGTGCCGTCGCAGAACCTGATCTACGCGGACAGCAAGGGCGCTCACGGTCATATCGGCTATCAGGCGCCCGGCCAGGTTCCGATCCGCGCCGATGGTGACGACGGCACCTACCCTGTGCCCGGCTGGGATTCCCGCTACGACTGGAAGGGGACCATTCCGTTCCAGGCGATGCCGTACGAGTACGACCCCGAGCGCGGCTACATCGTGACGGCGAACCAAGCGGTTATCGATCAGAGCAAGTACCCATACCTGCTCACCCAGGACTGGGGATACGGCACGCGCAGTCAGCGCATCAACGACCTCATCGCCTCCAAGGTCAAGGACGGTGGAAAGGTCTCCATGGACGACATGCAGTCCATGCAGAGCGACAACAGCAGCGAGATCGCCAAGAAGCTGGTGCCGATCCTCCTCAAGATCGACATAACGGATGACAAGAACAGTTATGTGCGTAATGCGCAGAAACTGCTCGAAGGATGGGACTACAACCAGGACGCCGACTCCGCCGCGGCCGCGTACTTCAACGCGGTGTGGCGCAACGTCCTCAAGCTCGCCTTCGGCAACAAGCTGCCGAAGGAACTGCGCCCTGAGGGACAGTGCCTGAGGGTTCCCCCTGTCGGTGAGACCGGGCCGGTCGACAACCTCGACGGCAAGGGCATTCCCACGGTTCAGGAATGCGGTGAACGCGACCCGTCCGAGGCCCAGCCGGACGGCAGTGACCGCTGGTCCGAAGTGGTCCTCGGCATCCTCGACGACCCCACGAACGCCTGGTGGACCATGTCCACCACCGCCTTCTATGGCATCGACACCGACAAGGCGCACCACAGCACCCGCGATCAGCTCCTCGCGCAGGCCATGAAGGACGCCCGCTACGAACTCACCGCGAAGCTGGGCAAGGACATAGACACCTGGAGCTGGGGCCGGCTGCACAAGCTGGAGCTGAAGAACCAGACTCTCGGCACCGACGGCCCCGGTGTGATCAAGTGGCTGCTCAACCGCGGTCCCTGGCAGCTCAGTGGCGGCGAGGCGGCGGTCGATGCGACCGGCTGGAACGCGGCCGGCGGTTACGACGTCATCTGGGTGCCGTCGATGCGGATGATCGTCAACCTCCAGGACCTCGACAAGTCCCGGTGGATCAACCTGACGGGCGCCTCCGGACACGCCTACAACCCGCATTACACCGACCAGACCGACAAATGGGCGGCCAACGAGCTCCTGCCGTGGTATTTCTCCGACGAAGCGGTGAAGAAGGCGGCCAAGGCCACCATGGCGCTGACCCCCTGACCCCCTGACGCCCGGCAAAATGCCGCGACGGTGACACGTCCGGCCGCGCGACGTCCCCGCCCCGGGCGGCGGGGACGTCAGGTGCGAAAGCGGTGGACACCCGCGGGAGTGAGAGCGGCGTCCACGGCGCCGTCGTGCGGTTCGGCCGGGACCGTGTCGAGGACCTCGTGCGCGTAGAGCACCACCGCGAGCGCGGGCCGGGTGCCGGCCCGTCCGACACGGCTCAGCGCGCGGTCGTAGGAGCCTCCGCCCCGGCCGAGGCGGACCCCGCGGGAGTCCACCGCCAGCCCCGGCAGCAGGATCGCCTGGACGGCCGTGACGGCGTCCGGACCCAGTCGTGGGCCGGTCGGCTCGAAGAGACCCCGCGGAGTGCGCTCCAGGGCGTCCTGGCCGCCGTATTCGGCCCAGTCGAGGTCGTTGTCAGGCAGCAGGACGGGCAACAGCACGCGTACTCCTGCAGCGTGTAGGGCTCCGAGGAGGGGGCCGGTGCCGGGCTCGGACCCCATGGAGACGTAAGCGGCCACGGTTTTGCTGTGAACGCACTCAGGCAGCCCGCGTACCGTCGCCGCGAGGGCGTGGGCCGCGACCTCGCGCTCCTGCGCCGGTATCCCGCGCCGTGTGCGCAGGAGCCGTGCCCGAAGCTGTGCCTTGTCGGCCCTTATTGCCCTCACCGCATCCATGTTCTCCACAACCGCTGTATATCAGCCGCTATGAACCGTTTCTTCATCTTCTGCACATTCACGAACGCTATGGTGCACGGCATGACTCACTCACGCGCCCGGATCGGCAAAGCCGTCATTCCCGCCGCGGGCCTCGGTACACGCTTCCTCCCGGCGACCAAGGCGACGCCCAAGGAGATGCTCCCGGTGGTGGACAAACCGGCCATCCAGTACGTGGTCGAGGAAGCCGTCGCGGCGGATCTGTCCGATGTGCTGATGATCACCGGTCGCAACAAGCGTCCTCTGGAGGACCACTTCGACCGGAACTACGAGTTGGAGGAAGCCCTCACCCGCAAGGGTGACGACGGCCGCCTCGCGCGGGTGCGCGAATCCAGCGATCTGGCCACCATGCACTACGTGCGGCAGGGGGACCCGAAGGGCCTCGGGCACGCCGTACTGTGCGCGGAACCGCACGTCGGGGACCAGCCGTTCGCCGTCCTGCTCGGCGATGACCTGATCGATCCGCGAGACCCGCTGCTCTCCCGCATGATCGACGTGCAGGAGCGGTTCGGCGGGAGCGTGATCGCACTCATGGAGGTGGCGCCCGAACAGATCCACCTCTACGGTGCCGCCGCCATAAAGCCGACGGACGAGGACGACGTCGTGCGTGTGACGGATCTCGTGGAGAAACCCGATGCCGGCCAGGCGCCGTCCAACTTCGCGATCATCGGCCGCTACGTCCTGGACCCCGCGGTCTTCGACGCCGTCAGGAAGACCGAACCCGGCCGCAACGGTGAGATCCAGCTGACCGATGCGCTGCGCGAGCTCTCCCACCGGGACGACGACGGCGGGCCCGTACACGGAGTCGTGTTCACCGGCCGCCGCTACGACACTGGTGACAGAGGCGATTATCTGCGGGCGATTGTCCGACTGGCATGCGAACGTGAAGACCTGGGACCCGAGTTCCGCAGTTGGCTGCGTACGTACGTCACCGAGGAGATGCAAGAGTGAATCAGGGCGCCGAGCGCGTATGGTCGGTCACCGAGCACCTGGACAGCATCCTGGGGCAGTTGGCCCCGCTGGAGCCCATCGAGCTGCAACTGCTCGACGCCCAGGGGTGCGTCCTGGTCGAGGACGTCACCGTGCCCGTGGCGCTGCCGCCCTTCGACAACAGTTCCATGGACGGCTACGCGGTCCGCGTCGCCGATACCCGGTCTGCGTCGTCCGAACACCCAGCGGTTCTCGAAGTCGTCGGTGACATCGCCGCCGGAGGGGGCGAGCCGCCCTCGGTCGGACCGGGGCAGGCCGCCCGCATCATGACCGGCGCGCCGCTCCCGCCAGGTGCCGAGGCGGTCGTCCCGGTCGAGTGGACGGACGGCGGCACGGGGGGCGGACCGGCCACCACCATGACCGCGCACAGTGTCGACCCGGAGCGGGCCGGCGGCGAGGTACGGGTGCACCGGGGACCGTCCCGGGGTCAGTTCATCCGTACCCGTGGCAGTGACGTGGGGGCAGGGGAGCTGGCGCTCGCCGCGGGTACCGTCCTCGGACCGCCGCAGATCGCTCTGCTGGCCGCTGTCGGCCGCGCCAGTGTCACAGTCCGGCCGCGGCCGCGCGTCGTCGTGGTGTCCACCGGCAGCGAACTGGTCCAGCCCGGAGACACACTCGGCCCTGGCCGTATCCACGACTCCAACAGCTTCGCTCTCACCGCAGCGGCCAGGGCGGCGGGCGCCATCGCCTATCGAGTCGGTGCGGTCGTCGATGAGGTCGAGACACTGCGCGCCACCATCGAGGACCAACTCGTCCGCGCCGACATCATCGTCACCACGGGTGGAGTCAGCGTCGGCGCGTACGACGTCGTGAAGGAGGCGCTGTCCTCGCTCGGCGGCGCGATGTACGGCGCCGAGGACCAGCCAGGTGGGGACAACGGACACGTCGAGTTCCGCAAGCTCGCCATGCAGCCGGGCAAGCCGCAGGGCTTCGGTCGGATCGGGCCCGCGCGCATCCCGCTGCTCGCCCTGCCCGGCAACCCGGTCAGCGCCTATGTGTCCTTCGAGCTGTTCGTGCGCCCCGCCATCCGCACGCTGATGGGCGTCGGTCCGGTGCATCGCGATGTCGTACGGGCTGCGTGTGTAACAGCTATCGATAGTTCACCGGAGGGGCGTCGGCAGTTCCTGAGGGGCCGTTACGACCACGCCTCGCGCAGCGTCACCCCGGTCGGGGGCGCCGGGTCGCACCTGGTCGCGGCGCTTGCGAACGCCGACGCGCTGATCGTCGTCCCCGAGGAGGTCACGTCGCTGGAGGCCGGCGCCGACGTCGATGTCATCGTGCTGGACTAGCCACCGAGGTTGGCGCGCCCAGGGCCCCCAGGCGGAGGAGGACAGCTGCCGGTACGGTGTCTGCCCTGAAGACCGCATCGGGAGAACGATGAGCAGCGCTCGGCACCATCTCACCCACCTCGACGAAGCAGGCTCGGCCCGTATGGTCGACGTCTCCGCCAAAGAGGTGACGTCTCGTACCGCACGCGCCACCGGCCGCGTTCTGGTGGGCTCCGAGGTCGTCCGGCTGCTGCGCGGCGCCGGAGTGCCCAAGGGCGACGCCATTGCCACAGCGCGCATCGCGGGCATCATGGGCGCCAAACGAACCCCCGATCTGATCCCGCTGTGTCACCCGCTGGCAGTGTCAGGCGTCACTGTGGACCTGGTTGTGGCCGACGACGCGGTGGAGATCACGGCCACGGTGAGGACCACGGACCGCACGGGTGTGGAGATGGAGGCACTGACCGCCGTCAGCGTGGCAGCACTCACCGTCGTCGACATGGTGAAGGCCGTGGACAAGTCCGCTGTCATCACCGACGTGCGGGTCGAGGAGAAGACCGGCGGCAAGTCCGGCGACTGGCACCGGCCATGAGCGGCGCCGCGGCTCCGCTGCGCGCCCTCACGGTCACCGCGTCCAACCGGGCGGCCTCCGGCGTGTACGAGGACCGCAGCGGTCCGCTGGTCGCCACCGCACTGCGCGAGGCCGGGTTCGCCGTCGACGGCCCCCACGTCGTACCCGACGGCGAACCGGTAGCGCTGGCGCTGCGGGCAGCCGTCGACGCCGGGTACGACGTGGTCGTCACCACGGGCGGTACCGGTATCTCGCCGACCGACCGCACGCCCGAGGCCACCCGGCAGATCATCGATTACGAGATCCCGGGTATCGCCGAGGCGATTCGCGCCGCGGGCCGGGAAAAAGTGGCCACCGCGGTACTCTCACGCGGTGTTGCCGGGGTCGCGGGGCGCACACTGGTGGTGAACCTCCCCGGATCGGCCGGAGGCGTCAAGGACGGGCTCGCCGTGCTCGCCCCGCTCTTGGTGCATGCAATCGATCAGATCCGGGGCGGCGATCATCCGACTTCCGCACCATCGGAAACCTCAGTCCCTGGGAGACCGAGCTGAACGGGGTCTGGCCGACGGAACTGGTGGACGGTGACATCACCCTCCGCCCGATCAGGATGCGCGACCAGCGCGCATGGCGTGAGGTCAACCGGCGCAACCGCGACTGGCTGCGGCCGTGGGAGGCCACGGTGCCGCCGGCGCCGCCCGGTCACATCGCCCAACGGCCCACCTATCGACAGATGGTGCGTCATCTACGCAGCGAAGCTGGAGCCGGCCGCATGCTGCCGTTCGTCATCGATTATCAGGGCCGCCTCGCCGGTCAACTCACCGTCGCGGGCATCACCTGGGGCTCCATGTGCTCGGCGCACATCGGCTACTGGGTGGACGAGGCCGTCGCCGGCCGCGGCGTCATGCCGACCTCCGTCGCCCTGGCCGTGGACCACTGCTTCCGCCGGGTCGGCCTGCACCGCGTGGAGGTGTGCATTCGCCCCGAGAACGGGCCCAGCCGCCGCGTCGCGGAAAAGCTCGGCTTCCGCGAGGAGGGGCTCCGTCCGCGCTACCTGCATATCGACGGCGGATGGCGCGACCACCTCGTCTACGCGCTGACCGCGGAGGAGGTGCCCGAAGGACTGCTCAACCGCTGGCACAGGGCGAGACCCGGAGCGTCCCAGAAATAGGACAAGTGTTCGAATGAGAAGCCCATGGTGCCAAAAATTCTCGGCTTATCAGCCAGATCGTGCGACACACCGGGCCAAATTCCGTATGGCGTGTCTCGATTCCCCCTACCGTGTAATGCGTGAGCAGTAGCGGCCTCATCTACGCAGTCATCGTCGGGGCCTGGGCTGCCTACCTGGTGCCGATGTGGCTCCGTAGGCAGGACGAGCTCAACGAAGCGCGCCCGACGGAACGCTTCAGCACCGCCATCCGGCTGCTGTCCGGGCGGGCGGCGATGGAGCGGCGCGTCGCCAAGACGCGCGGCGAGCGTGTAGAGCCCGGTGCCGACGACGTCGAGGACGACCTCGACGCCGCGGACGTCGTCGACGTCCGCGGCCTTGCCGTGCCCGCGACCGAGGTGCGCCCCGCCGTGGCCGCCCGCCCGGCCGGTTCCGCCGCCGCACGGCCCGACGCTCGCGCCAAGGTTCTGGCGCGCCGTCGCCGGACGACCACCCTGCTCTTCCTCGCCTTCACCGCCGGGGCCGTCGCCGCGGCAGTGGGCGGTGTCACGCTGCTCTGGGCGCCGGCCGTCCCAGCCGTCCTGCTCACCGTGTACATCGGTCAGATGCGCCGCCAGGAGCGTCGCCGCTACGAGGTGCGGCTCGATCAGCGCCAGGCCGCCGAAGCCGCGCGCAGGCTGCGTGCCCGGCCCGACCGCGCCCGCCCCGAGCGGCCGCGCACGGAACTGCCGCCCGCGCCCGCCAAGGAAGCCGCCCCGCCCAGGCCTGCACCCGTACCGGCCCCCGCGCCCTCGCCGCGTACAGCCGACCGCCGCGCCCTTGTCGAGCAGACCGACCACGCCGAGTGGGTCGACCAGCAACGTGCCCAGCAGGCGGCCGACGACGGCTGGGAGCCCGTACCCGTGCCGCTGCCGACCTACGTCACCGCCCCGGTCGCCCCGCGCACCACGGGAGGCGTCGACCTCGGCGCGCCCGACACCTGGAGCTCCGCCCGCTCCGGTACGACGCCGTCCTCGGCAACGGGCGAGCCTGCCGCGCCCCCGGCCGCCGGCCCCGGCCGCCCGCGCCCGCGTACGGCCCGCACCCCGCTCTTCGACCAGTACGCCGACCCGGACCGCCCCCGCGCGGCGAACGAGTAGGCCTTCCCGCCAGCCCGTATTGCGTTCACGAGCACCCTCGCGGAGATGCTAGAGTTTTCCTCGTTGCAAGGGCCTGTGGCGCAGTCCGGTAGCGCACCTCGTTCGCATCGAGGGGGTCAGGGGTTCGAATCCCCTCAGGTCCACAACATGACTGTTCCGGAGTTCACTCGGGAACAGTCGCCACATCCCGCTGATCGTGACGATCGGCGGGATTTTTGCTGTCCCCCTTTCCCCGAGGCTGTTCGGCCGTGTTCGGGGTGGCCACTGCTCGCCGCGCCGGACGGTGCCGCGGGAGGCGCCCGTTCTTCGGTGGCTCTCGGATGGCACAAGCAGCGGTGGGATCTTGTGGGAAGGGGCCACGCACCCGTCGCCGTCACGGTGATCGACTGACGATTACTGATGTCAGTGGCCCCTGCCTTCGTTGCGGTGGCCCGCGGCTGCGCTCGCCGCGCGCAATACCCGCGAGTGCCGGCAGTCGATTCCGCCTACGGGCCGCAGCAGCCCCTTCCTGACCTCACGGGCCTGCGGGACCTCGCCCTCACGGCACTCGACCGCGTCATGGCCGAGCCGTCCGAGCTGTCGAGCTCTGGGAGGGGGCTCGCGGTCACGGTTGGCGTGTGGAGATCCGGCGGCTGCGGACCGGGCTCCTGCCGTAATCCCCCCGGGAGCAGATCCGATTGGACCGCCGAGCCTGTCGGCGCCGCTCGCCCGCCACCGGAAGAACGCTGGTTCCGGGGCCACGCAGAGGCCGATGGCGAGTCTTCAGAGGCTCAGGACGACCGGTCGCGGCTCTCTGGCAACCCTGGTGGGTGACTTCTCTTCCGCGCCCCACCCTGATCGTCGTCAGTGGCCCGCCCGGGGCCGGGAAGACCACGTTGGCCCATGAGCTCGCGCGGGTCGTCGGATGCCCCGCGGTCTGCCGGGACGAGATCAAGGAGGGCATGGCGCACGCGGCGCCGGACCTCGTTGCGGGCCCGTCGGACGAGCTGGCCGTGCGGACGCTGTCGGCCTTCTTCGGGGTGCTGGAGCAGCTCCTGCGGGCGGGCGTGACGACGGTGGCGGAGGCGGCGTTCCAGGACCGGCTGTGGCGGCCCGGTCTCCAGCCGCTGGGGGCGCTGGCCCGGATCCGTGTCGTGCACTGTGTGGTGGACGCCGGGGTCGCCCTGGAGCGCAGGCGGCGGCGCCTGGCGGACAACCCGCTGCGCCGGGTGCACGACGACGCCGCGCACCATGTTGCCGGGGTGCATTCGCGGGCCCACGAAGGCTTCCGGCGAGTGGCCCTGGACGCCCCCTGGATCGAGGTGGACACCACGGCGGGGTACGCCCCCGGCCTCGCGGAGATCGCCGCGTTCGCCGGCGGTCGCGGCTGACGTACCGTCAACCGGCCGCCGCACCCTCACCGTGCAGGGTGATCCGGACGTGTGACGTGCGTTACGCGGCGGCCGGGAAATTTTCCGACGCGCGTAAGAGCTTGAGTTTTCAAGATCTTACGAGGGAGTCGACATGCCGGCAGACGCACGACCGGTGCCCGCGGCGGTGTCCGCGCCACTGCCGCCCGCGGCGGTCCGCACCAAGGTGCGCGTTCCATTGCGGTTCACCGACGGGTGGGAGACGACGGCGGACGTCTTCACCTTCACCGGTCTGGCGGACGGCAAGGAGCACCTGGCGCTGGGGATCGGCGACTACGAGCATGCCCGCGTGCCACTGGTGCGCCCGCACTCGGAGTGCCTGACAGGTGACGTCTTCGGCTCCCGGCGCTGCGACTGCGGCCCGCAGCTGCGCGAGGCGGTGGAGCGGATCGGCGAGCACGGCGGTTACCTGCTCTACCTGCGGCAGGAGGGCCGCGGCATCGGTCTGTACGCCAAACTCGACGCATATGCGCTGCAGGACGACGGGCTCGACACGTACGAGGCGAATCTCGCGCTGGGGCGGGGCGAGGACGAGCGGGACTACACCGCGGCGGCGCAGATGCTGGCCGCGCTCGGGGTGGGCCGCATCCGGCTGCTGAGTAACAATCCCGACAAGGCGCGGCAGCTGGCGGCGCTCGGCATACAGGTGGACGAGCAGGTGCCGACCGGCGTGCACATGTCCGACGCCAATGTCCGCTACCTGAGGGCAAAGGTCGAGCACACGGGTCACACGCTGGCGCTGCCGGCCTGACCGCGCCGGCTGGCCTGTGAGGCCCCGTACTGCGACCTGCGGGCGCCGTGTCGTACGGCGGCGCATATGTGCCCCGATCCTGGGGTGGCGCGACAGGTGCCGGAAATGGTGTGCGCCGCAGTGGTGCGGGGTTCCCGTTCGGCGAGTGATACGACCCACGATCGAAACGGTGGCGTTTCGATCGTGGGTCGTCTACGCTCTAGGTGTACGACATCGTTTCGATGAGGGATGGACGAAGGTGTCCACACCCCACCGGACGAGGCCGTACGCTATGGCCGCCCAACCACTGCATCCGGAGGAGAGGACATGACGGCTCAGGCATCTGCCGGGCGTCGTACGCGCCTGACCCCCGAACGCGAGCGGGAGCTGTTCGAGGCGGTCGTCGAGCTGTTGCGCGAGGTCGGGTACGAGGCGCTCACCATGGACGCCGTCGCCGCCCGCACGCGGTCGAGCAAGGCCACCCTCTACCGCCAGTGGAAGGGCAAGCCGGAACTGGTCGCCACCGCGCTGAGGATCATCAAGCCGGTGTCGCCCTCGGACATCGACACCGGATCCATGGCGGGTGACCTGCACGAGCTCGTGCGGTGCCACGACGTGGACGACTCCAAGCGCGACCAGGAACTCATGCGTGGCCTGGCACACGCGGCGTTCCGCAACGAGGACCTCTTCACGGCCCTGCGCGAGCAGCTCATCGAGCCGGAGCTGGACAGCTTCCGTGCTCTGGTCCAGCGCGCCGTCGACCGCGGCGAACTGTCGGCCGACAACCCGGCGCGCGACTTCATCCCGCACATGCTGTTCGGCAGTGCGCTCGCGCGTCCCATCCTCGAGGGAATCGACGCCGACCCCGAGTTCAGTCACAGATACATCGACGCCGTGGTCATCCCCGCCCTCGGATTGTCACAAGACTCCTGATCCCATAGCCGTACCGAGTGAACCGACCGTCGTACGAGTAGGTCACCGTTTCGCCGGTGACGCATGCCCCGGTGGCGCCTGCCGCCCGCCCGGGTCGCCCGCTCGTCCCTCCGGTCCTCCGCCCACCTGACACGCCGCTCTCGTCGTCGGGCTGGTTCCACACGCCCATATTCGCCCCTCCTGACGGGAGCCCTCCTTCTCCATGGCCACCTACCTGTACAAACTGGGCCGGTTCGCCTTCCGGCGACGGCGATACGTCGTACTCGTCTGGGTCGCGCTGCTCGCACTCGCCGGGATCGGGGCCGCGACGGCGCCGTCCGCGCCGTCCGACAACTTCACCGTGCCGGGTACCGAGGCCCAGAAGGCCTTCGACCTGCTGCACGAACGTTTCCCCGGCACCAATGCCGACGGCGCGAGCGCTCGCATGGTGTTCAAGGCACCGGACGGGCAGAAGGTCACCGCCGGGCCGGCCAAGGAGGCCGTGGAGAAGGCGGTCACCGAGCTCCGGCACATGCCGCAGCAGGCCACGGTCGGCGACCCGTACGCCGCCGACACCGTGAGCAAGGACGGGACGACGGCCTACGCGACGGTCACCTTCCAGGCCAAGTCGATGGAGATCACCGACGCGACGCACACCGCGATCGACACCGTCGCGGAGCACGGGCGCGACGCCGGGCTGACGGTGGAGACCGGCGGCACCGCGGTGCAGGCGTCGCCGTCGACAGGCAACAGCGAGGCGATAGGCATCGGCATCGCCGCGGTCGTCCTCCTGCTCACTTTCGGATCGCTGGTCGCGGCGGGGCTGCCGCTGCTCACCGCGATCATGGGTGTCGGCGTCGGTATCGCATCGATTACCGCTCTCGCGAGCACACTGGGACTGTCCAGCACGTCGTCGACACTGGCATCGATGATCGGTCTGGCCGTCGGTATCGATTACGCATTGTTCATCGTCTCTCGTCACCGTCACGAATTGATGGAGGGCCGTGACGGCGAGGAGGCGGCCGGACGCGCGGTCGGCACGGCGGGATCCGCGGTCGTCTTCGCCGGGCTCACGGTGCTGATCGCCCTCGCCGGACTCTCGGTCGTCAACATTCCGATGCTCACCAAGATGGGCCTGGCGGCGGCCGCCACGGTCGCCCTGGCCGTCCTGATCGCCCTCACGCTCATCCCCGCCCTGCTCGGTTTCGCCGGACCCAAGGTGCTCACCCGCAAGGTGCGCAAGGGCCGGGCCGTACCGTCCGACAAACCCAACATGGGCACCAGGTGGGCGAGGCTGGTCGTGCGGCGGCGCGTACCCTTCCTGCTCGCCGGGATCGTGGCGCTCGGGCTGGCGGCCGTGCCGATGACCAGCATGCAGCTGGGTCTGCCGGACGACGGTTCGCAGCCGGTGAGCACCACCCAGCGGCGGGCCTACGACATGCTCTCGGACGGCTTCGGGCCGGGCTTCAACGGTCCCCTCATGGTCGTCGTCGACGGTGCGCACACCGACAACCCCAAGGCGGCGGCGCAGGACGTCAAGCGGACGATCTCCGGCTTCGCCGACGTCAAGACGGTGACCGAGCCGTCGTTCAACCCCAAGGGCGACGCGGCAACGCTCACCGTGGTGCCCGTCTCCAAGCCGAGCAGTGCCCAGACCGAGGACCTGGTGCACGTCATCCGCGGCCATGCGGGTGAATTCGAGAGGACGACCGGCGCCGAGGTCCTGGTGACCGGAACGACCGCGATGAACATCGACGTCTCGCAGCGGCTGAACGACGCGCTGCTGCCCTACCTGGCGCTGGTCGTGGGGCTCGCGTTCCTGCTGCTGATGGTCGTCTTCCGGTCGGTGCTCGTGCCGCTGAAGGCCGCGCTGGGCTTCCTGCTGTCGGTGCTCGCGGCGCTCGGCGCCGTGGTGGCGGTCTTCCAGTGGGGCTGGCTGGCCGGCCTGCTGGGAGTGGAGCAGACCGGTCCGATCATGAGCATGATGCCGATCTTCATGGTGGGTGTGGTGTTCGGCCTCGCGATGGACTACGAGGTCTTCCTGGTCACCCGGATGCGCGAGGCCTATGTGCACGGGGAGACACCGGGGCAGGCGGTCGTCACCGGCTTCACCCACGGTGCGCGGGTGGTGTCCGCCGCCGCGGTCATCATGATCAGTGTCTTCGCCGGATTCATCGGATCGTCCGAATCGATGATCAAGATGATGGGCTTCGGCCTCGCGATCGCCGTGGCATTCGATGCGTTCATCGTCCGTATGACCATCGTGCCCGCGGTGCTCGCCCTGCTCGGGCGTGCCGCGTGGTGGCTGCCGCGCAGGCTGGACCGGGTGCTCCCGAACGTCGACGTGGAGGGCGAGCAGCTGCGCAAGGCGCTGGTGGAGCCGCGGGCCGACGACGACCAGGAGGAACGGGAGCCCGCCGTCGTCTGACGGCGTCCGCCGCCCCGCGGGCGGCGGCGTTCCGCCCGGCCGGCCGGCGCACAGCGCGTCAGCCGGCCGGTTCGTGCCCGCCTACGGTGAGGGTGAAGTGCGCGGCGCCGCGTTGACGTCGCCGCAGGGTGGTCGGTGGTGACCGGGCGTCAGCCGAGGACGGGCTGGTGCGTGCCGTTCTCGAAGCTCAGCAGCCAGCGCTTGCGCTCGATTCCGCCGCCGTAGCCCGTCATGCTGCCGTTCGCCCCGACCACCCGGTGGCAGGGCACGATGATGCTCACCGGGTTCCGGCCGTTGGCCAGTCCGACCGCGCGCGAGGCGGTGGGCTGCCCCAGGGCGGCGGCGAGTTCACCGTAGGAGACGGTCTCGCCGTACGGGATGTCGCGCAGCGCCTCCCACACCCGCTTCTGGAACGGGGTGCCCGTTGTCGACAGGTCGATGTCGAAGTCGCGGACGTCGCCGGCGAAGTAGCCCGTCAGCTGCTCGGCCGTGCGGGCGAGGACCGGGCGGTCAATGACCTCCACGCGCGGGCCGAACGTCTCCGGGGCCGGCAGGTGCCGCTGCTCGGTCATGTAGACGCCCGCGAGGCCACCCTCGCGGGTGACGAGTGTCAACGGGCCGACGGGGCTGTCGACAATCGCGTGGACGGTTGTGCCGGTGGTTGCGGTGGCCGTCGTGACAGTGGTGGGGGTCATCGTGCGATGCCTTCCGGGTGAGGGTTGTCGGTGGGCAGGACGTTGATCGGATGATCGCCCGTCGCCCACAGGTACTGCGTCGCGTAGGCACGCCACGGCTGCCAGGCGGCGGCGTGCCGCGTCAGTGCCGCGGGGGTCGCCGGGAGGCCGAGGTCGCGCGCGGCGTAGCGGATGCCGAGGTCGGTCGGCAGGAAGGCGTCGGGGTCGCCGAGCGCCCGCATGGCGATCGTCTCGACGGTCCAGGGACCGAAGCCCGGCAGGGCCGCCAGCTGCGCGCGTGCGCGCTGCCAGTCGCTCCCGACGTCCAGGTCCAGCGCGTCGTCCTCCAGGGCCCGCAGGAGCGCCGCCAGGGTGTTCCTGCGGCTCTGCGGCATCGCGAGCCCGGCGGGGTCGTGCCCGGCGAGGGCGGCGGTGGAGGGGAAGAGGTGGGTGAGGCCGCCCGCGGGGTCGTCCACGGGCTCCCCGTGGGCCGCGACAAGCCGCCCGGCGTGGGTCCGCGCGGCGGCAGTGGAGATCTGCTGTCCGAGCACCGCGCGTACGGCGAACTCGGGCCCGTCCGCGACCCGGGGGACCCGCCGTCCCGGCGCCTTGGCGACGAGCGGCGCGAGCACCGGGTCGGACGCCAGGAGCGCGTCGACCGCCTGAGGGTCGGCGTCCAGGTCGAGCAGACGGCGGCAGCGGCTGATGGCCTGTGCGAGGTCGCGCCAGTCGGTGAGCCACAGCCGGCAGCCGATGTGCTCGGGCAGCGGCCGCAGCTCCGCGATGCCGGTGCCGTGCGGCAGACGCAGGGTGCGGCGGAAGGCGCCCGCGCGCCATTCCTCGACGCCGGGCACGGCGGTCGCCGCCAGGTGCCCGAAGAGGTTGTCCGGGGTGAGGGGGCGGCGGAAGGGCAGCCGCAGAGACAGCGAGCCGGGGCTGGCGGCGGGACGCCCCTTGGCGACGCGGGCGCGCAGTTCTCCCGGCGCGAGGGCGAAGACCTCACGAACGGTGTCGTTGAACGTGCGGATGCTGGCGAATCCGGCGGCGAAGGCGATCTCGCCCATCGGCATGGCCGTGGTCTCGACGAGCAGCCGTGCGGTCTGGGCGCGCTGGGCACGTGCCAGGGCGAGCGGCCCGGCCCCGAGCTCCGCGAGCAGCTGGCGCTCGACCTGGCGGGCGCTGTAGCCGAGCCGTGCCGCCAGCCCCGGCACGCCCTCGCGGTCCACCACGCCGTCGGCGATCAGCCGCATGGCGCGGGCCACCAGGTCGGCGCGCTCGTTCCACTGCGGCGAGCCTGGGCTGGCGTCGGGGCGGCACCTCTTGCAGGCCCGGAAGCCGGCCTGCTGCGCCGCCGCCGCGCTCGGGTAGAAGGTCATGTTCACGACCTTCGGGGGCGTGACGGGACAGCTCGGACGGCAGTAGATGCGGGTGGTCAGCACCGCCGTGAAGAACCACCCGTCGAAACGGGCGTCCTTCGACTGGACGGCGCGGACGCAGGCGTCGAAGTCCGTATGCACCCTTCAAGCATCGCTCCTCGTCACGATGCCGGTCTGGCGGGAAAACGACATCGACGTGGCACCTGGTGCAGTCACGTGACGAGGGCGCCGCGGGCAGGTGCGGTGCGGTCAGTCCGAGACGCTGCTCTCCGGGACGTACCGCAGGTCGTCGTACTCCGGGTGCCGGTCGAGCCATCCGGCGATGAAGGGGCAGATGGCCAGGACGCGCAGCCCCTGCGCGCGGGCGCCGTCCATCGCGGTGCGGGCGAGCGCCGAGCCGACTCCACGCCCCTCGTACGCGTCGCCCACCTCGGTGTGGATGAAGGCGATCACCTCGGGTGTGCGCATGTAGGCGGCGGTACCGGCCAGGTCGTCATCGATCCTGGCCTCGTAGCGGTCGGCCTGCGGGGAGTCGGTGACCGTGACGGGCACGGCCCCGCCCGATGCTGCGGAATCCGTCACGACCGGTAGCCCTCCACCGTGGAGGACGGGCGGACGCGTGCGCCGCCGGGGTCCTCGCCCGCCTCGGACAGGGCGCGGCGCTGGCGCAGCAGGTCCCAGCACTGGTCCAGTTCGTGTTCCAGGGCGGTCAGGCGGGCGCGCTCGTCCGCGCCGTCGGAGTCGGATCCGGCGAGCAGTTCGCGCAGGGCCTTCTCGTCGGCCACCATCTCGCTGATCCGGCCGAGGATCGCCTGTTCGGCACCGGCGTCGTGGGGCTGTTGCACGGGTGACACCTCCCAAACGGGGTCGCTGTACTCCACTCTTGCAGGTCGCCGCGTCCCTCGCTCGGGGCGGAGCGGGCGCCGGGGGCGCTACGCGGGCCGCTCGGGCTGCGCCGGGCGGTCCCGGGGCTCCGGGTGCGGGCCGCCGCCCGCGGGGCCTGTGGCGGCCGCCTGGCGGCGCAGCCACGCCTCGATCTCGGTGCGCACCCGGCGCTCCATCGCCAGCGACATCTCGGCGTCGACGATGTCCTTGGCGAGCGGGCGCAGCCGCTGCATCGTGTCGGAGACGCGCCCGACGTGCTCGGGCGGCAGGTCGTCCAGCGGGCCCAGGACGTGCGTCTTGACGACCTGGGTGAAGAGTTCGGCGATCGCGTCGACGTGACCGCGCACCTCGCGCCCGGCGGCGAGCACCGCGGCCAGGGGCACGCCCTCGCGTACCAGCGCGGCCGACACGTCGAGCAGGCGGCGGCTGGTGTGCAGGGCGTTCTCGCCGTCGACGGAGATGTACCCGATCTCCAGGGCGGTGGTCAGGTTCTCCGGGCTGACGTCGTCGCCGAAGTGGTCCGCCAGTTCCTGCGGGGTCAGGACGACCGGGGTCTCGTCCGACCACGGCGCGGCCAGCGTCTCGTCGAGGCCGAGGAGTTCGGCGACGCCGCCCAGGGTGCGGCCCTTCTCCCACGCGGTGATCAGCTCGGCGATACCGCCGAGGGTGTGGCCGCGTTCGAGCAGCGCGGCAATGGTGCGCAGCCGGGCGAGATGGCTCTCGGAGTACCACGCGATACGCCCGTCGCGGCGCGGCGGCGGCAGCAGGCGCCGCTCCCGGTAGAAGCGCAGCGTGCGCACCGGTATGCCGGCCGCCTCCGCCAGTTCCTCCACGCGGTATTCGCGGGCGCCGGGGTGCTCGTCGGCGGTGTGTGCGCCGGAGGCACCCGGATCCGCCGTGCCTGTCTGGTCCACGCGGTCGTTCACCCGGCCAGCCTATGTGCTGGCGTAAGGGGCTTCATCCAGATGCGGCGGTCCTTACCGCGCGTTCTCCGAAGAGTTTCCGTCTGCCCCCTACCGCAGGTAACCCCCGTGTTCTACAGTCCTGACAATGCCAGTGATTGATGGCATGGTATGCCGCGGCTGGCGGGACCGGTGAGGGTCCCGGGCGCGGACGAGCGGCCGGCAGGAAGGGGCGGTGGCATGGACGACGACAACCGCGAGCACGTGCGGGTGGCGGTGATCGGATCCGGGTTCGGCGGGCTGGGGGCCGCCGTACGGCTGCGGCGCGAGGGGATCACCGACTTCGTGATCCTGGAGCGCGCCGACGCGGTCGGCGGCACATGGCGGGACAACAGCTACCCGGGATGCGCGTGCGACGTGCCTTCGCACCTCTACTCGTTCTCCTTCGCACCCAACCCCGACTGGCCGCGCGCGTTCTCCGGACAGCAGCACATCAGGGACTACCTGGAGCGCGTCGCCGACACCTTCGGGCTGCGTCCGCACCTGCGGTTCGGCGCGGAGGTGCGGCGGGCCCGCTGGGACGGCGCCCGGCGCCGCTGGGAGCTGACCACGGCGGCCGGTGAGCTGACGGCGGACGTCGTGGTCTCGGCGACCGGCCCGCTGTCCGACCCGAAGATCCCCGACGTCCCCGGCATCGAGAACTTCCCCGGCAAGGTCTTCCACTCCGCCCGCTGGGACCACGGCTTCGACCTCAAGGGCAAACGCGTGGCCATGGTCGGCACGGGCGCGTCGGCGATCCAGATCGTGCCGTCCATCCAGCCCGACGTCAGCAGGCTGACCGTCATCCAGCGCACCCCGCCGTGGGTACTGCCGCGCGTGGACCGGCCCGTCAGCGCGGCCGAGCGGTGGCTGCACGGGAAGGTGCCGAGCACGGCGAAAGCGCGGCGCGGAGCGCTGTGGATGATCCGGGAGTTCCAGGTGGGTGCGTTCGTCCGGCACCCGCGGCTGATGAAGGCGGCGGAGCGCCTGGCGCGCGGGCATCTGCGCCGCTCCGTCAAGGACCCGGCGCTGCGCGCGCGGCTCACTCCCGACTACACGATCGGCTGCAAGCGGATCCTGCTGTCCAACACCTACTACCCGGCGCTCGCGCAGCCGAACACCGAGGTGGTGACCGCGGCGCTCACCGAGGTGCGCGGTTCGTCCGTGGTCACCGCCGACGGGACCGAGCGCGAGGTCGACGCGATCGTCTTCGGGACCGGTTTCCACGTCACGGACATGCCTATCGGCGACCGCGTCGTCGGTGCTGACGGGCGCACGCTCAGCGAGCACTGGAAGGGGGGGATGGCCGCGCTGCGCGGCAGCACCGTCGACGGCTTCCCCAACCTGCTGTTCGTCATCGGCCCCAACACCGGCCTGGGCAACAGCTCGATGATCCTGATGATCGAATCATCGCTCAACTACGTCATCGATTATCTGCGGACGCTGGAGCGCACCGGCGCCGCGGCCCTCGACGCCCGGTCCGCCGCCGTCGCCTCGTGGAACGAGGAGGTGCAGCGCCGCGCCGCGCGCACGGTCTGGAACACCGGCGGCTGCAAGAGCTGGTACCTCGACGCCAACGGCCGCAACACGACGGCGTGGCCGGGGACCACGGCGGAGTTCCGCCGCGCGACCAGGCAGCTCGTCCTCTCCGAGTACGACCTGATCGCGCCCGCCGGGAGCGATCTCCCGCAGGTGGACGACGACCGCACGGTCGGGGCGGAGGTGGCGTCATGACGCACCCTTACGAGCCGGTGGCGCCGCGCAGGGCGTTCGAGGTGGCGTCCGCGGACGGGACCCGTATACATGTCGAGGAGTTCGGCCGCGCCGACGGCACGACCCTCGTCCTCTCGCACGGCTGGACGTGCTCGATCCTCTTCTGGGCGCCCGTCGTACGGCTCCTGGCGCCGGACTTCCGGATCGTCGCCTACGACCAGCGCGGTCACGGACGCAGCGCGCCGCCTGCCACCCGCAAGGGGTACGGCACCGGCGTACTGGCCGACGACCTCCAGGCCGTACTGGAGGCAGCCGTACCGGACGGCGAACGGGCCGTGCTCGCCGGCCACTCCATGGGCGGTATGACGATCATGGCGGCGTCCGGCCGGGAGCAGGTCACCCAGCGCACCGCGGCGGTACTGCTGGCCAGCACCGGCAGCGCGCGGCTGCTCGGCTCCACCGAGGTGCTGCCGCAGCGGCTGTCGGCGCGCTGGCTGCGCCGCGCCCTGCACCGCCAGCTGCTGGTGTCCCCGCTGCCGCTCGGCCCCGTCACCCCGCTGACGCGCGCCGCTTTCGCCTACGGCGTCCTGGGCGCCTCGCCGACCCGCGAACAGGCGGCGTTCACCGCGCGGATCGTCCACGCCTGCAAGGCGCGCCAACGGGCGGCCTGGGGACGGGTGCTGGCCGTGCTCGACCTGGACGCGGAACTCGCGGCGCTGTCCGCGCCCACCGCGGTCCTGGCCGGTACGCACGACAAGCTCACGCCGCCGAAGCACGCGCGCGGTATGGCGCGTGCGCTGCCGCACTGCGTGGGGCTGACCGAACTGCCCGGCCTCGGGCACATGACCCCGATCGAGGATCCGGCGGCCGTCGCGGCGCTCGTACGGTCGCTGGCCACCGACCATGCGGGGCAGCCGGCGGCGGGCGGGGCGGATTCCCGGAGGAGCGACGCCGTCGCGGAGGAGAAGAGCGCATGAGCCGATCAGGTGTGCAGGGCAAGGTGGTGGTGGTGACCGGCGCCGCCCGCGGGGTGGGCGAGCTGCTGGCCCGCAAACTCGCGGCGCGCGGGGCCCGGCTGGCGCTCGTCGGCCTCGAACCCGACGAACTGACGCGGGTGGCCGCCTCGCTGGACGGCGACGCCGCGTACTGGACGGCGGACGTCACCGATCGAGAGACGATGGCGCGCGTCGCCGACGAGGTGCTCGCGCGCTTCGGGCGGATCGACGTCGTGGTGGCCAACGCCGGGGTGGCGACCGGGGGTCCGTTCCTCGACGCCGACCCGGACGCGTTCGACCGCGTGATCCACGTCAACCTGCTGGGCAGCATCGCCACCGCTCGGGCCTTCCTGCCGGCGCTCGTCACCTCGCGCGGCTACCTGCTGCAGATCGCGTCGCTCGCCGCGATGACACCGGCGCCGATGATGGCGGCCTACTGCGCCAGCAAGTCGGGGGTCGAGGCCTTCGCACACAGCCTGCGTGCCGAAGTCGGGCACCAGGGTGTGGCGGTGGGCGTCGGCTACCTCTCCTGGACCGACACCGACATGGTGCGCGGCGCCGACGAGGACGACGTGCTGCGGGAGTTGCGGGCCCGGTTGCCGTGGCCGACGAACCGCACCTACCCCCTGGAGCCGGCCGTGGAACGTATCGCCGCGGGTATCGGGCGGCGTTCGCCGCACGTCTACGCCCAGTGGTGGCTGCGCGGAATGCAGTCCGTGCGCGGGTACTTGCCGGCGTTCATCGGAGGGCCGCTCGGGAGGCGGGAGATGCGCCGCGCCGCCCCCGCCCTGGCGCGCGGTGCCACCGCGCGGCGCGGGCTGGTCGGGAGGGGCGGGGCCGCGGACGAGTCGGCACGCGCCGCCGAACATCACGTTCCGTGACCGTAAAACCCCTCTGACCTGGGGTGATTGGCAGATGATTGCCCCGGGATGCGTGGCCCCTCCGCCCGTGTAAGTCTGATCGAGGCCGCTTCCCCACACACTCCAGGAGGAGTTCACCATGGGCGGTATGGACGACATGCGGAACAAGGCGAACGAGCTCGGCGAGAAGGCCAAGGGCGCTCGCCGCCAGGGTTCCGAGCAGGCCCAGGAGGGCATGCAGCGCGCCGGTCAGGAGGCGTCGGAGCGTACCGGTGGCCGGTCCGACGAGCAGGCCCAGCGCGGCCAGGAGCAGGCTCGCCGCCGCATGGGCGAGGACGCGAACGACGAGCCCCAGGACGACTGGAGCTGACGTCGCGCCGTGAGGCGGACGCGCTGATGCCGTGATCCGGGAAAGGGGTGCCCTGCGGGGCGCCCCTTTCTCCCTTCCCCTGCCCCGCCCCCCTGCCGCGTGCGGTACCGGTCAGGCGGACGGGGCGGCGGCCCGCAGCCGTTCGCGGCTGACGCGGTCGGCCCAGCGCGTCGTCTCCGGGAGCCGGAACTTCGGTGTCAGCCGCAGCGTGTGCGCGCAGGCGTTGTCCAGCCCTATGCCGTGTCCCACGGAGACGAACACCGGCTTGACGCCGGGCCGGGTGCGCAGCGCGCGCCCTACCACCTCGCCCTCCTCCGACGTCAGCGGCGCGCCCGCACCGCGCTCGTCGCCGACCTCTCCGTGCCCGAAGACGAACGGCGTCTTGGCCACCCCGAAGCAGGGCAGCCCCGTCAGCACTCCCAGATGCACCGCGAGCCCGGCGCGGCGCGGATGCGCGACGCCGTAGCCGTCGCACACCAGCAGCTGCGGTGTGTGCGCCAGCCTCTCCAGCGCCGCCAGCACCGACGGCAGTTCGCGGAAGGCCAGCAGGCCGGGGACGTACGGGAAGGTGACGCTTCCTTCCACGACGGCGACCTCGACCGGTTCCAGACTCGTCGCGTCCAGCACCACGGCCGCCGCCACTAAGGCGTCGCTGTCGGTGGCATAGGACACGTCCACACCCGCGACCAGGCGTATGTCCTCCGGCGCCGGTCCGGCGGACGTGAGATCGGCCAGGGCGCGCAGGCGCTCCTGCTCGGCGAGGGCCTCCGCCTCCGTCCGCGGCCAGGAGGCGGGGCGTGCGCTGCTGTGGGTGTCCATGACGCCAGGCTGCCATGGTGGGGGCGCGCGGCGCTCCTGGCAGGTGTCAGGGTGCGAGGGCGCTCCTTCAGCTGCGCGGGGGCAGCGGGGGGCGGGAACGGTCGGGGCGGTCGGAGAGGTCCGGCGGGTTGGCGGCGGGATGCTGGGAGAGCAGCGTCAGCGCGGTGCGGACGGCGACATCGAGCTGGCCGTGCCGCCCTTCCGCCCAGTCCAGCGGGGTCCGCAGACTCTCGATGTCGGGGGCCACCCCTTGATTCTCGATGGACCATCCGTACGCGTCGAACCATGCGGCGTTCATCGGAACGGTGATGACGGTGCCGTCGCCGAGCCGGTGGCGGCCGGTCATCCCGACGACCCCGCCCCAGGTGCGCAGGCCCACCACCGGGCCGAGGCCGAGCAGTTTGAACGCGGCGGTGATCATGTCGCCGTCGGAGGACGTCGCCTCGTCCGCGACGGCCACGATCGGACCGCGAGGGGCGTTGCCGGTGTACGAGACGGGCTGGGCGTTGCGGGTGATGTCCCAGCCCAGCACGGTGCGGGTGAGTTTCTCGATGACCAGCTCGCTGATGTTCCCGCCGGCGTTGCCGCGGACGTCGACGATCAGCGCGTCGTAGGCGACCTCCTTGCGCAGGTCGCGGTTGAACTGCGCCCACCCGGAGCCGCCCAGGTCGGGGATGTGCAGGTAGCCGCACCGGCCGCCGCTGAGGCGGCGTACGACCTTGCGGCGCCGGGCGACCCAGTGCTGGTAGCGCAATGGTCGATCATCGATTAGCGGGACGATGGCGACGCGACGCGGCGGGCCGCCGCCGGGCGGGCGGAACGTCAGCTCCACCGTGGTGCCGCCCGCACCGGCCAGCAGCGGGAAGGGGCCCGACAGCGGGTCCACCGGGCGGCCGTCGACATGGGTGAGGACGGCTCCCTCGCGGATGCCGGTGCCCGCGAGCGGGGAGCGCGCCTTGGAGTCCGACGACTCGCCCGGCAGGATGCGCACGACCGTCCATGTGCCGTCCTTGTTGTGCTGGAAGTCGGCGCCGAGCAGGCCGATGGGCCGCTGGTAGTGCGGCGGGCCCTCGTTGCGGCGGGCGGCGGCGACGTACGCGTGGGACGTGCCCAGCTCGCCGAGGACCTCGCGCAGCAGGTCGGCGAACTCGTCGGGCGTGGCCACCCGGTCCACCAGCGGCCGGTACTGGTCGAGGACGCCGGGCCAGTCCACGCCGCACATGTCCGGTGTCCAGAAGTAGTCGCGGATCAGGCGGCCCGCCTCGGCGTAGGACTGCCGCCATTCCGCGGCGGGTTCGACCTCGTGCAGGATGCGGCGCATGTCGACGTAGACGGTGGTGTCGTCGTCACCGCGCTCGTTGGCGGGCAGGACCGCCAGTTCGCCCTCGTCGTAGACGGCCAGGCGGCGGCCGTCGCCGCTGACGGCGTACCAGTCCATGTGCCGGACCAGCTCGGTCTTCTTGGACTTCCCGAGGCTGTAGAACTCCAGCGTGGGGCGCGCGGAGGGGTCGGTCGGGTTGACGAAGGTCTCGCCCAGGGCGCCGGAGATCGGCCAGCGCAGCCAGACCAAGCCACCTTGCACCGGTTCGAGCGAGGAGTACTTGGACGCCGGTACGGGAAAGGGCGTCACCCGGTCAGGCAGTCCCTCGGCCTCGACGACGACGGGGCCGTCACTGTCGCCGCCGCTCTCGCCGGGGTCGAGGCCGCTGCCGACCGGACCGCCGTCGATGGGCAGTGCGAAGGGCGACGGTGTCGCCGAGTTGAGCGGGACGAGGTAAGGGCGGCAGCCCAGGGGGAAGGACAGGTCGCCGGTGTGGACGTCGTACACCGGGTCGAAGCCCCGCCAGGAGAGGAACGCGAGGTAGCGGCCGTCGCGGGTGAAGACCGGCTGCTCGTCCTCGAAACGGCCGTTGGTGACATCGATGATCGTGCTGTCGGACAGTCGGGCGATCTTCACCGAACGCAGTGAGCGGCCGACGCCGGGGTGCGACCACGTCAGCCAGGCCGAGTCGGGGGAGAAGGCGATGTCACGGACCGGGCCGTTGGTGGAGCGGATGAGTTCGGTGACCGTTCCGGCCGGGTGCCGGGGCACGTCGTCGAGGTCGCTGCCGATGTCGTCGTAGTCGGACGGGCCCTCGCCGGCGCCGGTGGCCACCAGGAGCAGGCGTCCGTCGTTCGAGGCGACCGCGAGAGTCCCGCCGTCCGGGGTCGACACCAGCTCCAGGACACGGCCGAGGCGGCCCACCGCCAGGCGGGTGGGGGCGTTGGGATCGTTCACCGGTGGTGGGGGTGGGGCGCCCTCGGAGCCGCTGGCGCCGCCGACAGGTGCGAGAACACCGTCGACGTACGCCACTCGTGTGGAGCCCGTTCTGACCGTGTGGCTATCGATGGGCGATGGGCGGTCATCGTCTTTCGCTGAACGCTCGTCGCCTACCCCCGCGCGCGCCGACGCGCCCGCCACCGGAACGGTGTCAGGCGCAGTGCCGACGGGCTCAGGCGCGGTGAGCGCGGCGGCCACGTCGGCGGCCGACTCGGGGCCGCGGCTGAGCGCGCGGGAGGCCCGGCCGGGGAGCGGGGCCAGTTCGATGCCGTCCTCTCCCTCGGCATCCGTCACGTAGCCGACCAGACCGGTGTCGCCGAGCATCTCCGGTAGCCGGACGCGCGCGCCGGCGGTGTCGGCGACGGTGCGGGCCGGGCCGTCGCGGTGGGTGAGCCAGTACAGGCTGCCGCGGACGCACACCGCACTGGCGCGGCCCAGGCCGTCGACGGCCAGGCCGTGGATGTTCGAGGCGGCGGGCACATGGTACGGGCGACGGCCGCTGCGGGCGCCGCCGAGGCGGACGTCCAGGCGGCGCGGTTCGGCGTCTTCCGCGAGGTCGTCCACCAGCCACAGCGCGCCGGCGCACTGGTAGACGACGCGGTTGCCGTCGGTGGCGGCGTTGCGGGCGTAGAAGTCGGCGTGGTCGGTGTGGCGGCGCAGGCCGGTGCCGTCGGGGAGGCAGGAGTACAGGTTGCCGATGCCCTCGTGGTCCGAGAGGAAGGCGATACGGCCGCCGACGAACATGGGGGAGGCGAGGTGCCCGTCGATGTCCGGCACCAGACGCTCGCCGTGCAGCCACAGTCTGCCCGTCGCCCCGCCGCGGTAGCGCTTCCAGGCGTGCGGCTCGTGTGGCGGTGTACCGGTGAGCAGCAGGGTGCGGCGCTCGGTGCCGCCGCCTTCGGCGGCGGGCTCGTCGTGGACGGCGATGTCCGAGACCGGGCCCCAGGGCAGCGGGCCGCCTGGGCCGCCCTCCACCGGCACACTGTGCGCCCAGGTGAAGTAGGAGAAGGCCTGGCCGTGCGACGACACCGCGAGGATGTGGCCGTCCGGGGTCCAGGAGCAGACGCGCGTGTCGGTGCTGCCCCAGTAGGTGAGCCGCCGCGAGGTGCCGCCGTCGGACGGCACCAGATGCACCTCGGGGTCCAGGCTGCGCCAGGTGGTGAAAGCGATCATCGATCCGTCTGGCGACAGGCGCGGCGGGCCGACCCGGGTGCGGTCGGCGGTCACCCGCCAGGCGCGGCCGGGGGAGCCGCCCGGCGGGCCGAGCGGGGCGACCCAGATGTCGTCCTCCGCGACGAAGCAGAGCATGTCGCCGTGCAGATGCGGAAACCGTAGGTACGCGCCGTCGCTCACCTCATCTATGGTTCGGGGCTGCTTCGCGGGCAGCAACTTTTCACCCCGGTGCGCCCCCGGAGTGCGTCATCGCGCCGGGCGACCGCCGGGGTACGGTCCGATGGACGTGTACCGGATGATCCGATGGTGCGGTGGTCGGACGGGCGACCCGCCCGATGGCCGGCAGGACGTGGGGAGGCAGGCGTGGAAGCGGAGACCATCGCTACGGAGCGGCTCACACTGCTGCCGCTGGCGGCGCATCACGCGGAGGAGATGGCCGAGGTGCTGGCGGACCCGCGGCTGCACGAATTCATCGGGGGAGTACCGCTGAGCGTTGATCGATTGCAGGTGCGGTACGAGCGGCTGGTGGGGGGTTCCGGGGACGCGGATGTCGCCTGGTGCAACTGGGTGGTGCGGCTCGATTCGGCCGACCGTCTGACCGGGACGGTGCAGGCGACCGTCACCGGCACGCGGGCCGAGGTCGCCTGGGTGGTGGGTGCGCCCTGGCAGGGGCAGGGCGTCGCGAAGGAGGCGGCGCGCGGTCTGCTGACCTGGCTGCGTGCGAAAGAGGTGACGACGGTCGTCGCGCACGTTCATCCGGAGCACGCGGCGTCCGCGGCGGTGGCCGCAGCGATCGGGCTGGCGGCCACCGACGAGCGGCATGACGGTGAGGTCAGATGGCGGGCGGACATCCGATGAACCGCGACCATTCGCCATCGCCTCTCGACCATGGGCCATCGCCCGTCGATGACATCGCCCCAGCCTTCTGCTCGGGGCGACAGGGACGCGCGGGTGAGGTCGCGGTGCCGCCGGGTCCGTGATGTCGGGTGGGAATCGAGGAGCGGTGGGTGATCGTCGCCTATCGAGAGTCGGATCGGCGGAACATCGGATGAGCCGTCCGGGCCTGCCGGGGTGCTGACCGGGCGGGGGCCGCTCGCGTAACGTGCATTACCGCCGAGTAGGTCGGTGGCAGTGGACGCGTGGAGCAGGAGGCGGGCGGATGGCGCTGGACGCGGACGTCGTAGTGGTGGGCGCGGGTCTGGCGGGGCTGGTGGCCACCGCCGAGCTGGCCGACGCGGGGCGGAAGGTGATCCTGGTCGACCAGGAGCCGGAAGCGTCGATCGGGGGCCAGGCGTTCTGGTCGTTCGGCGGCCTGTTCTTCGTGGACTCGCCCGAGCAGCGCCGTATGCGCATCCGTGACAGCAGAGAGCTGGCGCTCCAGGATTGGTTCGGCACGGCCGGCTTCGACCGCCCCGAGGACCACTGGCCGCGCCAGTGGGCCGAGGCGTACGTCGATTTCGCCGCCGGTGAGAAGCGGGCGTGGCTGCACGGGCAGGGGCTGCGCATCTTTCCCGTCGTCGGGTGGGCCGAGCGCGGTGGTTTCCTGGCCACCGGGCCGGGGAATTCGGTGCCGCGTTTCCACATCACGTGGGGTACGGGCCCGGGTGTGGTGGAGCCGTTCGAGCGGCGGGTGCGCGAGGCTGTGGCGCGCGGCCGGGTGGAGTTGCGCTTCCGGCACCGGGTGACGGGGCTGACGACCACGGACGGCGCCGTCGACGGGGTGACCGGTGAGGTGCTGGTGCCGAGCGACGCGGAGCGCGGTACGGCGAGTTCGCGCGAGGTCGCGCGGGATTTCGCGCTCAGGGCGCAGGCCGTCGTCGTCACGAGCGGAGGGATCGGCGGCAACCACGACCTGGTGCGCGCGGCCTGGCCGGAGCGGCTCGGCACGCCGCCGAAGAAGCTGCTGTCGGGGGTGCCGGCGCACGTGGACGGCCTGATGCTGGGCATCACGGGCGCCGCGGGCGGGTCGCTCGTCAACGGCGACCGCATGTGGCATTACACCGAAGGCATCGAGAACTGGAACCCGATCTGGGCCCGGCACGGCATCCGTATCCTGCCGGGGCCCTCGTCGCTGTGGCTGGACGCGACGGGGAAGCGGCTTCCCGTGCCGTACTTCCCCGGGTTCGACACGCTCGGGACGCTTGAGCACATCATGCGGACCGGTCATGAATACACGTGGTTCGTCCTCACGCAGAAGATTATCGAGAAGGAATTCGCGCTGTCGGGCTCGGAGCAGAACCCGGATCTCACCGGGCGCAGTGTGCGCGACGTGCTGAAGCGGGTGCTACCCGGTGCGCCCGGACCGGTGGAGGCCTTCAAGCGCAACGGCGCGGACTTCGTGGTCGAGCGCGAACTCGGCGCCTTGGTGCGCGGCATGAACGCCCTCACCGGCGAGGACCTGGTGGACGAGGACGCGCTGCGCCGCGAGATCGAGGCCCGGGACCGGGAAATCGCCAACACCTACACCAAGGACCTCCAGGTCACGGCCATTCGCGGGGCGCGCAACTACATCGGCGACAAGCTGATCCGTACCGCTTCCCCGCACCGGCTGCTGGATCCGAAGGCGGGGCCGCTGATCGCGGTGCGGCTGAACATCCTGACCAGGAAGTCGCTCGGCGGGCTGGAGACGGACCTCGAAGGGCGCGTTCTCGCCCGGCCGGACGCGTCCGGAACCGGAGGGGGCGCGGGCGGGCGCGGCGAGCCGCTGGGCGGGCTGTACGCGGCCGGTGAGGCCGCCGGGTTCGGGGGCGGCGGGGTGCACGGCTACCGGTCGCTGGAGGGGACGTTCCTGGGCGGGTGCATCTTCTCCGGGCGTGCTGCGGGCAGGGCGGCTGCCGCGGCCACGGCGTAGCGGCGGCTCCCGTCCGCCGCGCGCGCTTCCCGCGCGTGACCCGGCACGTACCCCGGCGTGTACGACGGCGCGTACGGCGCCGTCACGGCGGCGTACCCGTCCCCGTACCCCTCGCCGCGGAGTCCGACACCTGGTGTCCGCCGCAAGCGTCCCTGCGCGCAGATGTGCCGCGCAGACGGGACGGTCGGCACATTGCCGCGCCTGCCCGTCACCTGACGGTCCTTCGGGCCGCGAACGCGGCGGGACGCGCGGCGGGTGCCGGGGCGCGTACGGCGTCGGGTACGGCGCGGCGCTGACCCGCGTGACCTGCGCGGACACGGGCTCCGGCGGGCAACTGGGGTCGGACGGCGGCGCCTTGTCGTGCTTCAAGCATTGACAGGAGCAGGAGGGCTCCGCACTATGGGAGCGCTCCCACGTTAAGAGTGTGTAACCGAAACAAGAACCACCGCACCACCTCCCATGGCCTCTCGAAGCCGTTTCGAAAGGCCCATCCCCCCTATGGAGGTTGTTCGCACATGGCAGTCCCGATTGTCCGACGCAGAACCGCGGCCATTGCCGCGGGTCTGATGGTCATTGCCTCCGGCGGTATCGCCGCCGCCCTGAACGCGCCGTCCGCTTCGGCCGCCACGGCCGGTTGCTCGGTCGACTACAGCCTCAACGACTGGGGCAGCGGCTTCACCGCGTCGGTGACCGTCACCAACACCGGCCCCGCGGTGACCAGCTGGAATCTCGGCTGGACCTTCGCCGGCAACCAGAAGGTCACCTCCGGCTGGAACGCCACCATCACCCAGTCGGGTGCGGCCGTCAGCGCCGCGAGCCTGTCGTACAACGGGGCGATCGCGACCGGCGGGACGACGAACTTCGGCTTCCAGGGCACCTACAGCGGTACCAATGCCAAGCCGAGCTCGTTCACCCTGAACGGCGTCACCTGTGGTGGCACCGGTGGCACCAACGGCGGTTCGACGGGCGGCACCACGCCTCCCACCACCCCGCCGACCACGCCGCCGACGACCCCGCCGACCACGCCGCCCACCACCCCGCCGACCACGCCTCCGCCCGGTCAGAAGGTGGACAACCCCTACGTCGGGGCCAAGGGCTACGTCAACTCGGAGTGGTCCGCCCTTGCGGCCGGGGACGGCGGCCAGGCCATCGCCAAGCAGTCGACCGCGGTGTGGCTCGACCGGATCGCCGCGATCAACGGCGTCAACGGCGGCATGGGTCTGAAGGCGCACCTGGACGCGGCCGTCCAGCAGGCCGCCGGCCAGCCGCTCACGATCGAGCTCGTGATCTACGACCTGCCGGGCCGCGACTGCGCCGCGCTCGCCTCCAACGGTGAGCTCGGCCCGACGGACATCGGCAAGTACCAGACCGACTACATCGACCCGATCACCGCGATCGAGGGCAACGCCGCGTACTCGAACCTGCGCATCGTCAACATCATCGAGCCCGACTCGCTGCCGAACCTCGTCACCAACGCGGGCGGCACCGCCGGTTCGACGGACGCCTGCGCGACCATGAAGGCGAACGGCAACTACGAGAAGGGCGTCAGCTACGCCCTGTCGAAGCTGGGCGCCCTCGGCAACACCTACAACTACATCGACGCCGGCCACCACGCCTGGCTGGGCTGGGACAGCAACCTCGCCCCGTCCGCCCAGGAGTTCTACAAGGTCGCGACGAGCAACGGCGCCAGCCTGGCCGACGTCCAGGGCTTCATCACCAACACGGCGAACTACAGCGCCACCGTGGAGCCCAACTTCAAGGTGACGGACAACGTCAACGGCACCACCGTGCGTCAGTCGAAGTGGGTCGACTGGAACAACTACGTGGACGAGCAGTCGTACGCGCTCGGCCTGCGCAACCAGCTGATCTCCGACGGCTTCCCGTCCAGCATCGGCATGCTGATCGACACCGGCCGCAACGGCTGGGGCGGCACCGCCCGTCCCACCGGTCCGGGCGCGACGACCAGCGTGGACACCTACGTCGACGGTGGCCGCATCGACCGCCGCATCCACGCCGGCAACTGGTGCAACCAGTCCGGTGCGGGCATCGGAGCGCGGCCGACGGCCGCTCCCGCGAGCAACATCGACGCCTACGTGTGGGTCAAGCCGCCGGGTGAGTCCGACGGCGCGAGCTCTGCCATCAGCAACGACGAGGGCAAGGGCTTCGACCAGATGTGCGACCCGACCTACGGTGGCAACGCGCGCAACGGCAACAACCCGACGGGTGCGCTGCCGAACTCCCCGCTGGCGGGCCACTGGTTCTCGGCCCAGTTCCACCAGCTGATCGCCAACGCATACCCGCCGCTCTCGTAAGCGACAGCAGCCGATAGCGGATCCCCCCACCGGGCCCGTAACGGGGCCGCCTCCGGGTCACCAGACCCGGACCGCGGTCCCGGTACGGGCCCGCCGCCGTTGTTGGGCACGACCTGACCGCCGTGCCTCCGGCCCCTCCCCGCTTCCCCCCCGCGGCCGGTTGTCGTACCCCTCGTGCACCATGGAGGGGACGCGACAGCAGCAGCGGACAAGCCGCCCCACCGGCGGCGGAGGGCCCGGCGGAGAGGAGGCGGCCGATGGACGGCATCGAGGTGCACGGGGTGGTCGAGCCCGGCTACGAGCCGGTACGCGCCGCCTTCGCGGGCAATTTCGCCCGGCGCGGCGACCGCGGGGCGGCGGTCTCGGTCTACCGGCACGGGCGCCGCGTCGTCGACCTGTGGGGCGGCACGGCCTCCCCGGAGGGCGGCGCGCCGTGGCGCGAGGAGACGGCGCAGACGGTGCGGTCGGCGACCAAGGGCGTGGCCGCGGCCTGCCTGCTGCTGCTCCACCAGCGCGGCCAGCTCGACCTGGACGCGCCCGTGGGCGCCTACTGGCCGGAGTTCAAGGCGCGCGGCAAGGAGCGGGTGACGGTGCGGGACGTGCTGGCGCACCGCGCCGCGGTGCCCGCGCTGGACGAGCCGCTGACCCCGCAGCAGGCGCTCGACGGGACGTCGGGGCCGCGCGCGGTGGCCGCCCAGCAGCCGCTCTTCGCACCCGGCAGGGAACACGGCTACCACGCGCAGACCTTCAGCTGGCTCGCCGGCGAGCTGGTGCTGCGCGCCTCGGGGCGGACGATCGGCCGCTTCACCGCCGAGGAGATAGCGCGGCCGCTGGGTCTGGACCTGTGGATAGGACTGCCGGACGACCGGACGGGCCAGGTCGGCACGATCGCCGACATCGCGGCACCCGAACCGGCCGTGTCCGGGGTGCTGCGCAGCCGGCCCAAGCGGTCCGTGCACGACGCGTACGCCGACGCCGGCTCGCTCACCCGGCGGGCCTTCGCCGCGATCACGCCGCTGCCGGACGAGAACGACCCGGCCTACCGCGCCGGGGAACTCGCCGCCTCCGGCGGCATCGCCACCGCCCGGTCGCTCGCCCGCTTCTACGCGGCGCTGGTGGGCGAGGTGGACGGCGGGCCCCGGCTGTTCGCGCCCGCGACGGTGACGGCGGCGAGGACCCCGGAATCGGAGGGGCCCGACCGGGTGCTGGTCGTCAACACCCTCTTCGGGCTCGGCTACATGCTGCACGGCCCGGCCGCCCCCCTGCTCGGCCCCGGCTCCTTCGGCCACCCGGGCCGCGGCGGCAGCCTGGCCTTCGCCGACCCGGACACCGGCACGGGCTTCGGCTACGTCACCAACGGCATGCAGCGCAACGTCACCGCCGACCCCCGCGCACAGGCTCTGGTCAGGGCGCTCAGGGAGTGCATACGCTGACCGCATGGGCGGACGCTTCGAGTCGTACGGTGTGATCGTCACAGGCGGTGCGCGCGGCATCGGGGAGGCCACGGCGCGGCGGTTCGCCGCCGAGGGCGCGGGGGTGCTGATCGCCGACATCGACGCGGAGGCCGCCGAGGCGACCGCGGCCGCCGTCCGCGCGGCGGGCGGCAGGGCCGAGGCCTGTGGCTGCGACGTGGCCGACCGCGAGGCCGTGGACGCGGCGGTGGCCCGCGCGGTCGACGCCTTCGGGACGCTGGACGTGCTCGTCAACAACGCCTATCGATGCGCCGAGCACCCGGGTGCCTTCGAGGACGAGGACGACGAGGACTGGCGGCTCGACCTCGACATCACGCTCGTCGGCGCGATGCGCTGCACCCGCGCGGCGCTGCCGCACCTGGCCGCGGCGCCCGGCCGGCGCGGCGCGGTGGTCAACATCGGCTCGGTCAACGGCCTCGCCTACTTCGGCAACCACTCCTACAGCGCCGCCAAGGCGGGGCTGATGTCGCTGACCCGCACGCTGGCGGTGCAGTCCGCGCCCCGCGGGGTGCGCGTCAACCTCGTCGCGCCGGGCACCGTGCGCACCCCGGCCTGGGCGGGCCGCGAGTCGGCGGTCGACGCCGCGGCGGCCCTCTACCCGCTGGGCAGGGTCGGCGAACCCGCGGACATCGCGGGCGCGGTCACTTTCCTCGCCTCGTCGGACGCGGCCTGGATCACCGGCGTGACGCTGCCGGTCGACGGCGGCATCCTCATCAGCAACCCCGGCTTCACGGCGGCTGTCGGGGCCGCCGAGGCGGGCGACGCGCCGTAGCCGCCGGGGGAGTCCCGCGGGGCCGGGCCGCAGGTGTAGGGACAGCGGTGTAGGGCGAAGGTCCGGGTGGTGCGGGCACTGCCGGGCCGCCGAGGATGCCGGCGTGACGACTCCGCCCTTCGACGTCGACCTTGTTCTCCGCGCGCAGCTCACTGCCCGGGTGGCGACCGGCGGGCCGACCGTGCGGCCGGGGTGGTTCCTGCGGCGGGACGAGGCCGGGGCGCGGCGGACCTGCGGATCGCCCTCGTGGTGGACGTGCGCAGCATCGCGACCGGTCCCGTGCGGCAGGCCGTCGTCCGCGGGCGGGCCGAACGGGTGCCCTTCGACGTGCCGCGCGGGCGGCGCATGCTCGTCCGCCACCTGTACGGCGACCCGGCCGGCCACGGCACGGTGTGGCTGCGTACGGCGCCGGCGTCGTTGACCGCGTGCGACCTCAGGTACGTGCCCGCCGGTGCCGGGACCGGCGCATGACCACTCGGGGGCGCTGACCTCGCGGTGACCCGCGCCAGGTGCGCGCGTTGGACGGGCGGCCGGTCCTCGCGCGCGGACATCTGACCGCGATTGTTTCGCGGATCCGGGAAGAGGCAGCGGCCTTGTACGGTTGTCATTCGTAGTACGAACTAATATCGTTCGTGCTACGAATGAAGATCGCCTATCGATTATGGGGTACGGAACATGAGCAGCACCGTGGTGGTCGTCGGCGGCGGGTACGGCGGGTCCAGTGTCGCCAAGGCACTGGACGCGGAGGACGGGGTGGACGTCGTCCTGGTCGAGCCGAGGGACGCGTTCGTGCACGCGGCCGGTTCGCTCCGGGCGCTGGTGAAGCCGGAGTGGGCCGGAAACATCTTCTTTCCGTACGACGGGCTGCTGGCGCGCGGGCGGGTGGTGAGGGATCGCGTGGCGGCTATCGATAGCGATGCTCGCGGCGTCACCCTCGCCGGTGGCGAACGGATCGCCGCGGACTACGTCGTGCTGGCCACCGGGTCGGACTACCCGTTCCCGGCGAAGAGCGACAGCGACGTCTCCGCCGAGGCGCTGGACCGGCTGCGGGCGGCGCACAAGGAGCTGTCGGCGGCCGGGCGTGTGCTGATCACCGGCGCGGGGCCGGTCGGGCTGGAGCTGGCGGGGGAGATCGCCGCGGTGTGGCCCGGCAAGCGCGTCACCCTGCTCGACCCGGCCGACGAGATCATGCCGGCCTTCGCGCCCGAACTGCGCGCCGAGCTGCACCGCCAGCTCGCCGCCCTGGGCGTGGAACTGCGGCTCGGCGCCGCGCTCGCCGCGCAGCCGCCGACGCCCGCCGGGCGGGCGGGGGCGTTCACGGTGGCGACCACCGCGGGGGACACGGTCGAGGCGGACATCTGGTTCCGCTGCCACGGGGTGCGGGTGAACGGCGGCTACCTCGCCGGCAGTCTGGACGCAGACGCGCTGAGCGAGCACGGGCAGGTGCGGGTGACCGCCACCCTCCAGGTGCGCGGCCATGAGCGGCTGTACGCGCTCGGTGACCTCACCGACCTGGCCGAGGCCAAGATGGCGGGCTACGCGATGAAGCACGCCGCGGTCGTGGCGGCGAACGTCGCCGCACAGGTGCGCGGTGAGCGGCCCGCCGCGACGTACACGCCCTCCCCGGTGCCGTCGGTGCTGCTGCCGCTCGGGCCGGACGGCGGGGTCGGGCAGGTGCCCGCCGAGGAGCCCGGCACCCCGCCCACGCTGCTGCCCGCCTCGGCGGTCGCCGCGTACAAGGGTGCCGACCTGTTCACCGGGCGCTTCGCCGAGCTGTTCGGCACCGCCTGAGGCGCACCGCCGGGGCTGCTGCCGTCAGCGGTGCGAGGCCGCCGCCTCGTGGTCGAGGAAGACCACCGGCACCTGGTTGTCCGTCACGACGCGGCCCAGCAGCGCGGCCATGGTGTCGCGGTCGGCGGGCGGCAGGCCCTGGGGGAGGAGTTCGACGCGGCGGCACGTCTCGGCGTAGAAGGCGTCGACCAGCGTCGTGCCCTCGCCGGTGAGGGCGACGCGTACCGCCCGCCCGTCCTCCGGGTCGGGTTCGCGGCGCACCAGGCCGCGCTGGGCGGTGCGGTCGACCAGACCGGTCAGGCTCGACTTGGCCAGGCCCAGCGTCTCCCCGAGGTCGGCCATCCCGCGCGGCTGCGGCATCAGCACGCACAGCAACTGGCCCTGCTGGCTGGTGATGCCGTACTCCCGGGCCGTCTCGGCGTAGACGGCGTTGACGAGGAAGGCGGCGCGCACCAGCGCGGTCGCGATGCTCATGTGCCCGCCGTCGTCCCTGCCCATGGCGTTCAGGGTACTTCGGCCGCGGCCGCCGCGGCGGGGCGTTGTCAGACCCTCCGCCTAGTGTGGGCGCAGACGACGGGGGGTCGGGACGGGCGGCGTGCGTACGCGTGCGCCTGCCCGTCCGTTGCCGCGGCCGGCGGGCCCCGCCCCAGGAGGGGGATGGCGGGTCCCGCCGGACCGCGGGCGGTGGTCCGGCGGGAGCGCGGCCTGTCGGGCGGCCGGGAGCGGTCAGGCGGCGGCTTTGAGCACGCTCGCGACGATCGGTCCCGCCGAGGCGTTGCCGTGGCCGCCGCCCAGGACGACGCCGGCGGCGGCGACATGTCCGGCGTAGGCGGTGAACCAGCCGTCGGCCTGGCCCTCGTTCTCCTCCGCCGAGCCGGTCTTGGCGCCGTACGGACTGGCGACGCCGTGCAGCAGGCCCGCCGCCGTGCCGTGGTCGGCGGTCTCCTTCATCATCTGCTTCAGCCCCTGCTGCACGTAGCCGGGCAGCCGGGTGGTGGGGATGGTGGTGCGGTTCTCGATCAGGCTCTTGTCCTGGAGGATCGTCGGCTGCAGGAACTTCCCGTTGACCACGGTGGCGGAGACCGACGCCATGTTCAGGGTGGACATCAGCACCTGCCCCTGGCCGATCATCTCCGAGGTGAACTCGTCGCCCGTGCCGCCCGGGATGCTGCCGTCGGGGGTGCCGGTGCCGACGAACCAGGGCAGGGATTTACCGTCGAGGCCGAAATACTTCTTGCCGACCTGGGCGAGACCGTCGGGCTGGTCGAGGTTCGCGGCGAGCCGGATGAAGCCGGTGTTGCAGGACTGGGCGAAGTCCCAGGCCAGGTTGGCGCCCTCGTTGTTCCGGGTGACATTGCTGTAGGGCTTGCCGCTGGCGAAGTTGTCGCCCTTGACGCACCGGGAGGGCGAGCTCGGGCCGATCCCGTTCGGGTAGGCGCTCGAATGCGGGGCCAGCATCAGCGCGGTGGCCGTGACGATCTTGAAGGTGGACCCGGGGGCCTTGAGGGCCAGCGCGTAGTTCACGCCGCCGGGCGGGTTGCTGGCCATTGCCAGGATCGCGCCGGTCCTGGTGTCGAGGGCGGTGACGCCCGCCTGTGTCGCGGAGGTGACCGCCTTCTCCGCCGCGGCCTGGAGCGTGGCGTCCAGCGTGGTCTTCAGCCGGGCGTTCTTGCCGGGCTTGACCACCAGCAGGGTCTTGACGGTGTCCTGGTGGGCGTCGGCGATGTACGTCTCGATGCCCGGTGTGCCGCCCGAGCCGCTGTAGCGCTTGCGCAGGTCGGTGAAGACGTCGGTCAGGCCCGGGTACTTGTCGGCCGTCATGACCTTGCCGTGGCGGTCCACCAAGTCCAGCTGCGGCGAGGTCGCCTGGCCGGTGATTATCGATTGGTTCGCCTGGACGCCGGGCACCAGCAGATCGGGCGTCCACTTCACGACCGGCTCGCCGCTCAGGTTGCGATCGACGGTCAATTGGGAGCTGTAGTCCCACTCCTTCGGCGGCAGGTTCGCGTATGTGACGGTCGCCTTCACCGTGAAGGGCACGGTCGTCCCGTTCAGCGGCTGCGGGGTCGCGGTGACCTTGCTGACCTTCGCGTCCTGGATCAGCGACGTCATCGCCGCCGTCGACGTCTGCAGCGAGTCCGTGAGGACCGCGGCCTTCTTCACGTCACCCGCCGACCATGCGGCGAGAAAGGCCGCGGCCGTCTTGGTGATGTCCCCGGCCGCGACCGGCGCGGCGGTGTCCGCGACCGTGCGGTCCTTGTTGCCGCTCCCGCCGCCCCCGTTGTCGTTCAGGCCGCTGTAGATGTTGTACGCGCCGTATCCCGCGACGCTCAGCATGACGACCAGGACCGTTCCCACGATCCCGATCTTCGCTCCAGGTGCCAACGGCATCCCGAGTCCCCCTGTCCCCACCCCTGAACGCGTTCAAATGATCGCGTTCCCCGCGCACTTTACGGGACGGGTGTGACGGGACAGGTCTCGAATGCAACACGGCTTCGTCCCCGATCTGTTCCGGCGGCCGCGCCGCCGGAACCGCCCGTCACACCCAGGAGTCGAACCACATCCTGGACTGCCAGCCGGTATACGGGATGGTCATACCTGTGTAGATCGGGAAGAAGTAGATGAAGTTCCAGATGATGAGCAGCACCAGGGTGCCCGCGCCCACCGCGCCCCACATCCGGCGGCTCTCCGAGGAGCCGGGCGGGCCGAGGAAGGCGCCCACCATCATCGCGACCGCCAGGCACAGGTAGGGGACGAACGACACCGCGTAGAAGTAGAAGATCGTCCGGTCCTGGTAGTGCAGCCACGGCAGCAGGCCCGCGCCCGCCGCGCACAGGATCGCGCCCGCGCGCCAGTCGCGGCGCATCACCCAGCGGTAGAGCAGGTAGAGCAGCGCGAAGCACGCCGACCACCACAGCAGCGGGGTGCCCAGCGCCAGGATCTCCTTCGAGCAGCCGCCCGTCGCGTGGCAGCCCTGCTCGCCGTACTTCGGCGACTCGAAGTAGTACGACACCGGCCGCCCCAGCACCAGCCAGCTCCACGGGTTGGACTGGTACGGGTGCGGCGTGTGCAGCGTGACGTTGAACTGGTAGACCTCGTACTCGTAGTGCCACAGGCTGCGCAGAGGTGCCGGGATCCACGACCAGGTGCCGCCGCGGTGGTCGGCCCAGTGCCGGTTGTAGGCGCTGTCGGACATGAACCAGCCGGTCCAGGTCGCCAGGTACGTCAGCACCGCGACCGGGAACATCGTCAGCACCGACCAGCCGAAGTCCTTGCGCAGCACCGCCAGCCAGGGGTTGCGGGCACCGGCCAGGCGGCGCGAGCCGATGTCCCAGGCGAGCGTGAGCAGCGCGAAGAAGGCCAGGAAGTACAGGCCGTTCCACTTGCTCGCCGCCGCCAGGCCCAGGCACACCGCCGCGGCGATCCGCCACGGCCGCCAGCCCATGCCCTTGCGCCCGCCGACCTGCCGGTCCGGGCCCGCCCAGCCCTCCTCGTCGACCGGCAGCGCGCGCGCCAGCCGGGCCCGCGACCAGTCGCGGTCGACCAGCAGGCAGCCGAACGCCGCGAGCGCGAAGAACATGATCACCAGGTCGAGCAGCGCGATCCGGCTCATCACGAAGTGCAGCCCGTCCACCGCCATCAGCAGCCCGGCCAGGCAGCCCAGCGCGGTGGAGCGGAACAGGCGGCGGCCGATCCGGCACAGCATCAGCACCGACAGGGTGCCGAGCAGCGCCATCATGAAGCGCCAGCCGAAGGGGTTCATGCCGAACATCCACTCGCCGAGCGCGATCACCCACTTGCCGGCCGGCGGGTGGACGACGTAGCCGGGCGAGTCCGACAGCGGGATCGTCTGCGGGTGCGCCAGGATGTCGGTGTTGGCGATCTTGGCGTCCGGCCAGGTGCCCTCGTAGCCGAGCTTGAGCAGCGACCAGGAGTCCTTGGCGTAGTACGTCTCGTCGAAGACGACCTCGCGCGGGGTGCCCAGGTGCCAGAAGCGCAGGCCGCCCGCGAGCACCGCCACCAGGATCGGCCCGAGCCAGCCGTTGGCCTTCGCCACCAGCCGGGCCCGCGCCGGGGCCAGGCCCAGCATCTGCCAGAACCGGGTCCCCGGCTCCGGGAAGGGCGGCACCAGCCGCTCCCGGGTGTCCGTACGCGGCCGCTCCGCATACCCGAACCTGCGCAGCCGCTGAGCCCACGGGCTCGGCTGCGCCTCGGCCGGAACATCCTCGGTGGCCCGGTCCTGCGTCGCGGTCTCACTCATCACCGGCCCATCGTAGGGAACGCCTCTGAAAATGTGATGAGGGTCGGCGCCCGGCGCCCCTGTTTGTCCGCAAACCCGGGGCCGCTCCGGGCCCCGCCGCCCCGCCGTACGGCCGCGGTACGGCCCCAGTACGTCCGCGGTACGGGCCGGGGGCCGCCGCGGGCGGTGCGAGACTGGGACGGTGACCACGCAAGCCGCAGGCGTCCTCGTACTGGCCGGAACCCCCATCGGCGACCCCGCCGACGCGCCGCCCCGGCTCGGCACGGAGCTGGCCGGCGCCGACGTGATCGCCGCCGAGGACACCCGGCGGCTGCGCCGGCTCACCGCGGCGCTCGGCATCGAGCCCACCGGGCGGATCGTCTCCTACTTCGAGGGCAACGAGGCCGGGCGCACCCCCGAACTGGTCGAGGCGCTGGCCGGCGGGGCGCGGGTGGTGCTCGTCACGGACGCCGGCATGCCGTCCGTCTCCGACCCCGGCTACCGGCTCGTCGCCGCGTGCGTCGAGCACGGCATCACCGTCACCGCCGTCCCCGGGCCCTCCGCCGTCCTCACCGCGCTCGCCGTCTCCGGGCTGCCCGTCGACCGCTTCTGCTTCGAGGGCTTCCTGCCCCGCAAGGCCGGTGAACGCCTCGCCCGGCTCCGTGAGGTCGCCGCGGACCGCCGGACGCTCGTCTACTTCGAGGCGACGCACCGCATCGACGACACCCTCGCCGCGATGGCCGAGGTCTTCGGCGCCGAGCGGCGCGCGGCGGTCTGCCGCGAGCTCACCAAGACGTACGAGGAGGTGCGGCGCGGGCCGCTCGCCGAGCTCGCCCGCTGGGCCGCGCAGGACGGGGTACGCGGGGAGATCACGGTCGTGGTCGAGGGCGCGCCGGCCGCGGCGCCCGCGGACCTCGGACCGGAGGAGCTGGCGCGGCTCGTCGCCGCGCGGGAGGCGGCGGGGGAGGGCCGCAAGCCCGCGATTGCGGCCGTGGCCGCGGAGGTGGGGGTTCCGAAGCGGGACGTCTTCGACGCGGTGGTGGCTGCGAAGCACGCTGCTTCCTGAGCTTGCCGCTTCTTGAGCTCGCCGCTCGGGGGTGCTCTTGCGCTGGGCGGGCGCCCTGGGCTGCGCGCTGCCGCGCGGGGCACCCGTTGTGGAGGCTGCGGCTGCGCCGCGGGGCAGCCGTTTTCAGGGGCGCGGGGAACTGCGCGCTCAGCCCACCACCGGCCGGTGGTCCGGAAACGACAGCAACTGCCCCTTCGGGCCGGTTGACTACCCGCGCCCCGGTGGGGGCTTGTCGCGCAGTTCCCCGCGCCCCTAAAAACGAGTGCCCCGCGCGGCAGGCGCGTCCCCGAGACACCGTGCCCCACATCGCACGCGCCGCCCCCCGCCGGGGTGGCCCGCGGAAAACGCGGGCCCGCGCCGCAGCGCGAGACGCCCGCCGGGGGCCGGGTTGCTGTGGGTTCGGGGGCGAGGTTCGCTGGAAGGGGAGGCGGGCGGGTGGGCCGGCCCGGAGGGCGGTGAGTGGAGGAGTGGGTGATGAGCGGCACAGTCGGGAGCGGCGCGCAGCCGCGGGTGCGGGAAGCGTACTCGTTCGCGTGCCTGAACTGCGGGTACGGCTGGGAGCAGGCGTACGAGATCGAGCACCATGTGGACGCCTTCGGCCGTGAGCACGTGACATACCTCGCCGACGGCACCTCTGTGCCGTCGCCGCTCACCAGCCCGGCGTGCGGGAACTGCGGCGGGGAGCACGTGCGGATCATGCGCTCGGGGCGGGTCGCCGGTGTGGAGGCCGTCGAGCCGTGGCACCTGGCCCGGGAGCACCGCCCGCACCACTGGTCCGCCCTGCACTTCCTGCACCGCCACCGTGAGACGGCCTGACCGCCCGCGCTGCCCGGCTGTCGTAGCCCGTCCCTAGGATCACGGGTATGGCAGACAGGAGCAGCAGGGCCGGCAAGGACCGGGACCGGGACCGGGACCGCACACCTCCGCCGGCGCCCGCGCCGCTGCGGGTGGCGGTGGCCGATTCGCACACGCATCTCGACATGCAGTCCGGCACGGTCGCCGAGGCGGTGGCGCAGGCCGCGGCGGTGGGTGTGGACACGCTGGTGCAGGTGGGGTGCGATCTGCCGGGGTCGCGCTGGGCGGCCGAGACGGCGGCGGCCTGGGAACGCATCTGGGCGTCGGTGGCGCTGCATCCGAACGAGGCACCGCGGGTCGTGGCGCGGCCGGAGGAGGGCGGGCGGGCCGGGCTGGACGCGGAGATCGACGCGATCGACGCGCTGGCCGCGCTGCCGCAGGTCCTCGGCGTGGGCGAGACGGGCCTGGACTACTTCCGCACCGGACAGGAGGGCGTGGCCGACCAGCAGCACTCCTTCCGCCGGCACATCGAGATCGCCAAGCGCCGCGGCAAGGCGCTGGTCATCCACGACCGGGACGCGCACGCGGACGTGCTGCGCGTCCTGGCGGAGGAGGGCGCGCCCGAGCGGGTGGTCTTCCACTGCTACTCCGGGGACGCGGAGATGGCGAAGGTGTGCGCCGAGCACGGCTACTACATGTCCTTCGCCGGGACGGTCAGCTACAAGTCCGCGCAGAACCTGCGGGACGCGGTGGCCGTGGCGCCGCGCGAGCTGCTGCTGGTCGAGACGGACGCGCCGTTCCTGCCGCCGGTGCCGCACCGCGGGCAGCCCAACGCGCCCTACCTCATCCCGCTGACGCTGCGCGCGATGGCCGCGGCCCGCGGTGACGACGAGGACGTGCTGGCGGCCGCGGTCGCCGCCAACACCGCCCGAGCCTTCGGCTACCCGCGCTGACGGCGCCCGCCGGGCGGACTCGGGCGCGGACCCGGGCGCGGACCCGGGCAGGGACCCCGGGCGCGTACCGGATGCGTACCGGACGCGTACCGGACGGCCGCAACACGCGGTGCCTGCGGCATACGGGTGAATGAACCGTTTATGTGGCTTTTAGGCCTTAAGGTCCGGCGTCGTGAGCATTCACCTAGCCGGAAACGCGCGCAGGCTCGTCCCGCAGGCACTCGTCGTGGCGATGCTCGCCGGTGGCACGGGAGCCGGCGTGGCCGGCGCCGCGACCGTCCGGCTGAGCGTCGACGGGACGGCGCGGACGGTGCGGACGTCCGCGTCCGACGTCGCCGGGGTGCTGCGTGAGCAGGGCATCGCGGTCGGCGCGCACGACCTGATCGCGCCCGCCCCCGGCCACCCGCTGCACGACGGCGACGCCGTGGCCGTACGGTACGGGCGCCCGCTGACCCTCACGCTCGACGGGCGGCGGCGCCAGGTGTGGACCACCGCCACGACCGTCTCGGCCGCCCTGCGGCAGCTGGGTGTACGGGCCGACGGTGCGCTGCTGGACGCCTCGCGCGGCGCGTCGATCGGCCGCCGCGGGCTCGCGCTGGACGTGCGCACGCTGCGCCGGGTGACCGTCGTGGCCGACGGCCGGGCGCACCTGGTGCGTACGCACGCCGTGACCGCGCGCGGGGCCGTCGCCGACGCCGGGGTGCTGCTGGCCGCCGGGGACGCGCTGGTGCCCGCGCCGGACGTCTTCCCGGACGACGGCGGCACCTTCACCGTGCGGCGGATCCGCGACTCCGCCACGGTGCGCCGCGAGCCGGTGCCGTACCGCACCGTGCGGCGGGCCGATCCGGGGCTGCCACGCGGGACGAGCCGGGTGGCGCGGCGCGGGCGGGCCGGGGTGCGCGAGCTGTCGTACGCCGTGCGCACCGTGGACGGTGTGCCGGGGGCGCCGCGCCTGCTGGGCAGCCGGGTGGTCCGGCAGCCGGTCACCGAGCTGGTCCGGGTCGGTACCGGGCCGGTACGGCGGCCCGCGCGTGCTCCCCAAGTGTCAGCGCCCGCGGCACCTGCCCCGACGGCAGGCGCCGCGGGCGCCGGGCTGAACTGGGCCGCGCTCGCCGCGTGCGAGTCCGGCGGGCGGCCGCACGCCGTGGACCCCTCCGGGCGCTACGGCGGCCTCTACCAGTTCGACGTGCGGACCTGGCGCAGCATGGGCGGCCGGGGCCTTCCGCAGGACGCGCCCGCCGCCGAGCAGACGCTGCGCGCCCGGCTGCTGTACGCCGCCCGCGGCACCGCGCCCTGGCCCGTCTGCGGGGCGCGGCTGCGCCGCTGAGCCCGCGCCGGGCGGGGGGCGCCCGCCGGGGGCATTAGCCTTGGGCGGGTGACGAGTGAGGACGACGGTCTGCTGGGGCCCGCGGACGTACGGGAACTGGCCGCGGCGCTGGGCGTCAGGCCGACCAAGCAGCGCGGGCAGAACTTCGTCATCGACGCGAACACGGTGCGGCGGATCGTCCGCACCGCCGAGGTGAAGCCGGACGACACCGTCGTCGAGGTCGGTCCCGGGCTCGGCTCGCTCACCCTGGCGCTGCTGGAGGCCGCGGACCGGGTGACGGCGATCGAGATCGACGACGTCCTCGCCGCCGCGCTGCCCGCGACCGTGGCCGCGCGGATGCCGGCGCGGGCGGACCGTTTCGCCCTGGTGCACGCCGACGCCATGACCGTCACCGAACTGCCCGGTCCGCCGCCCACCGCGCTCGTCGCCAATCTGCCGTACAACGTCGCCGTGCCCGTGCTGCTGCACATGCTCGCGACCTTCCCGACGATCGAGCGCACGCTCGTCATGGTGCAGTCCGAGGTCGCCGACCGGCTCGCCGCCCGGCCCGGCAGCAAGGTGTACGGGGTGCCGTCGGTCAAGGCCTGCTGGTACGCCGACGTCAAGCGGGCCGGTGCCATCGGCCGCAACGTCTTCTGGCCCGCGCCCAACGTCGACTCCGGGCTCGTCTCGCTCGTCCGGCGCGATCCGCCGCGGACCACCGCGAGCCGCAGGGACGTCTTCGCCGCAGTTGACGCGGCCTTCGCGCAGCGCCGCAAGACGCTGCGCGCCGCGCTCGCCGGATGGGCCGGCTCCGCGGCCGCCGCGGAGGCCGCGCTGCTGGCCGCCGGGGTGTCGCCGCAGGCCCGCGGCGAGGCGCTCACCGTCGAGGAATTCGCCGCCATCGCCGAGCACAAGCCGTAACGCCACCATGAGGAGCGACCCGCCCGTGTCCGCCGTCACCGTCCGCGTGCCCGCCAAGGTCAACGTCCAGCTCACCGTCGGCGGCCGGCGCCCCGACGGCTTCCACGACCTGGCCAACGTCTTCCTCGCGGTCGGACTGTACGACCACGTCACCGCCGCACCCGCGGAAGGGCTGCGGCTCACCGCGGAAGGCCGGGACGTCGACCGCGTACCGCTCGACGGGACGAACCTCGCCGCGCGCGCGGCGGTCGCGCTCGCCAAGCGGTACGGCATCGAACCGGACGTCCACCTGCACATCGACAAGGCCGTCCCCGTCGCCGGCGGCATGGCGGGCGGCTCCGCGGACGCCGCGGGCGCGCTCGTCGCCTGCGACGCGCTGTGGGGGACCGGGGCGACCCGCGAGGAACTCCTCGACCTGTGCGCCGAACTGGGCAGCGACGTGCCCTTCAGCCTCGTCGGCGGGGCCGCGCTCGGCCTCGGCCGCGGCGAGCGGCTCACACCGCTGGCGGTCGGCGGCGGCTTCCACTGGGTCTTCGCCGTCGCCGAGGGCGGGCTCTCCACGCCCGAGGTGTACCGCGAGTGCGACCGCCTGCGGCGGGCCGGGGGAGGCGGCGACCTCGCGGCGGATCTCCCCGAGCCCGCCGCCGACCCCGAGCTGGTCGCCGCGCTCGCCGCGGGGGACGCGGAGCGGCTCGCCGCGGTGCTCACGAACGACCTCCAGGCGGCGGCGGTCGGCCTGCGGCCGGAGCTGGCCGCGACGCTCGCCGCCGGGCTCGACGGGGGCGCCCTCGCCGCGCTCGTCTCCGGCTCCGGCCCGACCTGCGCCTTCCTCGCGCCCTCCGCCGCCGCGGCCGACGCCCTCGCCGCCGCCCTCCCGGGCCGCGCCTACGCCGCGCCCGCGCCCGCCCCGGGGGCGACGATCCTCTGACCGGGGCCCGTGCCCCGGGCTGCCGCTTGCGGTGGAGCCGCGGCCTGGCGGTGGGTGGGCGGCTTGTCGCGCAGTTCCCCGCGCCCCTGAAAACGCTCGTCCTCTTTCGCTCCGCCGGGGGCAGGCACTTGGCGCGCCGGGTGACAGACGTGGGGGCGCGGGGAACTGCGTGCTCAGCCCGCCACTACCGCCAGGTCGCGGCTCCACCGCAAGAGGCAGCCCGGGGCGTACCGGCCGCGGCGCCCGCGGCAGGCGGCGGGGCGGGGGGACCGCGGGGTCACCTAGGGTGGAGGGGAGTGGTTCGTACTGCGCTGGGAGAGCGAGAAGTGGCCGTCAACCTGGTCAACGTGGAAGCCGTCGGCAAGACATACGGCACGCGTACCCTGCTGGACAGCGTCTCGCTGGGGGTGTCGGAGGGCGACCGGATCGGGGTCGTCGGGCGTAACGGCGACGGCAAGACGACGCTCGTGCGGATGCTCGCCCGGCTGGAGGAGCCGGACTCGGGGCGGGTGACGCACCAGGGGGGCCTGCGGCTCGGCGTGCTGACGCAGCACGACAGCCTGGATCCGGCGGCGACCGTGCGGCACGAGGTCGTGGGGGACCGGGCGGACCACGAGTGGGCGGGCGACGCCCGGATCCGCGACGTGCTCACGGGACTGTTCGGCGGGCTGGACCTGCCGGGCTTCCCGGCGGGGCTGGACACCGTGATCGGCCCGCTGTCGGGCGGTGAGCGGCGCCGTATCGCGCTCGCGAAGCTGCTCATCGACGAGCAGGACCTGATCGTGCTGGACGAGCCGACCAACCACCTGGACGTCGAGGGCATCGCGTGGCTCGCGGCCCATCTGCGGGTCCGCCGTTCCGCGCTGGTGGTCGTGACGCACGACCGCTGGTTCCTGGACCAGGTGTGCGGCCGGATGTGGGACGTGCAGCGCGGCACCGTCTACGAGTACGAGGGCGGCTACAGCGACTACGTCTTCGCGCGCGCCGAGCGCGAGCGCATCGCGGCGACGGAGGAGACCAAGCGGCAGAACCTGGTCCGCAAGGAGCTGGCGTGGCTGCGCCGGGGCGCGCCGGCGCGCACGTCGAAGCCGCGGTTCCGGGTGGAGGCGGCGAACGCCCTGATCGAGGACGTGCCGCCGCCCCGCGACACGGCGGAGCTGATGCGCTTCGCCAACTCCCGGCTGGGCAAGACGGTCTTCGACCTGGAGGACGTGACCGTCACGGCGGGTCCCAAGCAGCTGCTGCGCCATGTGACGTGGCAGCTGGGTCCGGGCGACCGGGTCGGCCTGGTGGGGGTCAACGGCGCGGGCAAGACGTCGCTGCTGCGGGCGCTCGCGGACGCGAAGGCCAGCGACGGCGAGCAGCAGCCGGCCGCGGGCCGGGTCGTGGTCGGCAAGACCGTGCGGCTGGCGTACCTGTCGCAGGAGGTCGCCGAGCTGGACCCGCAGGTGCGCGTGCTCCAGGCGGTGGAGGCGGTACGCGGCCGGGTCGACCTGGGCAAGGGCCGGGAGATGACGGCCGGTCAGCTGTGCGAGCGGTTCGGCTTCACCAAGGAGAAGCAGTGGACGCCGGTCGGCGACCTGTCCGGCGGCGAGCGGCGCCGGCTGCAACTGCTGCGGCTGCTCATGGACGAGCCGAACGTCCTCTTCCTCGACGAGCCGACCAACGACCTCGACATCGAGACGCTGACGCAGCTGGAGGACCTGCTCGACGGCTGGCCCGGCTCGATGGTCGTCATCAGCCACGACCGGTACTTCCTGGAGCGCACCACCGACAAGGTGCTCGCGCTGCTGGGCGACCAGACGCTGCGGATGCTGCCGCGCGGGGTGGACGAGTACCTGGAGCGGCGGCGCGCGATGGAGGAGGCGGCGGCCCCGGCCGCGCCCGACCGGGCCAGGCAGCAGCAGCAGCCCAAGGACCGGCCGACCGGTGACACCCGGGCGGCGAAGAAGGAACTCCAGCGCATCGAGCGGCAGTTGGACAAGGCCGCGGAGAAGGAGAAGGCGCTGCACGCGCGGATCGCCGAGCACGCCACCGACTTCGCGAAGGTCGCGGAGATCGACGCGGAGCTGCGGGCGCTGCGCGAGGAGCGCGAGGACCTGGAGATGCGCTGGCTCGAACTGGCCGACGAGGCCGGGCAGTAGAGGCCGCGGGGGCCGTCCCCGAGGCCGTCCCGGGGGTGGTGCGCGAGGGGGTGCGGGCGGGGGTGCGGGCGGTCTCGCGGAGAACGTGTAGCGGCCCGGTAACGGAACTGCCGCGGCCCGCGGGGGTGTCGGTGCCGGGTGATAGAAAGAATTTCCGCCCGACACTGTTGTGAGTTGCGAAGAGGTTCCGCCGATGTCCCAGCCGCCCCCGCCGCCCGGCACCCCGCCCGAGTTCGGGAAGTCCGACGCGCCGGTGCCGCCACCGCCGGGATCTCCGCAGACCCCGCCCCCGCCGCCGGGCGGTTACGGCTACCCCGCCCCCGGCTCCGCGCCGCCCCCGCCGCCGCCCCCCGCTCCGGGCGGCGGTTACGGCTACCCGGCCCCCGCCTCGCCGCAGACCCCGCCGCCCGCGGGGCCGAACCCGTACGCGCAGCCGGTGCCGCCGGGGCAGAACCCGTACGCCCAGGCCCCGACGCAGGCGGCCTTCCAGGTCCCGCCGCAGACGCCCCCGCCGGGTGTGCCGCCGCAGGCCCCGCCGCCGTACCCGGGCGCCCAGCAGCCGTATCCGGGCCAGCCGCAGTACGGCCAGACGCCCCCGCCGGGCCCGTACGGCTACCAGACGCCGGCGCCGTATCCGGGGGCGCCCGGCGGTCCGGGCGGCGCGCGGAACAACAACAAGATGATCGCGATCATCGCGGCGGTCGTGGCGGTGGCGCTGATCGCCGTGGTCGCCGTCTACTTCGCGACCAAGAGCGACGGCGGTGACGACCCCAAGCCCAAGCCGACCGCGAGCGGGCAGAAGGGCCCGACCGAGTCGCCGCACTCCAGCGAGATCCAGTTCGCGTGGGACAAGCCGGCCGACACCGTCGCCAAGAAGGACAACCTCAAGCGGATACCCGGCATCTGGTTCACCGACAAGCTCGTGGTGAAGCAGGAGATCAACAAGGTCACCGCGTACGACATCGCGACCGGCGACCAGGCGTGGACGCTCGCCGCGCCCGCGGGTGACGACTGCTCGTCGGCCAGGGACACGTACCAGAACTTTGCGGCGATCCAGTACGGCCCGACGTGCAACCAGATCATGGTCTTCGACCTGACGACGGGTGTCGCGAAGTGGTCGGCGACGCTGCCCGGCGGTGACGGCGGCAGCGGCGACTTCGACTACTCGCAGATGGCCATCAGCGGCGACACGGTCGGCGTCGACTGGATGGAGGGCTCGATCGCCTACCGCATCAGCACCCAGAAGGTGCTCTGGCAGGGCGGCAACGGCAACTGCGAGGACGACGGCTACGCGGGCGGCGCGCAGTTCGTGGTCGTCGTCAACTGCGACTTCAAGACCTACAAGGTGCAGGTCGTCGATCCGGAGAACTCCGGCAAGGCGAAGTGGTCGTGGCAGGCGCCGAGCGGCTTCGAGGTCAAGGCGGTCGTCTCCACCGACCCGGTCGTGGTGGTGCTCGACACGCAGAACGGCGACGCGCTCGCCACCGACGTCGTCACCCTCTCCGCGGGCAAGATGCTCTCGCGGATCTCGCTCGGCACCGACAAGTACGACATCTCGCTCGGTGACAACGGCGTCGAGGACGTGCACAACATCCTGGTCAGCAAGGACACCGTCTATCTGACGCTGCGCAGCCAGGGCGACAGCAAGGGCCAGGTGCTCAGCGGCATCGTGGCCTTCAACACCGCCGACGGCAAGCAGAAGTGGATCGCCAAGCCGGCCGACAAGCAGGCCGTGGTGGGCCTGGACTTCCTGCCGGACGGCAAGATCCTCGCCGTCGAGCCGCCGGACTACGACGTGGCCGGCCAGCTGGACACCGTCGACCCGGCGACCGGCGCGATGCAGAAGTACGCGGTCTTCGCCGACGGCACGGAGGACAAGGTCGGCGACATGTCCGACCTGGAGGGCTACATGTACTGGCACAACGGCCACTTCTTCTACTCGTGCCACACCGTCTACGAGAGCAACGACGACCAGAAGTACATCGTCGACCTCCACTGACGGCGGCGCGCCGCGGGTCCGCCCACGGCGCGTCCGTACCCCCGCGCGCCCCCGGCGCGCACGGGTGCCCCGGAATTCCCGGGCGCCCGTGCCGCGTCGGGGGCGCGCTGTCATGGGGCAAGCGTGTACCTTCGCGTGCCTGGGCTCGTACCGCCCGGACGCGCGGTTGGGAGGGGCCGTCGCGCGGTATGCGTAGGGCAATGGGGGGCGGCGGGGACCGGGCCGCCCCGTGGAGGGGGTGTCCTGGATGGGGGTACGGCTCGTCGTCGTCGACGACCACCGGCTGCTCGCGGAGGCGTTGGCGTCGGCGCTGAAGCTGCGCGGGCACCGGGTGCTGGCCGCGTCGGCGCCGTCCGGCGGGGCGGCGGAGCTGGTGCTGGGCCGGTCGCCGGAGGTGTGCCTGTTCGGCACGGCGGCCCCGGCCGCGCCCGGCGCGTTCGAACCGGTGGCCAGGATCCGCCGGGAGCGCCCGGCGGTCGCGGTCGTGGTGCTGGGCCCGGTGCCCGATCCGCGCGGCATCGCGGCGGCCTTCGCGGCCGGCGCGTCCGGCTATGTGCGCCATGACGAGCGCATCGAGGGCGTGGAGCGGGCCATGGCCAAGGCTCGGGCGGGCGAGGTCGCCATCGCCCAGCCGCTGCTGCAGGGCGCCTTCGCCGAACTGCTCGATCCCGCCCAGCAGCCGGACGACGAGGGCGTGCGGCTGCTGGAGATGCTGACCCCGCGGGAGATCGAGGTGCTGGTGCGGGTCGCCGAGGGCGAGGACACCCGGCTGATCGCGGCGGGGATGCGGATAGCCCCGAGCACCGCGCGCACCCATGTGCAGCGGGTGCTGATGAAGCTCGGCGTCGGGTCCCGGCTGGAGGCGGCGGCGCTGGCCGCGCGCACCGGCCTGCTGGACCGGGCGGCGGCTCCCGGCCCGCGCTGAGGGCGCCACGGCGCTCCGGCGGGGGAACCGCTCACGCATCTGTTCGTCTTTGTTTGGTTGTGCCCGAAACGGAGTCGCAGCCCCGTACTGACCAACGCGTCAACTTCACCCACGCCCGCGCATTGACTGCACTGTTGTGTCATGATTCATTGTGTGCGGTTCTGTTGGGTGATTGTGGTGTGAGGGGTCAGCAGGGTGAAGAAGACGACGACCCGGCTCGCGGACGGCCGTGAACTCATCTATTACGACGGGGACGTACGCCCCGGCGGCGCGGCCGCGCCCGTTCGCGACGCCGTCGACCGCCGCCCCCTGGAACCCGTCTCCACCCACTCCGAGCTGCGCGAGGACCGGCTGCTCGGCGACACCGTGGCCATCGCCTCGCACCGCCAGGGCCGCACCTACCACCCGCCCGCCGACGAGTGCCCGCTGTGCCCGTCGCGCGAGGGGCGGCTGAGCGAGATCCCCGACAGCGACTACGAGGTCGTCGTCTTCGAGAACCGCTTCCCCTCGCTCGCCGGCGACGCCGGGCGCTGCGAGGTCGTGTGCTTCACCTCCGACCACGACGCCTCCTTCGCCGACCTCACCGAGGACCGCGCTCGGCTGGTCCTCGACACCTGGACCGACCGCACCCTGGACCTCTCCCGGCTGCCCGGCGTCGTGCAGGTCTTCGCCTTCGAGAACCGGGGCAAGGAGATCGGCGTCACCCTCGGCCACCCGCACGGCCAGATCTACGGCTACCCGTTCGTCACCCCGCGCACCTCGCTCATGCTGGGCACCCTCGCCGCGCACCGCGAGCGCACCGGCCGCAACCTCTTCGACGACGTCCTCGCCGACGAGACGGTCGACGGGACGGCCGACGGGACCGCCGACGCGGCCGCGGGCGGCAGCCGGGTGGTGCTGGCCGCCGAGCACTGGGTGGCGTTCGTCCCGCACGCCGCCCACTGGCCCTACGAGGTGCACCTCTTCCCGCGCCGCCGGGTGCCGGACCTGCTCGCGCTCGACGAGGACGCGCGCGCCGAGTTCCCGGGCGTCTACCTGGAGCTGCTGCGCCGCTTCGACCGGATCTTCGGCCCGGACCAGCCGCCCACCCCGTACATCTCCGGCTGGCACCAGGCGCCCTTCGGCATCCCCGAGCGACGCGAATTCGCCCTGCATCTGGAGCTTTTCACGATTCGCCGCACATCGGGCAAGCTGAAGTACCTTGCGGGGTCCGAGTCCGGTATGGGCGCCTTCATCAACGACGTCCCGCCGGAAGCCGCCGCACAGCGACTGCGAGAGGTAGCGAGCACGTGACCGAGAATCCCAGGAAGCTGCTGGTCACCGGAGGCGCCGGGTACATCGGCGGGGTGGTGGCCGCCCGGCTGCTGAACGCCGGGCACCGGGTGACGGTGCTGGACGACCTGTCCACCGGCTTCCGCGCCGGGGTGCCGGACGGCGCCGACTTCGTCGAGGGACGGATCCAGGACGCCGCCAAGGTGCTCGACCCGAGCTTCGACGCGGTGCTGCACTTCGCCGCCTTCTCACAGGTCGGCGAGTCCGTCGCGGACCCGGGCAAGTACTGGCGCAACAACGTCGGCGGCACCATGGACCTGCTGGACGCCATGCGCGACACCGGGGTGCGCACCCTCGTCTTCTCCTCCACCGCCGCCACCTACGGCGAACCGGCCTCCGTCCCCGTCACCGAGGACGCCGTCACCGCGCCCACCAGCCCGTACGGCGCCAGCAAGCTCGCCGTCGACCATATGATCGGCGCCGAGTGCGCCGCCCACGGCCTGGCCGCGGTGTCGCTGCGCTACTTCAACGTCGCGGGCGCGTACGGCGGCCAGGGCGAACGGCACGACCCCGAGTCGCACCTCATCCCGCTGGTCCTCCAGGTCGCCCAGGGCCGCCGCGAGGCCGTCGCCGTCTTCGGCGACGACTACCCGACGCCCGACGGCACCTGCGTGCGCGACTACATCCACGTCGCCGACCTCGCCGACGCCCACCTGCTCGCCCTCACCCACGCGGCGCCCGGCGAGCACCTGGTGTGCAACCTCGGCAACGGCAGCGGCTTCTCCGTCCGCGAGGTCATCGACACCGCCCGGCAGGTGACCGGGCACCCCATTCCCGAGACCGCGCAGCCGCGCCGGGCCGGCGACCCCGCCGTGCTCGTCGCCTCCGCGCAGCGCGCCCGCGACCTGCTCGGCTGGCAGCCCGTGCGCACCGATCTCGCCGACATCGTCCGCGACGCGTGGACCTTCGCCCAATCCCTTCGGGAGGACGCATGACCGACGGCCCCGGCACGACCGACGACCTCGGCATAGCCTTCAAGGACGCCTTCGGGCGCGACCCGGAGGGCTGCTGGTCCGCGCCCGGACGGGTGAACCTCATCGGCGAGCACACCGACTACAACGACGGTTTCGTGCTGCCCTTCGCCCTCGACCGGACCACCCGCGCCGCCGTCGCCCGCCGCGACGACGGACGGCTGCGGGTGCACTCCGCCGAGATGAGCGGCGGTGTCGTCGAACTCGCCCTGGACGACCTCGCCCCCGGCACCGACGCGGGCTGGGCCACCTACCCCGCCGCCGTGCTGTGGACACTGCGCGAGGCCGGCCACCCGGTCGGCGGCGCCGACATCCACTACACCAGCACGGTGCCGGTCGGCGGCGGCCTGTCCTCCTCCGCGGCCCTCCAGGTCGTCACCGCGCTCGCCCTCGCCGACCTGCACGGCGTCGAACTCCCGCGGCAGGAACTGGCACTGCTGTGCCAGCGCTCGGAGAACACCTACGTCGGCGCGCCCGTCGGCGTCATGGACCAGACCGCCTCCGCGTGCTGCACCGACGGCCACGCCCTGCACCTCGACGTGCGCGGCCTGGTGCAGCGCCAGGTCCCGCTCGACCTCGCCGAGGCCGGCCTCGCGCTCCTCGTCGCCGACACCCGCGTCAAGCACGCGCACGCGGACGGCGCGTACGCGCGGCTGCGGTCCGGCTGCGAGGCGGCCGCGGCCGAACTCGGCCTCCCGGCGCTGCGGGACGTCCCCTTCGACGGCCTCGACACCGCGCTCGCCGCGCTCTCCGACGAGCGGCTGCGCCGCCTGACCCGGCACGTGGTGACCGAGAACCGGCGCGTCGAGGAGGTCGTCGCGCTGCTCGACGCCGGGCGGGTCGCCGACGTCGGACCCGTCCTGACGGCCGGCCACGCCTCGCTGCGGGACGACTTCCAGGTCTCCTGCCCCGAGCTGGACCTCGTGGTCGAGGCCGCGCTCGCCGGCGGCGCCCTCGGCGCCCGGATGACCGGCGGCGGCTTCGGCGGCTCCGCGGTGGTCCTGACCCCGGCGTCCGCGGCCCCCGCCGTGACCTCGGCGATCCTCGCGGCCCTCCCCGGCGCCCGCGTCTTCGCCGCCGCCCCCTCCCCAGGAGCCCACCGCCTGACCTGACGATGCCCCGCGGGGCCCTCGTTTTCGGGGGCGCGCGTGCGGTGCGGGGACCCGTTTCGGGGCTGCTCGTGCGGCGCGGGGCACCCGTTTTTCGCGGCGCGCGGGGGGCTCGTTCTGGGGCTGCGCGTGCGGCGCGGGGCCCTCGCCCCCAGGGGCGCGGGGAACTGCGCTCCCCCAGAGCTCCGCCTGGGAGGTGCCCCCAGGACCACCGGCCGGTGGGGGCGGGCCGCGCCGTTCCCCGCACCCCCGGCGCCCCCGGCGCGGTCAGCGCACCCCGCACACCCCGCGCCCCCGGCAGGCCACCGCAGGGAAACCGCTTACCGAGCAGCCCGAGCCCCGCCCGGCAGGGCAAGTTGCGCCAAGACGGCGCCATTCCGCCGGGGAACCCCTACGCTTTTCCCACAACGCCGGTGGGGGCCGGCGTTCATCAGGGGGCGAGACGCAGGGATCCGGCCCCGTCCGCGGGCGGCGGCCCGCGGTACGGGACCGGGTCCCACGCGAGGCCCCGCCACTGGGGGAGTGCCGTACACCGGGAGTGGTGTCCGTGGGACGAATCCGCGTTCTCGTCGTCGATGACCACCGCATCTTCGCCGAGTCGCTCGCCGCCGCGCTCGCGGCGGAGTCAGACGTCGACGTGTCGGCGGCCGGCAGCGGCCCCGCCGCACAGCGCTGCCTCGACCGGGCAGCGGTCGACGGCCGCCGTTACGACGTACTGCTGGTCGACGCCGATCTGGGCACCGCGCCGCGCGGCCGCCCGGCGCTGGCGTCCGTACCGCCGCCGTCCGCGCTGCGCGCGGCCGAGCCGCGCGATCCGGTGCTGGACGGGCTCGCGCTGGTCGAGCGGGTGCAGGCCGAGCATCCGGGGACGCGTACGGTCGTGCTGGCCGAGCGCGACGACCCGCACCGCGCCGCCTGCGCGCTGCAGGCGGGGGCGTCCGGGTGGGTCGCCAAGGACTGCTCGCTGTCGCGGCTGCTGGCCGTGGTGCGTGGGGTGCTGCGGGACGAGACGCATCTGCCGCCCGCGCTGCTGACCGGGGTGCTGCGGGAGCTGACCGCGGCCCGGCGGCACCGCACCGAGAGCGAGCAGCTGGTGGAGTCGCTGACGCCGCGCGAGCAGGAGGTGCTGCGCTGCATGGTGGCGGGGCTGGGCCGCAAGGCGGTCGCCGAGCGGCTGTTCCTGTCCCCGCACACGGTGCGCACCCATATGCAGAACGTGCTGGGCAAGCTGGGCGTGCACTCCACGCTGGCGGCTGTGGCGCTGGCCCGGCGGGCCGGGGTGGGGCCGGTGGAGCTGGCCGCCTCAGGTGGGGATGTTGTCGAACGGCGCGGTCAGCTGTCGTAGCAGGCCCGCGAGTTCCGCCCGCTGGGCCTGGGTCAGCTCGCCCAGGATGGAGCGTTCCTGGGCGAGCAGGCCGGCCAGGGCCCGGTCGGCGCGGTCCTGTCCGGCGGGGGTGAGCCGGACGAGTACCCCGCGCCGGTCGGAGGGGTCGGGGAGCCGCTCCACGAGCCGCTTCTCGGCGAGCCGGTCGATCCGGTTGGTCATCGTGCCGGATGTGACGAGGGTCTGTGTGAGCAGTTGCCCCGGTGAGAGCTGATACGGCGTCCCGGCCCGCCGCAGCGCGGTGAGGACGTCGAACTCCCAGGGCTCCAGTCCGATCTCCGCGAACGCCAGCCGCCGGGCGCGGTCCAGGTGCCGTGCGAGCCTGCTGACCCGGCTGAGCACTTCGAGCGGTTCGACGTCGAGGTCGGGGCGCTCTCGGCGCCATGCAGCGACCAGCCGGTCGACCTCGTCCTCCATGGAGATCAGTGTAGTAGGTCTGTCGATATGAAGTCTCTTGACATCAAGATATCCCCGGGTGGAGCCTGGAACCGGAGAGATGAACCTCGCGCTCCGTTTCGGCAGCGGGTTCCGTACCACCCAGGGAGTACGAACGATGCACGCAAGCCCGACGTGGGATCCCCACCAGTATCTCCACCATTCCGCCCACCGCACCCGCCCGTTCCTCGACCTCCTCCACCGGATTCCGGAACTGCCCGGCGGCGGCTCCCCGCGGATCGCCGACATCGGCTGCGGGCCCGGCAACGTCACCGCGCTGCTCGCCGACCGCTGGCCCGCCGCCCGCGTCACCGGCTTCGACAACTCCGCCGAGATGCTGTCCGCCGCGCAGCAGTACGCCGGGCCCACCGCCGGCGGCGGCACCCTGGACTTCCGCCGGGCCGACGCCGCCGACTGGACGCCCGACGAGCAGTACGACCTGATCGTCTCCAACGCGGCGCTCCAGTGGGTGCCCGGCCACGCCGACCGCTTCGGCGACTGGCTCGACCACCTCGCGCCCGGCGGCACCCTGGCCTTCCAGGTGCCGGGCAACTTCACCGCGCCCAGCCACGCGCTGCTCGCGGAGCTGTGCGAGTCCCCGCGCTGGCGCGACCGCCTCGACGACCACGGCCGCCGCTACGTCCACATCCTCAGCCCCGCCGGCTACCTGGAGCACCTGACGGAGCTGGGCTGCGCGCAGGTGGACGTCTGGGAGTCGACGTACGTGCAGCTCCTCCAGGGCGAGGACCCGGTGCTCGACTGGACAAAGGGCACCGCCCTGCGCCCGGTGCTGACCGCCCTGGACGGCGATCCGGCCGCCGTCCGTGAGTTCGTCGGGCAGTACCGCGACCTACTCCGCAAGGCCTACCCGCCGGGCCCGCACGGCACGGTCTTCCCCTTCCGCCGCATCTTCGCCGTCGCCCGCACCCCCGCACGCTGACCGGTGGGGCCGGGTCCCGTCGCCCGAGGGGGTGCGGGGCCCGGCCGGCGCGGGGTCACAGCGTCAGGAACGCCCCGGCCAGCAGCGCCGCGCCGAGCCCGCTGAGCGTCCAGGCGGTGCGGTAGGCGCGCAGGCCGGCCGCCGTCACCATCGCGGCGAGCAGCAGCGGCCGCCCAGCGGCACCCACGCCCACAGCACCCCGCCCCAGCCGGCCCGCACCACGGTGTCGGTGCCGGGCTCGACGGCGACCGGGATGTGCGCGCCCGTGGTGTGCCGGATCGGCAGGCTGATGGTGACCTCCGGCCGCGCCACGGCGGTGCCCTTCGGCGCGAAGGGGCCCGTGCAGGTGGAGTCGCCGCAGTCGGTCAGGGTCATCGTGCCGTGCTCGCGGCCCTTGGTGAGCATCACGTGCTGCGCGGTCCGCCAGGAGTCCCAGGCGCCGGACACCAGCAGCAGCGCGGCGACGAGCGCGACGGCCACCACCCGGGCCAGCCGCGCCGGGCCCCTGGCACCCTCCGCCGCACGGCGGGAGCGGCTCCGTTCGACCATGCGGGCGATCCTTGGCCATGGTGTGCCGCCGGGTCAACTCCCGGTCGGCGGTCCGTGGTCCGTCAGTTGTTGTACGTGCTCTGCGCCCGCTCCAGGCCGTCGCCGACGAGCGCCTCGACCGCGTCGGCGGCGCGGTCCACGAACCACTCCAGCTCCTTGCGCTCGGTCGAGGAGAAGTCCTTCAGCACGAAGGCCGCCACGTCCATGCGCCCCGGCGGGCGGCCGATCCCGGCCCGCACCCGCAGGTAGTCCGGGCCCATCGCCTTGGTGAGCGACTTCAGCCCGTTGTGCCCGTTGTCGCCGCCGCCGAGCTTGAGCCGCAGCGTCGGGTACGGGATGTCCAGCTCGTCGTGGACGGCGACGATCTGCTCGGTCGGCACCTTGTAGAAGTCCCGCAGCGCGGTGACCGGGCCGCCGGACAGGTTCATGAACGACATCGGCTTGACCAGCACCACCCGGCGGCTCAGCGGTCCGGGCGGGCCGATACGTCCCTCGAGGACCTGGGCCTGCGCCTTGCCGGAGCGCTTGAAGGAGCCGCCCATGCGGGAGGCCAGCAGGTCGGCGACCATGAAGCCGATGTTGTGCCGGTTCCCGGCGTACTCGGGGCCCGGGTTGCCGAGCCCGGCCACCAGCCAGGGCGCTGTGCTGTCGCTCATCGAGTCTCCATGGGGTGCGGGGGTCCGCCCGGCACGGACCGGGGGGACAGACACGGCCGCCGCCGTACCCCGGGACAGGGTACGGCGGCGGGCCGCGGTGTCAGGCTCAGGCCTCTTCGGCGGCGGCTTCCTCGGCGGTCTCGCCCTCGGCGGCCTCGGCGGTCTCGGCCTCCTCCTCGCCCTCCTCGGGGGCTTCCTCGACCTGGGCGGCGACGACCTGGATCACCACGGCGTCCTCGTCGACGGCCAGCGTGACGCCCTTGGGCAGCGCGATGTCCTTGGCCAGGACGGAGGCGCCGGCCTCCAGGCCCTCGACGCTGACGGTGACGCCCTCGGGGATGTGGGTCGCCTCGGCCTCGACGGGCAGCGCGGCCAGCACGTGCTCCAGCAGGTTGCCGCCGGGGGCCAGCTCGCCCTCCGCGGTCACCGGGATCTCGACGTTGACCTTCTCGCCGCGCTTGACCGACAGCAGGTCGACGTGCTCCAGGAAGCCCTTGATCGGGTCGCGCTGCACGGCCTTGGGGATGACCAGCTCGGACTTGCCGTCGATGTCCAGCGAGATCAGGACGTTCGCGGTGCGCAGCGCGAGCAGCAGCTCGTGGCCGGGGACGGAGACGTGCTTGGGCTCGGCGCCGTGGCCGTAGATGACGGCGGGGACCTGGTTGGCGCGGCGGATACGGCGCGCGGCGCCCTTGCCGAACTCGGTGCGCAGAGCGGCAGGGATCTTGACCTCGGACATGAGGTTCACTCCTCGTGGTGGCAGACGGTACGGTCGCCCGGCCCCGACGGGCCGATCCACGGTTCACGAGGAGCGCGTCGATAACGGAGCCGGATTCCGGACCGCGTCAGACGCGTCCGGGGCCTCCCTCGCCGAGCAACGCGGACAGCGTAACCGGCGGGAAGGCCCCGGACGAAATCGATCACCGAGCGCGGGCGTACCGATTCTGCGGCCGCCCGCGCCGGATCAGTGCGCTTCCTCGAACAGGCTGGTGACCGAGCCGTCCTCGAAGACCTCGCGCACCGCGTTGGCGATGGTCGGCGCCATCGACAGCACGGTGATCTTGTCGAGGTCCAGCTCCGCCGGGGTCGGCAGGGTGTCGGTCAGGATGAACTCGCTGACCTTGGAGTTCTTCAGCCGGTCGGCGGCCGGACCGGACAGCACACCGTGCGTGGCGGTCACGATGACGTCCTCCGCGCCGTTGGCGAAGAGCGCGTCCGCGGCGGCGCAGATGGTGCCCGCGGTGTCGATCATGTCGTCGACCAGCACGCACACCCGGCCCTCGACGTCGCCGACGACCTCGTGGACGGTCACCTGGTTGGCGACGTCCGGGTCGCGGCGCTTGTGCACGATGGCCAGCGGCGCGCCGAGCCGGTCGCACCAGCGGTCGGCGACGCGCACCCGTCCGGCGTCCGGGGAGACGACGGTGAGCTTGTCCCGGTCGACCTTGGCGCCGACGTAGTCCGCCAGTACCGGCAGCGCGAACAGGTGGTCCACCGGCCCGTCGAAGAAGCCCTGGATCTGGTCGGTGTGCAGGTCGACGGTGAGGATCCGGTCGGCGCCCGCGGTCTTGAACAGGTCGGCGATCAGCCGTGCGGAGATCGGCTCACGGCCGCGGTGCTTCTTGTCCTGCCGCGCGTAGCCGTAGAAGGGGACGATCACGGTGATGCTGCGTGCCGACGCCCGCTTCAGGGCGTCCAGCATGATCAGCTGCTCCATGATCCACTGGTTGATCGGCCGGGTGTGGCTCTGGATCAGAAAGCAGTCGGCGCCGCGCGCCGACTCCTGGAACCGCACGTAGATCTCGCCGTTGGCGAAGTCGAAAGCCTTGGTCGGCACCAGCTCGACGCCGAGTTCCCGTGCCACCGCCTCCGCCAGATCGGGGTGGGCGCGGCCGGAGAAGAGCATCAGCTTCTTCTCACCGGTCGTCTTGATCCCGGTCACTGCACCGTCTCCTTGGTGTTCGACTGGTGTTCGACACAGCGACACCCGGATGCGGGCGTGCTGGCGGAATTGTGTGCACCCCACACGGTACGCCCCCTCCGGCGCATGTGTGCACCTCGGAGCGGCCGATGAGACAGCCCTCACTCACCCGCCGCTCGCATGTGCGACGGCGGGTGTTCGCCCTGCCGGAACCGGCAGGTGGGTGTGGGTGGTGTGGGGGAGGCGGGAGAGGGGAAAGGGTCGCGGCTCAGTCGTCCGGCTGGGTCTCGTGGGCCCGCTGCGCGGCCTCGGCGGCGGCGCTGCCCGGACGCTTGCGGGCGACCCAGCCCTCGATGTTGCGCTGCTGCCCGCGGGCCACCGCGAGCGAGCCGGCCGGCACGTCCTTGGTGATCACCGAGCCGGCCGCGGTGTAGGCGCCGTCGCCGACCACCACGGGCGCCACGAACATGTTGTCCGACCCGGTCTTGCAGTAGCTGCCGATCGTGGTGTGGTGCTTGGCCTCGCCGTCGTAGTTCACGAAGACGCTGGCGGCGCCGATGTTGGTGTGGTCGCCGATCGTCGCGTCGCCCACGTAGCTCAGGTGCGGCACCTTGGTGCCCTCGCCGATCGAGGCGTTCTTCATCTCGACGTACGTCCCCGCCTTGGCGCCCCTGCCGAGCCGGGCACCGGGGCGCAGGTACGCGTACGGGCCGACGTTCGCCTGCGGGCCGATCTCGGCCTCCTGGGCGACGGTGTTGGACACCCGGGCGCCCTCGCCGACGACGGTGTCGGTCAGCGTGCAGTTCGGGCCGACCTCCGCGCCCGCCGCCACCCGGGTGGCGCCCAGCAGCTGGGTGTTGGGGTGGATCACCGCGTCGGGCTCCAGGACCACGCCCGCGTCCAGCCAGGTCGAGGCGGGGTCGACGACCGTCGCGCCGTCCAGCATCGCCTGGTGCAGCAGCCGGTCGTTGAGCACCCGGCGGGCCTCGGCGAGCTGCACCCGGTTGTTGACCCCGGCGATCTCCCGGTGGTCGGCGGCGGTCCAGGCGCCGACCCGGTGGCCGGCCCCGCGCAGGATCGCCAGGGTGTCGGTCAGGTACTCCTCGGCCTGCGAGTTGTCCGTGGTGATCTTGGTGAGGGCCTCGGCGAGCAGCGCGGCGTCGTACGCGTAGACACCGGAGTTGATCTCGGTGATCGCCTGCTGGTCCGGGGAGGCGTCCTTCTGCTCCACGATCGCGGCGACCTGGCCGTCCGTCACGTCCCGCACGATGCGGCCGTATCCGGTCGGGTCGGGCACGTGGGCGGTGAGCACGGTCACCGCGTTGCCGTCCGCCTGGTGCGCGGACACCAGTGTGGCCAGCGTGCTCGCGGTCAGCAGGGGGGTGTCGCCGTAGGTCACCACGAGGGTGCCCTCGGGGGTGGCGCCGCGCCGGGCCAGCTCCTCCAGGCCGGTGCGGACCGCGTGCCCGGTGCCGTTCTGCTCCGCCTGCACGGCCGTCAGCGCGTCCGGGTCGGCGGCCGCGAGGTGCTCGGTGACCTGCTCGCGCCCGTGGCCCACGACCACCAGCAGCTGCTCGGGGTCCAGCTCGCGCGCGGCGGCGACCACATGGCCGAGCAGGGAGCGGCCGCAGATCGGGTGCAGCACCTTCGGGGTGGCCGACTTCATGCGCGTCCCCTCACCCGCGGCGAGGACGACGACGGCAGCCGGACGTGTGGGGCTCACAGGGAGAACTCCTGGGCTTTCGGGAGCGGGACTCCCGCAGAATACCCAGGCCGTCCGGGACGGGCCATCCGCTGCTCCGCGCGTCCGCCCGGCACGGTTCACCGCGCACCTGCTCCGCCGCCAGGACTCGAACCCGGACTTAAGGCACCAAAAGCCCCAGTGCTGCCATTACACCACGGCGGATCAACTCGGCCTCCCCGTCGATCAGGCCGGGGCGGCGAGCCGGTCGCTCCCATCATGCCGCACCGGGCATGGTGCACGCGACGGAGATCAGGGTAAGCATCGATCGGTGCCCGCCCGACTGCCCGCCCGACACGGTCCTGTCGTCCACGGGGCGCCGCTGCAATACTTACGGCAGCGTAGGTTACGCGTAACCGCTGATTACAGCCCCCACTTCCATCCGACAGGGACAGACATGACCACACAGACAGACGTGAGGCCCGAGTCCCGGGAACCGGATCCCGGGACGACAGGACAGGAGCCGCCGAGCGCCACCCGCGGTGGCGAGAACAAGCGCTCGATCGAGCAGATCGCGCTGCTGCTGTTCATCTGCATCCCCTTCGTGGCGCTGGTCGCCGCGGTGCCGCTGGCCTGGGGACACGGGATGAGCTGGCTCGACCTGGGCCTCATGGTGGGCATGTACTTCCTGGGCTGTCACGGCATCACCGTCGGCTTCCACCGGCACTTCACGCACAGCTCGTTCAAGGCCAACCGCCCGCTGAAGATCGCGCTGGCCATCGCCGGCTCGATGGCCGTCGAGGGCCCGATCGTGCGCTGGGTCGCCGACCACCGCAGGCACCACAGGTTCAGCGACGCCGAGGGCGACCCGCACAGCCCCTGGCGCTACGGCGAGACGCTGCCGGCCCTGCTCAAGGGCCTGTGGTGGGCGCACATGGGCTGGCTCTTCGACGAGGAGCAGACCCCGCAGCAGAAGTACGCCCCCGACCTGATCAAGGACCCGGCGATCCGCCGCATCTCCCGCGACTTCTGGCTGTGGACGGCGCTGTCGCTCCTCATCCCGCCGGTCGTCGGCGGCCTGGTCACCATGTCGTGGTACGGCGCCTTCACCGCGTTCTTCTGGGGTTCGCTCGTTCGGGTGGCGCTGCTGCACCACGTGACCTGGTCGATCAACTCCATCTGCCACGCCGTCGGCAAGCGCCCGTTCAAGTCCCGCGACCGCTCCGGCAACGTATGGTGGCTGGCCGTCCTGTCCTGCGGCGAGTCCTGGCACAACCTGCACCACGCCGACCCCACCTGCGCCCGGCACGGCGTGCTGCGCGGCCAGATCGACTCCAGCGCCCGCATCATCCGCTGGTGCGAGATGGCCGGCTGGGCGACCGACGTGCGCTGGCCCACCGCCGACCGGATCGCCGCCCGGCGTAAAGAAGACGTAAGCGAAGCGGCATGATGGAGGCGTGAGCGACGGCAGACAGCGCAGGGCGACGACGGCCGGCCGGACGACGGTGGCCCGCGGATCCGCCGAGGCCGCCGCCCCGGCCCCCTCGGGACCGACCGCACGCCGCACCCGCCGGGTCCGGATGACCGGCAAGGAACGCCGCGAGCAGCTCCTGGACGTGGGCCGCACGCTGTTCGCCGAGCGGGGCTACGAGGCCACCTCGGTCGAGGAGATCGCCCACAAGGCCGGGGTGTCCAAGCCCGTGGTCTACGAGCACTTCGGCGGCAAGGAAGGCCTGTACGCCGTGGTGGTCGACCGCGAGATGCGCCGGCTGCTGGACATGGTCACCGGCGCGCTCACCGGTGGCCACCCGCGCGAGCTGCTGGAGCAGGCCGCCTTCGCGCTGCTGGACTACATCGAGCGCTTCACCGACGGTTTCCGCATCCTGGTGCGCGACTCGCCCGTCGCGCAGTCCACCGGCACCTTCGCCTCGCTCATCAGCGACATCGCCACCCAGGTCGAGGACATCCTCGGCCACGAGTTCAAGCAGCGCGGCTTCGACCCCAAGCTCGCCCCGATGTACGCCCAGGCGCTCGTCGGGATGGTCGCGCTGACCGGCCAGTGGTGGGTCGAGGTGCAGCGCCCGAAGAAGTCCGAGGTCGTCGCCCACCTGGTCAGCCTGTCCTGGAACGGGCTGTCGGGCCTGGAGCCCCGGCCCCGGCTGGTCGGCCACCGCAAGAGCTGACGGATCCGCCGCGACGCGAGGGGAGCCGCCCCCGGCACGTGCCGGGAGCGGCTCCCCTTCCGTTCGTCCGGGCGGGTGTCAGCCGGTGTTGCGCAGACCCGCCGCGACACCGTTGACGGTGAGCAGCAGGGCGCGCGACAGCAGCGGGTCCGGCTCCTCACCGCGCGCGGCCGCCTCACGCTGCCGGGCCAGCAGCGTGACCTGGAGGTACGAGATCGGGTCCAGGTACTGGTCGCGGATCCGGAAGGTCTGCGCCAGCACCGGGCTCGCCGCGAGCAGCTCGGACTCGCCGGTCAGCCGCAGCACCTCGCGCACCGTCAGCTCGTGCTCGGCCTCGATGGCCTCGAAGACGTGCTTGAGGTCGTCGGGGACGAGCGAGTCGACATAGTGGCGGGCGATCCGCAGATCGGTCTTGGCCAGCGTCATCTCGACGTTGGACAGGAAGTTGCGGAAGAAGTGCCACTGCCCGAACGCCTCGTCCAGCACCCCGTCAAGACCCGCCTCACGGGCCGCCTTCAGGCCCGAGCCGACGCCGAACCAGCCGGGGACGATCTGCCGGGACTGCGTCCAGCCGAAGACCCACGGGATCGCCCGCAGGCCGTCGAGCCCGGCGCCGGAGTCCGGGCGGCGGGACGGGCGCGAGCCCAGGTGCAGCTCGCCGAGCTGGTCGACCGGGGTGGAGGCGAAGAAGTACTTCGGCAGGTCCGGGTCGTCGACGAGCTTGCGGTAGGCGCCGTTCGCCGCCTCCGAGACGATGTCCATCGCCGCGTCCCAGCGCGCCAGCGCCTCGTCGGACTGCCGCGGCGCGGTGTGCAGCGCGGACGCCTGCAGCGTCGCGGCGACGGTCAGCTCCAGGTTCTCCCGGGCCAGCGACGGGATCAGGTACTTGTCGGAGATGACCTCGCCCTGCTCGGTCACCTTGATCTCGCCCTCCAGGGTGCCCCACGGCTGCGCGAGGATCGCGGTGTGCGAGGGGCCGCCGCCACGGCCGACGGTGCCGCCGCGGCCGTGGAAGAGCCGCAGCCGCACACCGTGCCGGTGCGCCACGTCGCGCAGCCGGCGCTGCGCCCGGTGGATCTCCCACTGCGAGGTCGTGATGCCGCCGAACTTCGAGGAGTCGGAGTAGCCGAGCATGACCTCCTGCACGTCCCCGCGCAGCGACACCAGCCGCCGGTAGGACGGGTCGGACAGCATCTCGTCCAGCAGCTTGTCGGCGATCTTCAGCTCGACGGTCGTCTCCAGCAGCGGCACGATGCCGATCTTGGCGACACCCGCGTGCAGGTCGATCAGCCCGGCCTCGCGCGCCAGCACCGCGGCCGCGAAGACGTCGTCGGAGCCGAAGCACATCGAGATGATGTACGACTCCATCACCTCGGGGCCGAAGCGCTCGAAGGCCTCGCGCATCGTGTGGAAGACGCCCAGGGTCTTGGCGCCCGCGGCGTCCAGCGGCGCCGGGGTCGGGGCCAGCGGGCGGCGCGAGCGCAGTTCCTTGGCGAGCAGCTTGCGCCGGTAGTCGCGCGGCATGTCGGCGTAGCGCCAGGACTCCTCGCCGAGCCGGTCGAAGAGCTGGCCCAGCGCGTGGTGGTGGGCGTCCGCGTGCTCGCGCACGTCCATCGTGGCGAGCTGCAGGCCGAAGGCGGACAGGGTGCGGACGGTGCGGTCCACCCGGCCCTCGGCGATCAGGCCGCCGCGGTGCGCGCGCAGCGAGTCCTGGATCAGCTGGAGGTCGGTGAGCAGCGCGGCCGTGCCGAGGTAGTCCCGGCCGGGCACGTGCGGGGTGCCGGTGGCCAGCCGCTCACGGGTGTTGATGAGCTTCTGCCGGATGCAGGTCGCCTTGAGGCGGTAGGGCTCCTCGGCGTTCAGCCGCTTGTAGCGCGGGCTGATCTCGGGCAGCGCGACCAGGTCGGTGGCCAGCGAGTCGAGCAGCTCGTCGCTCGCGCCGGAGTTGCGGATCGAGTTGGACAGGGCGCCGCGCAGGGCGTCGACCAGCTCCAGGGCGTCGGTGATGCCGTGCTCGTGCTGGAGGATCAGCACGTCCCAGGTGACCTCGGGGGTGACGTTGGGGTTGCCGTCCCGGTCGCCGCCGATCCAGGTGCCGAAGGTCAGCGGGCGGGTCTCCGGCGGCAGCGGCACCCCGACCCGCTCCAGCTCCGCGGCCAGGTCCTCCAGCACGTCGCCGACCGCGACGGCGTGCAGCTCGTCGAGGTAGTAGATCGCGTTGCGCGCCTCGTCGGCCGGCTCCGGGCGGACCACCCGCAGCTCGTCGGTCTGCCACAGCAGGTCGATGCTCTCGGCCAGCCGCAGGTCGGCGCGCCGCCGGTCGCCCGTGCTGCCCTCGCCGTTGCCGTGCCCGTCCTCCAGCAGCTCGGCGATGCGGCGCAGCTTGTTCAGCACCGAGCGGCGGGCCGCCTCGGTGGGGTGCGCGGTGAAGACGGGACGGACGTTGAGGTTGCGGACCGTCTCGCGTACGTGCTCGGGGTCGCCGTCCTTGAGCAGGTCGGCGGTCTGGGCGAGCAGGCCGCCCTCGGCCGCGCGCCGCGACCGCAGCTCGCGCCCGCGGTGCACCTGCTCGGTGACGTTGGCGAGGTGGAAGTAGGTGGAGAAGGCGCGCACCAGCTTCGCGGCCGTCTCCAGGTCGGTGTCGCCGAGCAGTGCCGCGGCGGCCTCCCCGTCGCTTCGGGTCAGTGCGCGGACCTTCTCGACGAGATCGAGGAGTTCCTGCCCCTCCTGGCGCACCAGCGTGCCGCCCAGCAGGTCTCCCAGGCGGCGGATGTCGGCACGGAGGGCGGAACTGCTGGCGGTACTGCTGTCCGGGGCGGTGTCGGCGCTGCTCACAGGTGCGGCTCCTTGTGCAGGGGTGTGTGGACGGCGTACTCGCGGACCGCGCTGTCCGGCCGTTCCAGGATAGGTCGCGGCCCGCCCGGCGAGACGCCCAGCCCACGTGCCGGACACCGGGCGTCCGCTACGGCCCCCCGTCCGGGCCGCTCCGCCGCGCACCCGGGGCCGTTCACGGGCCCCGGGTGCGCGGCCGCGGTGCGCGGCTGGTACGTGCCCGGTACGTCCGGGCGTCCACCGCCTACGCTGGACGCCATGAGTACGACGGGGGCGCACGTACCGGACGACGGCGCCGGAGGAGGCGCGGCAGGCGACACGGCGGCACCGGTGCTGCTCCCCGCCGGCTGGTGGTGGTGGCAGCGGCGGCGCAGCTTCCTGCTCGACGCGACCCTGGCCGCGGTCTCCGCGATCGAGTGCGCCTTCGAGGGCGGCACCTTCGCCGACCGGATCGGCGTCCCCGCCTTCCTCGGCGCGCTCGTCGGCGTCCTGGTCGGCGGCGTGCTGCTGCTGCGGCGCCGCTGGCCGGTCGCGGTCGTGCTCGTCGGCATAGCCATGACGCCCGCGCAGACCGGATTCCTGCTCTCCCTCGTCGGCCTCTACACCCTCGCCGCCTCCGAGGTGCCGCGCCGCATCACCGCCGCGCTGGCCGGGATGAACGGTTTCGGCACGATGCTGGTCGCCGTCATCCAGTTCCAGGACAACCTCGACACCTCCGACGACGGCAGCGCGCTGCGGATGCCCGTCACCCTCTTCGTCTCCATCCTCATGGCGCTCGGCCTCACCGGGCCGCCCGTGCTCCTCGGCCTCTACGTCCGCGCCCGGCGCCGGCTTGTGGAGAGCCTGCGCGAGCGGGCCGACGGCCTGGAACGCGAACTCGAACTGCTCGCCGAGAAGGCGGCGGAACGCGCCGAGCGCGCTCGGGCGGAGGAGCGCACCCGCATCGCCCGCGACATGCACGACGTCGTCGCGCACCGGGTGAGCCTGATGGTCGTGCACGCCGCCGCGCTCAAGGCCGTCGCCCTCAAGGACCCGCACAAGGCCTCCGCCAGCGCGGAGCTGCTCGGCGACATGGGACGGCAGGCGCTCACCGAGCTGCGCCAGATGCTGGGGGTGCTGCGCACCTCGGAAGCCGCCTCGCCCGCCACCCCCGCCGCGCCCGCCCCGGACCGGCCCGCCTCCCGGGAGGAGGAAGAGGGCCCGACGCTGGCCCGCCTCGCCGCGCTGGTGGAGGAGTCCCAGGCGGCCGGCATGGGGGTCGAGCTGACCGTCGAGGGCGCGAAGCGCCCCTGCGGGGCGCGCATCGAGGCCACCGTCTACCGGGTGGTCCAGGAAGCCCTCACCAACGTCCGCAAGCACGCGGTGGGCGCCAGCGCGGTCGTCCGCCTCGCCTACCGCGACGCCGAGGTCGCCGTCCTCATCACCAACGGCCCCTCCGACGGCACCCCCCAGACCGCCCTCCCCGGCAGCGGCCACGGCCTGACCGGCATGCGCGAACGCGTCACCTCCCACGGCGGCGGCTTCGCGGCCGGCCCCACCCCCGACGGCGGCTTCCGCGTCTCGGCGATGGTCCCCCTCCGAAGCGCCTGACCCCAGGGTCGCCGGACGCTCCCACGAGGACGGTCCGGCCCGGCCACATCGTGGCGGATGTTCCCGCGAGGACGGTCGGGGGCAGCCGGTGGGGTGAGGGGGCGCGAGGAACTGCGCGCTCAGCCACATGGCGGCCGATGTTCCCGCGACAACCGGCGGACGCACCCCGGGGGGCTTGGGGGCGCGGGGAACTGCGCGCTCAGCCACGTCGTGGCGGATGTTCCCGCGAGGACGGTCGGGGGCAGTCGGCGGGGTTTGGGGCGCGGGGAACTGCGCGCCAAGCCCCCACTCGCGGACGGCCCCGCGACAACCGGCGGACGCACCCCGGGGGGTATCAGCGTCCGGCGCGGCAGCCGCAGCGGCAGGAGCCCGAGGGCGCAGCCCTCAGGAGGGGGAGGGGCCCGGGGGCCGCGGGTCACGGCCGGTCAGCGCGGCCAGCGCGCTGCGCACCCTCGCGAAATGAGCCCTCAGCTCATCGCGTCGCACCTCGTGCTCCCGCAGCGCCCGCTCGCTCTCCCTGCGCACCCTCTCCTCGTGGGCCCGCGCTCGCGCGAGCACCGCCGCGGCCCGCCGCTCCGCCTCCGCCTCCCGGGCGCGCAGCGCCTCCTCCGCGGCGGCGCGCTCGCGGTGCGCCGCGTCGAGACGCCGCTCGGCGTCGGCGAGCAGCTCGCCGAGCCGGCTGTCGGCCCCGGCCTCGCGTTCGGCGAGTTCCCGCTCCAGCGTGTCCAGCCGGGTGCGCCGCTCCTGCTCGCCCTCCGCGGCGCCGCGTTCCGCGTCCTGCCGTACGGTCTCCAGCGTGCGGCCGGCCTCGCCGCGTACCGCTTCGGCCTCGGCGCGCGCCTGGCCGAGGATGTCGGCGGCCCGCGCGCACGCCGCGTCGAGCATCCGCTCGGTCTCGTCCTCCGCGGCGGCGAGCCGTGCGGACGCGGCGGCGCGGGACTCGTCCTGGAGGGTGCGCCGCGCGGTCTCCGCGGCGTCCCGCGCGTACTGCGCCTCGGCCTCGGCCCGTTCGCGTACGGCCGCGGCCTCCTCCTCGACGAGCCGCACCAGTTCCTGCGCGCCGGGGCCGAGCGCGTCGAAGGCGGAGGACGGCAGCGCGTCGAACTGCGCGCGCAGCGCGGCGTGCTCGGCCTCCATCTCGTTGGCGAGTTCGCTGAGCCTGGTGGCCCGCTCCCATGCGGCGTCGCGGTCCTCGGAGAGTTCTTCGAGGAAGCGGTCGACCTGCTCGGGCCGGTATCCGAGGCCGCGCCCGCGCGCCCGCCGGACGGGCCCGGCGCCCACGTCCGCGCCCGCGCCTGCCGGAGGAGTCCCCGCCGATGCGGTCGTGTCGCTGCTCATGCGTCTGCTCCTTCGCCGCCGCTCGTCCCGCGCTCCGCCGCCGCACCCATCTCCTCTTTATGGCTTATGTCCGAATTCTAGAAGGTGGGGTGCGCGGAGCGCGCGTCTCCTGCGCGCATCCGGGCACCGGACCTCACCAGTACCCCTACCCGGAAAACGGCGGGGCCGGGCGGGAAGGCCCGAAAGCCCTCCCGCCCGGCCCCCGGCGGCAAGCCGCCGCCGTGCCGTGACGCCCGCCGCTACAGCAGCCCGTCCCACATCTGCTCGATGAGCACCGACCACCAGTTGTCGGGCGAGGCGATGGCCGCCGGGTCCTGCGCGGCCAGCTGCGCCTGGAAGTCCACTGTCCAGTGCCCGGCCTGCTCGGGCGTGAGCCCGATCCGCAGCCGCCACATCCGTCCGAGCAGGGCCATGCAGCGGGCGAACTCCGGCAGGCTCGAATTCACGAACTGCGGTGCCGCGGGCGGCGATCCGGCCGGACCCCCCTCCAACGGCAGCGCCACGATCTGCGCGGTGCCGTACTGCACGCACAGCTGGCGCCCGAAGTCGTTGCCCATCACCAGGTACGAGCCCGCGTCCGCGGTCGGCTGCACGCCGCGCGCGGCGGCCAGCTCGGCAAGGGTCGGCACCGGCTGGCCCGGCTGTGCCTGCGCCCAGAAGAACGGCCCGAAGTCCATCGGCAGCCCGGCCCACATCAGGGTCTGCGCCACGATGTCGGGGACGCCCTGCCGGGAGACGGCGCGCTGGTCGAAGCGGAAGACGCCCTGCGGGCCGAACGCGCCCGCCAGCTCCTGCCCGATCACGTCGAGCCCGACCGGCGGCACCCGCAGCACCGTGTGCGCGTCGGGCATCGGCACCCGCTGCGGCTGCGGGCGCGCGGGCGCGCCCGCCACCTGGTGCAGCTCGCCCTGGTGCGTCAGCAGGTGCTGGACGCCCTGGCGGCGGCTCGCGTGGTCCCGGCCGTAGGGGGCGGTGTGGCTGATCCGCACCTGCGGCCAGGTCTCGCGGATCATCCGCGTGCAGTAGCCGCCGGGCAGGTCGCAGGACTCCAGCTCGGTGTGCAGTTCGAGCACCTGCTCGGGGCGCACGCCCGCCGACCGCAGCTCGTGCAGGATCTGCCACTCCGGATGCGGGGTGCCCGGCGCCGAGCGCCGGATCATCTGCTGCTCGCTGCCGTCGGCGCCGCGGTAGCGCAGCACCGCCATGTAGCCCGGACCCACCGTCGGCACCCCTGCGTTCGGCTGCGGATAGCCGTACGCGGGGGCGGGGGCGGGGGCGGGGGCGGGCGGCGGCGTGCCGGTGCCCGCGGCGAAGGGGGCCGGGGGCGGCGGCGGGGTGCCGCCTGCCGGAGGGCCTGCGACAGCGGGTCCGGCGAGCATGGTCGCGGCGTAGTGCGGGTCGTTGCTCGCGGGCGGCGGCGTTGCCTGTCCGGCGTACGGGGCGGGTGGCGGCGTTGCCTGGCCCGCGTGCGGAGCAGGCGGGGGCGTGCCCTGTCCGGCGTACGGGGCGGGCGGGGGCGTGCCCTGACCGGCGTACGGCGGCGGGGGCGGGGTGCCCTGCGCGGACGGCGCGGACGGCGCTGATGGCGCGGGGGGAGCCAGCGGGACATGGCTGACCGGCGTGGCCTTGGCCGTCGCCAGGCCCGCGATGTCGGCGGCGCTCTGCCCGCCGCCCTGCGGCACCGGCGGGGGCAGCGGCACGGCGGGGCCGTCCGGCGCGGGGTACGCGGAACCGCCCATGGTGTGCGGCACCCCGCCCTGGGCGGGCGGCGGCACCGGCGGCCCGGACTGGGCCGGAGGCGGCGCGGGGGGTCCGGACTGCTCCGGCGCGAGCAGCGTCGGCGGCAGCCCGCTGCCGGAGGGCAGCAGCTTCGTCCTGGCCTCGGAGGACTCGGGCGCGGGCGGCGCCTCGGGGAGATCCGCGCCGCTGATCGGCGGCGCGAAGACGGTCGCGGGCATGGGCACGGACGAGCCCTCGCCGCTGTCGCTCACCGTCTTGCCCGCCCAGCTCCCGCCGTCCTCCGGCTCGTCCGACAGCGCGTCCTGCGGCTGCTCCTGCGCGGGCGCGGCGGCCACAGCGGGCGCGGCGGGCGCACCGGACCGCCGCACGTAGTCGACACCGCCCGACGCCTCCTCCGCCGCGGGAGCCGCCTCCGAGGCTGGCCGCCGTACGTAGTCGACGCCCCCGGACGACAGGTCGGCGGCCTGCGCGGGAATCCCGCCGCCGGACTCCCCGGCGGAACCGGAATCGGAGCCGGAACCAGAACCAGAGCCGGCGCCGGACCCGGAAGCGCTCCCGGCGCCCGACCCACCGCCGGAGCCGGACCTGCGGTCGGGGATGCCCATCCGGTCGGCGGCCTCCTGGAGCCACTCCGGCGGGCTCAGCAGGAAGGACGTTGCCTCCAGGTCGATGCGTTGCGGCGGCTCGGGCGCCGTGTCCTGCGGCATGGCGCCGTACTCCTCCTCGTAGCGGCGGATCAGCTCGCCGACGGGCAGCGGCGGCCAGAGGGTGGCCTCGCCGCTGTCCCGTGCGATGACGACCCGCAGTTGTGAGCCGTCGTCCGCCGGGCCGTCCTCGCGCGGCTCCGCCCATACGACGAAGCCGAGGTCGAACTCCCTGACCCGGATCTCGCGGTGCTCGTACGGCGGCACGTCGCCGTTGATCCACCGCTCGGCGCGCTCCTGCGCCTGCGCGAAAGTCACCATGGCCGGCTCACTCCTCCACCTGGACGGCGGTGGCGAAGCCGCCGTCCACCATCAGATTCGCCACCGTCGCCAGTTCCGGCGGATTGCCCGCGAGGCGCAGCAGGAACGCGTCGAGCGACTGGCCGCAGGGCAGCAGTAGGTCGGCGACCCGGTCGGCGGGGGTGTCCCAGTCGTCGCCGTCCCGCGCGTCGTCGTAGGCGCAGAACCACACCGTGCCGGCGTCCTGGCCCTTCACCTTCACCGCGAGCAGGCCGCCCTGGACGTAGCCGACGGCCAGGTAGTCCTTCGTCAGGTGGTCGCGCAGGCACTTGTTGACGTACACCAGGTCGTTGACCGCCGCGGCGTCGCGCACGGTGAAGAACGGCTGGTCGATCAGCAGTCCGAGATCGGGGTCGAGGGCGACCCCGCGCGGCGCGCAGCCGCCCGCCGCCTTGAGGAAGGCCCGGTAGGAGCCCGGCAGCCGGTAGCCCAGCTCCTCCTCGACGTCGCGCACCTGTGCCTCGGTGACCGCGACGGCGTCGATGGGCAGTTCGAAGTGCACCGGCCTGGTCTCCTGCAACGGGCGGGTGCCGCGTTTGGAGTGGTCGGCGACGGAGTCCGCGAGCCCGCCGTGGTGCCGCAGCAGCGCCTTGACCTCGGCGGGGACCAGCTCCAGGCGGCGGGTGCCCGCCACGTGGTGCCACGTCCAGCCGTGCGGGGTGGCCACCGGCGGCAGGCTGGCCCACAGTTCGTGGCCCGCGGCGTGCAGCGCGGCGTTCGCCGACACGTAGTCCGTCAGCCGCAGCTCGTCGATGCCGAAGCCCTCGGGCGGCTCGGCTATCTCGGCCGCGGCGCGGGCGAACGGCGAGAAGTCCGGGTGCCCTTCGGTGTCCACCCACACGCCCTGCGGGTAGCGCGCGGCGCGCACCGGGTCGGGGAAGTGCACGACCTGCCCGGCGTAGGCCACGTTGGGCGGCGCGGTCCGGGACTCCGCGCCGGAACCGGGGGGCGACGCCCCCAGCCCTTGCCGACCTGTCGTCATGACTGCTGCCCCCTGGTGCGTATGGCTGATGACCACAGCCTAGGGCCTGCGGCATGCCCGTTGACCGGCCAGTCGCCCGGTTGTGGACAACTCGTGAAACGCGCCGCCCGCCACCCCGTCCGCCACCGGGTCCACCGCGTCTCTCCGGCCGTCTCCCCGGCCGTCCCCGCGGCCTCCCCGGCGGCTGTCAGCTGTCCTTCGCCGCGTCCCGCAGCTTGGCGGCCTGCTTGGCCGGGATCGACGTGCGCAGCTGCGCGGGCTTGTGGTCGGCGCGCACCGTCTCGTACGCCGCGGTGGTGTCCCCCACCCGCACGACGGTCACCAGCACCTCGCCCGCCGTGCCCTTGGCGGTGTCGCCGATGACGTAGGCGACGCGCTCGTCGCCCAGCCCCGCGTCGGCCGTCGCGGAGCGCACCGTGAAGTGGGAGGTGACGCCGCCGCGCACCACGGAGTAGGAGTGGCAGACGGCGAGGGCCGCCGTCAGGTCCTTCAGCACCTTGGCCGCGTCGCCCTTCTTGTAGGACGCGATGACGGTCAGCGAGATGGTCTTGGCGCCCTTGTCCTTACCGGTGGCGTCCTTGGTGTCGGTGACCATCGCGCCGGTGTAGACCTGCCGCTGGTACTTGGGCCGGCTGACCCACTGGTCCACCACCGGCTGGCACGCGGCGGTGTCGGCCTTCTGGGCGTCGCCGAGCAGCTGCTCCTTGGTGCCCGCGGGCAGCACCTGCACGTCCGGGACGTCCTGCGAGGTGAGCAGCGCCGCGGTGAGCTTCGGTGTGCTCACCGCGCCCTTCGCCACCGTCGGGCCGTCCTTGTCGTCGCCGCCGCTGCCGCAGCCCGCCGCGAGCGCGAGGACGGGCAGCAGCGCGGCGGCGGCCACGGCGCGCCTACCGGCCGGTAGGCGATGGTCTGCGCGGATCGGCATCGGTGCGTTCCCCTGGTTCGTCGCGGCGGTCGTCGGCGGCAGGTGCCCGTGCGGCGCGGTGCGTCCCGCCCCGCGCCCCGGCACCCCGCGCGGGTGTGCCCCGGCCGCGGCGTCGTGCGGCGCGTCCCCCGTCCCGGGGGACCTCCCGCGGGCGCCGGGCCCGTTGCCGCGCGACTCTACGGCAACGGGCCCGGCACCTCCCCTGTGGGGCTGCTCACATGTGCGAGGCGCGGCGGGCCCACGGCCCGCCCCCCGCCGCGGCACCGCGCGGGAGCCGTCCGGGGCCGCGGGAGAGCCCCACCGCGGCCGTCCCGCACCCGTACCCGTACCCGTACGGCAGCCGTACCGCGGTCACTTGCGCGCGGCGAGGGCCTGCTTCAGCTTCTCGTCCTGCTTGCGCTCCACGTCGACGGGCAGCGGCCCGGCGCCGCCCGCGGACTTCACCGACACGTACATCGTCACCGTGTCCCCGGTCTGCACGACGGACAGCAGCGCGGCGCCGGCCTTCTTGTCGGCGGTGTCGTTCATGATCCAGGACACCGCCTTGTCGCCGACCGGCACCGCGGGCCCCTTGGACACGGTGAAGGGCGTCTTGGCCCCGGAGCTGTCGGTCGCGGTGAAGCCGGTGCAGCCCGCCAGCGCGGTCTTCAGCTCCGCCATGACCTTCCCGGCGTCGCCGGGGGCGTGGCTGGCCACCAGCATCTGGTTGATGATCTCCGGGGTCGCGCCGGTCTTCGCCGTGGTCTTGGCGAAGGCCGCGCCGACGAACGCCATCCGGTGGATCTTGGGATTGCTGCTGGTGACGTCGGCGAGTGGCTGGCAGGCGGGCTTGTCGGCGGTGAGCGTCGAGGTGTCGGACGTGTCGGCCGTCTGCGAGGGCTGCACGGTCCAGCCGGGCAGGTCGGAGTCGGTGATGAGGGCCTTGCTGAGCTGGTCGGTGGTGAGCGGGGCCTTGCCGCTGAGGACGTTCGGCGACTTGGAGTCGGGCTCGGGGGAGCCGTCGCCGGAGGAGCAGGCGGCGGCGAGCAGCAGCGCGGGCAGCGCGGCCGCGACGAGGCGGAGCCGGGTGGTGTGCATCGGGGTCACATTCCTGGTTCGGCGGTGTGGGGGGACCCGCTGGGACGGGCCGACTGCTGATCCTCCCCGGCCTTCCTGTGCCACGTCCATGCCGCGTCGGCCCGTCGCCAGTCCGAAGCCAGTCCGGAGCCCGTGGCGCGACCGCGTCCGACCGGCACCTGTGCCGTGCGCGGACGGTGACCGTCCGTGCCCGCAAGCCGCCGCGTCACGCGGGCCGCGGGCCAGCCGTTCGGGCGGTCCGCCGCCGTACGGATGTGACGTTCGTATGTTCGCCGTGTACGCACTGTGCCTGCTGTGTCGGAATTCGGACACCGGACGGTGACATGGCCCACACACAATGAGCCCGCCGACGTGTTCGCTTCCCCATCGCGCGACGCGTTTGGCAGTCTGATCGGCATACGGGGGAACGCCCGCTCGCGCGGGCGGACGGAGGGACGCACGCAGAACATGACAACTCATTTCCTGGACGCGGGTGCCGCGGACCCCAGGCTGAACTGGGGCGCGCCACGGCCCCCGGACGGTCCGCCGCGGCTGCGGCACCGAAGAGACGGCATCCTGCCCGCGGTCGCGGCCGCGCTGTCCATCCGCGACGAGGTGCTTACGTGCACCGGCGCCAAGGGCGACCAGCCGCCCGTCCTGCATCCGATCGTGCAGGAGTTCCTGGACGCGCTGCCCGCGACGCAGCGTGAGCGCTTCACCGGGCGCTGCGCCGAACCGGTGCTGATCTCCCGCCACCTGGCGTCCGTCGAGGGGCAGCGCGGCAAGCGCGCCGCCCGCCGGCCGCTGACGCAGGGTGAGGCGCGCAAGGCGCTGCGCGGCGCGAAACTGACGGCCCGCCGGATACGCGAGGACGGCGATCCGGCGCACGGCACGTACGCGCCGCCCTGCCGGTCCTGCGCACCGCTGCTCGCGCACTTCGGGGTGCAGGCCGTCGACCCGGCAGAGGGGGCATGACGTCCTGATGGCAGCGAGCGCACGCTTCCCCGCCGCCGTCGACGCCGCGCTGCGGGCCGGCGGGTGGCAGCCCGGACGGTGGGACATCAAGCAGGCCGAGGAGTGGGCGGACCTGCTGCGCGGCCATGTGTCGCCCGGCGGGCACCGGCACTGCGTCTTCCCCGCCGCCGTCGAGGCCTGGGCGGAGTTCGGCGGACTGGTCCTCCCGGCGGCCGCGGGCCCCGGGCCGCTCACCGCGCCCTCCGCCGTGACCGTGGACCCGCTGCGCGGCCTGCACATGGCCCGTACCTTCGGCGACCTCGGCCGCGCGCTGGAGACCGAGGTCAGCCCGCTCGGCGAGGAGCCCGCCACCGGCGCCCTGCTGGCCATCGACGCCGAGGGCCGGGTCTACGGCATCGACCACGCGGGGGACTGGTACGCCGGCCCCGACATCGACCTCGCGCTCGCCGCCCTGATCGGCGGCGGCCGCACCGTGCGCCTGACGCTCGCGACGTCCGGCGCGGACCGCGCCGACCGCGCCGACCGCGCCGACCGCGTGTAAAGCCCGTACGCCGGGCCGTACGACACCGCGGAGCCGCGGGCGCCCCTGAGGCCGTCCGGGCCCACCCCGGAGCCGCTGCGCTGCACTTCGGGGCGCCTGTCCCCGACCGCGGTATGACCCGGGGCGCCGGGTCCCCTAGGGGGCGGTACCTACTTTTGGCATGGACCGGTTCGTTCCGCCGGATGACGTCCGCGTCCCGCGCGCTCCCTACGGTCATAGGGCGGGGTGGGGATACCCCCACCACGGAGACGGAGACCTTCCCCAATGTGCGGCGGAGCGCCCTCCGGCAGGCTGATGGACATCACGACAGCGCGACACACGACCACGCAACACGACGACGCAGGAGTAACAGTGACAACGGCAGTGACGATTCCCAGGTCCGGGGGCAACGGAGAACGTTCGGCTGTTGCCGCTGCGGGTCGCTCGGTGACGAAGGCGTACGGCGCGGGTGAGACCCGGGTCGTGGCGCTGGACGCGGTGGACGTGGACATCGCCCGCGGCAAGTTCACCGCGATCATGGGCCCCTCGGGCTCCGGCAAGTCCACCCTCATGCACTGCCTCGCGGGCCTCGACACGGTCACCTCGGGGCGGATCTGGGTCGGCGACAACGAGATCACCGGCATGAAGGACAAGAAGCTCACCCAGCTGCGGCGGGACAAGATCGGCTTCATCTTCCAGTCCTTCAACCTGCTGCCGACCCTCAACGCGGCGGAGAACATCACGCTGCCGATGGACATCGCGGGCCGCAAGGTCGACCGCGACTGGTTCGAGCGGGTCGTGGAGACGGTGGGCCTGGCCGGCCGGCTCAAGCACCGCCCGACCCAGCTGTCCGGCGGCCAGCAGCAGCGTGTGGCCGTCGCCCGCGCCCTGGCCGCGCGCCCCGAGATCATCTTCGGCGACGAGCCGACCGGAAACCTCGACTCGCGGGCTGGCGCGGAGGTCCTCGGCTTCCTGCGCCGCTCGGTCGACGAGCTGGGCCAGACCATCGTGATGGTCACCCACGACCCGGTCGCCGCCTCCTACGCCGACCGCGTCCTCTACCTCGCCGACGGCCGCATCGTCGACGAGATGGCCAACCCCACCGCCGACTCCGTACTGGAGCGCATGAAGTCCTTCGACGGTCGCGGGAGGACGTCGTGACCGTCCTGAAGACATCGGCGCGGAACTTCTTCGCGCACAAGGGCAGAATGGCCCTCTCGGCGATCGCCGTCCTGCTGTCGGTCGCCTTCGTCTGCGGCACCCTGGTGTTCACCGACACCATGACCGCGACCTTCGACAAGCTCTTCGGCTCCACCGCCTCCGACGTCACGGTCAGCGCCAAGAAGATCGACGACGAGCAGGCCACCGGCATCCCGGACACCGTGCCCGCCGCGCTCCAGCAGCAGCTCGCCAAGGTGCCCGGCGTCGCCAAGTCCGACCCGGACGTCACCAGCGACCAGGTCACCGTCGCGAACGCCAAGAACGAGAAGATCGGCTCCTCGTCCGGCGCCCCGACCATCGTCAGCAACTGGGACCCGACCGAGACCAAGGCCGTCGAGCTGTCCTCGGGCCACCTGCCGAGCAGCGCCACGGACGCGGTGATCGACGCCGACACGGCGAACAAGAAGCACGTCGCGATCGGCGACACCCTGCGCGTCATCGCCGCGCCCGGCGACTTCGACGTCACCGTCAGCGGCATCGTCACCTTCAGGACCACCAACCCCGGCGCCACCGTCCTCTACATCGACACCGCCACCGCGCAGACCAAGCTGCTCGGCCGCTCCGACGCGTACACCGGCTTCGGCCTCACCGCCGCCAAGGGCACCACGGACGACCAGCTCAAGAAGAACGTCAGGGCGGCCATCGGCGCCGGCTACACCGTCGACACCGCGGCCGAGACCAAGAAGAAGGACCAGGACGACCTCGGCGGCTTCCTGAACTTCATGAAGTACGCGATGCTCGGCTTCGCCGGGATCGCCGTCCTCGTCGGCATCTTCCTGATCGTCAACACCTTCTCCATGCTGGTCGCCCAGCGCACCCGGGAGATCGGCCTGATGCGGGCCCTCGGCTCCAGCCGCGGGCAGGTCAACCGCTCGGTGCTCATCGAGGCGGTCTTTCTGGGCCTGACCGGCTCGGTGCTCGGCATCGGCGGCGGCATCGGCCTGGCCGTCGGGCTCATGCACCTGATGGGCAAGGCCGGCATGAAGCTCGACACCTCCGAGCTGACCATCAAGGCCACCACCCCGCTGGTCGGCCTCGCGATCGGCGTCATCGTCACCGTGGTCTCCGCCTACATCCCGGCCCGCCGGGCGGGGAAGATCTCCCCGATGGCCGCGCTGCGCGACTCCGGCACCCCGGGCGACGCCCGCGCCGGACGCATCCGCGCCGCCGTCGGCATCCTGGTCAGCGCCGCCGGCGCCCTCGCCCTGGTCGCCGCCGCGAAGGCGGACAAGGCCTCCTCGGGCGGCGGGATGCTGGGCCTGGGCGTGCTCCTCACGCTGGTCGGCTTCGTGATCGTCGGCCCGCTGCTCGCCGGTGTGATCGTCCGGGCGGTGAGCGCGGTGGTGCTGCGCTTCTTCGGCCCGATGGGACGCCTGGCCGAGCGCAACGCGCTGCGCAACCCGCGGCGCACCGGCGCCACCGCCTCCGCGCTGATGATCGGCCTGGCCCTGGTGGCCGGCATGTCGGTGGTCGGCTCGTCGATGGTGGCCTCCGCCGACGACCAGCTCGACTCCTCCGTCGGCGCGGACTTCATCATCGAGGTCGGCAGCAACGGCAGCCAGCCCATCACCCCGGCCGCCGAGAAGGCGCTCACCGCCACCCAGAACATCGAGCACTTCACGCACTACACGATCGTCAACGCCAAGTTCACCCTGCCCGGCGGCGAGACCCTCAGCTCCGACCTGAGCGCCGCGGACCCGAGCTACCCCAAGGACCTGCGGCTCAAGACCACGCAGGGCAACCTGCTGGACGCCTACGGCAAGAACGCCATGTCGGTGCCCGAGGGCTTCGCCAAGGACCACCACCTGAAGCTCGGCGACGAGATCAAGGTCGTCATGACCGGCGGCCGCCCGGCGCAGCTCAAGATCGCCGCGATCACCAGCGACGACACGACGATCGAGCACGGCTCGAAGTTCATCAACATCGCGACCGCCCGCGAGTACCTGCCGGCCGACAAGATGCCGGGTGACTTCCTGCTCTTCGCCACCGCGGTGGACGGCAAGCAGAAGGAGGCTTACACCGACCTGAAGGCGTCCGTGAAGTCCCACCCGGAGATCGACGTCCGCGACCAGGCCGACTACAAGGACCTCATCCACAACCAGGTCAACCAGCTGCTCTACATGATCTACGCGCTGCTGGCGCTCGCGATCATCGTGGCGGTGCTGGGCGTGGTCAACACGCTGGCCCTGTCGGTGGTCGAGCGGACCCGGGAGATCGGCCTCATGCGGGCCATCGGCACCTCGCGGCGCCAGATGCGCCGCATGATCCGCCTGGAGTCGGTCGTCATCGCCCTGTTCGGCGCGCTCATCGGCCTCGGCCTGGGCCTCGCCTGGGGCACCACCGGCCAGCGCGTGCTGGCCGCGGAGGGGCTCGGCATCCTCCAGATCCCGTGGACGACGATCGTGGTCGTCTTCGTCGGCTCCGCGGTCGTCGGCCTCCTCGCCGCGCTGCTGCCCGCGCTGCGGGCGGGCCGGATGAACGTCCTCAACGCGATCGCGACGGACTAGGCGGTACGCCGTCTCAGGGCCCGCGGCCCCCGTCCCCGGCAAGGGGGTGCGGGGGCCGCGGCCTTTCCGCTGCCGCGAGGGCACCCCCCTCCGCGGAGGGCACGCCCCGGCCGGAGGCCGTACGCTGGAGAGACCCCCGGCACGTGAGACGTGTCGGGCGCTCGCGTTGCCCGTGGCGGCGGCGCCCCTACACGTACCCCCCGGGACGGAACCCTCATGAGTCTGAACGGTCTGGTCGACGCCGCCGTCGCCGACACCGCCCTCGCCGAGGCGGTCCAGGCCGCGGTCTCCGGAGCGCGGCCGCACGTGGATCTGGTCGGCCCGCCCGCCGCGCGCCCGCTGGCCGTCGCGGCGCTCGCCGCCAAGGCCGGACGCCCGGTGCTGGCGGTCACCGCGACCGGCCGGGAGGCCGAGGACCTGGCCGCGGCGCTGCGCTCGATGCTGCCCCCGGACGGCGTCGTGGAGTACCCGGCGTGGGAGACCTTGCCGCACGAGCGGCTCTCGCCGCGCAGCGACACCGTGGGCCGCCGCCTCGCGGTGCTGCGGCGGCTGGCGCACCCGAAGGCGGACGACCCGACGGCCGGGCCGGTACAGGTCGTGGTCGCACCGATCCGCTCGGTGCTCCAGCCACAGGTCACGGGGCTGAGCGAGCTGGAGCCGGTGGCGCTGGCGAGCGGGCAGAGCGCCGATCTCGGCACGGTGGTGGACGGGCTGGCGGCAGCCGCCTACGCACGGGTGGAACTCGTCGAGAAGCGCGGCGAGTTCGCGGTGCGCGGCGGCATCCTGGACGTCTTCCCGCCGACCGAGGAACACCCGCTGCGGGTGGAGTTCTGGGGCGACGAGGTCGAGGAGATCCGTTACTTCAAGGTCGCCGACCAGCGCTCCCTGGAGGTCGCCGAGCACGGCCTGTGGGCGCCCCCGTGCCGCGAACTGCTGCTCACCGAGGACGTACGGGCGCGGGCCGCCGAACTGGCCGCCGCGCACCCCGAGCTGCGCGAGATGCTGGACAAGATCGCGGAGGGCATCGCCGTCGAGGGCATGGAGTCGCTCGCCCCGGTGCTGGTGGACTCCATGGAGCTGCTGCTGGACGTGCTGCCGGCCGGCGCGATGACGGTCGTGTGCGACCCGGAGCGGGTACGGACCCGGGCCGCGGACCTGGTGGCCACCTCGCAGGAGTTCCTGGAGGCGTCCTGGGCGGCCTCCGCGGGCGGCGGCGAGGCCCCGATCGACCTGGGCGCCGCGTCCCTGTGGCCGATCGCGGACGTCCGGCACCGGGCCGCCGAGCTGGGCATCCCGTGGTGGTCGGTGAGCCCGTTCGCCGCGGACGAGGCCGACGACCTCGGCGGCGACATCCTCCAGCTGGGCATGCGCGCCCCCGAGGTCTACCGCGGGGACACCGCGCGGGCGCTGGCCGACACCAAGGGCTGGCTCGCCGAGGGCTGGCGCACCGTGTACGTCACCGAGGGCCACGGGCCGGCCTCCCGGGTCGCCGAGGTGCTCGCGGGGGAGGGCATCGCGGCCCGCCTCGACATCGAGCTGGCCGACCTCGCGCCGTCCGTGGTGCATGTCGCCACCGGCTCGCTGGAGCACGGCTTCGTCGACCCCGGGCTGCGGCTGGCGGTGCTCACCGAGACCGACCTGTCCGGCCAGAAGTCGTCCACCAAGGACATGGGGCGGATGCCGTCCCGCCGCCGCAAGACCATCGACCCGCTCACCCTGACCGGCGGCGACTACATCGTGCACGAGCAGCACGGCGTGGGCCGCTACGTCGAGATGGTGCAGCGCACCGTGCAGGGCGCCACCCGCGAGTACCTCGTCGTCGAGTACGCCCCGGCCAAGCGCGGCCAGCCCGGCGACCGGCTCTTCGTGCCGACCGACCAGCTGGAGCAGATCACCAAGTACGTCGGCGGCGAGGCCCCGACGCTGCACCGGCTGGGCGGCGCGGACTGGACGAAGACCAAGGCGCGGGCGAAGAAGGCGGTCAAGGAGATCGCCGCCGACCTGATCCGGCTGTACTCCGCGCGGATGGCCGCGCCCGGCCACACCTTCGGCCCCGACACCCCCTGGCAGCGGGAACTGGAGGACGCCTTCCCCTACGTGGAGACGCCCGACCAGCTCACCACCATCGCCGAGGTCAAGGGCGACATGGAGAAGTCGGTGCCGATGGACCGGCTGATCTGCGGCGACGTCGGCTACGGCAAGACCGAGATCGCGGTGCGGGCGGCCTTCAAGGCGGTGCAGGACGGCAAGCAGGTCGCCGTGCTGGTGCCGACGACACTGCTGGTGCAGCAGCACTTCGGCACCTTCTCCGAGCGCTACGCGCAATTCCCGGTCAACGTGCGGGCGCTGTCCCGCTTCCAGACCGACACCGAGGCGAAGGCGGTGCTGGAGGGGCTCCGGGACGGCTCGGTGGACGTCGTCATCGGCACCCACCGCCTCTTCGCGTCCGAGACCCGCTTCAAGGACCTCGGCCTGGTCATCGTCGACGAGGAGCAGCGCTTCGGCGTCGAGCACAAGGAGCAGCTGAAGAAGCTGCGGGCCAACGTCGACGTGCTGACCATGTCGGCGACCCCGATCCCGCGCACCCTGGAGATGGCGGTCACCGGCATCCGCGAGATGTCCACGATCACCACCCCGCCGGAGGAGCGGCACCCGGTGCTGACCTTCGTCGGGCCCTACGAGGAGAAGCAGATCGGCGCCGCCATCCGGCGCGAGCTGCTGCGCGAGGGCCAGGTCTTCTACATCCACAACCGGGTCGAGTCCATCGACCGGGCGGCGGCGCGGCTGCGGGCCATCGTGCCCGAGGCGCGGATCGCCACGGCGCACGGGCAGATGAGCGAGTCCGCCCTGGAGTCGGTCGTGGTCGACTTCTGGGAGAAGCGGTTCGACGTGCTGGTCTCCACCACGATCGTGGAGTCCGGCATCGACATCTCCAACGCCAACACCCTCATCGTCGAGCGCGGCGACACCTTCGGCCTCTCCCAGCTGCACCAGCTGCGCGGCCGCGTCGGGCGCTCCCGCGAGCGCGGCTACGCCTACTTCCTCTACCCGCCGGAGAAGCCGCTCACCGAGACCGCGCACGAGCGGCTCGCCACCATCGCCCAGCACACGGAGATGGGCGCGGGCATGTACGTGGCGATGAAGGACCTGGAGATCCGCGGCGCGGGCAACCTGCTGGGCGGCGAGCAGTCCGGCCACATCGCGGGCGTCGGCTTCGACCTGTACGTGCGGATGGTCGGCGAGGCCGTCGCCGACTACCGCTCGGCCCTGGAGTCGGGCGGTGAGCCGGAGGAGACGCTGCTGGAGGTCAAGATCGAGCTGCCCGTCGACGCGCACGTCCCGCACGACTACGCCCCCGGCGAGCGGCTGCGCCTCCAGGCCTACCGCGCCATCGCCGCCGCCTCCTCCGAGGAGGACATCACCGCGGTGCGCGAGGAACTGGTCGACCGCTACGGGCCGCTGCCCGAACCGGTCGAGAACCTGCTCCTGGTGGCGGGCCTGCGGATGCTGGCCCGCAAGGTCGGCGTCACCGACATCACCCTGCAGGGCTCCAACGTCCGCTTCGGCCCGGTCGAGCTGCGCGAGTCGCAGGAGCTGCGGCTGAACCGGCTGCACCCGCGCACGGTCCTCAAGCCCGCCACCCACCAGATCCTGGTGCCGCGCCCGGCCACCGCCCGGATCGGCGGCAAGCCGGTCGTCGGCCGCGAACTGCTCCAGTGGACCGCGGAGTTCCTGACCACCATCCTCGACAACTGACCCGCCGCACCGGGCACGGCGCCGGACCGGTGCGGCCCCGACCGGTGATCGCCGCGACCCGCGCGGTTACAGTGCGGGCGTGACGATCACCGGAGCGGGGACGAACGTACGGCCGCTGGCCCCCGGGCAGCGCGCCCGGCTGCTGGTCGGCGACATCGACGGCGGCGCGCCGCGGCTGGTCCACGAGACCGTGCACAGCGCCCTGGAGGCACCGAACTGGTCGCCCGACGGCCGCTGGCTGGTCTTCAACCAGGACGGCCTGCTGCTGCGCGTCCCCGCCGACGCCGCGCCCGGCGACGGCGTGCTGCCCGAGGTCATCGACACCGGCGGCATCACCGACGCCAACAACGACCACGTCCTCTCCCCGGACGGCGCCACCGTCTACCTGTCGGCCGGCGACGGCCACATCCACGCCGTGCCCTTCACCGGCGGCCCGGCCCGCCGCGTCACCAACGACCGCGGCCCCGGGCCCTTCCGCCACTTCCTGCACGGCGTCTCACCCGACGGTCTGGTCCTCTCCTACGTCGGCGTCGAACCCTACGGCGGCGACGAATGGGGCTACCGCAACATCTTCACCCTCCCTTCGGCCGGGGGTCCCGACACCCGGCTCACCGACACCCCCGCTCCCGCCGACGGCCCGGAATTCACCCCGGACGGCGAGTGGATCGTCTTCAACTCCGAGCACGGCGCCACCGTCCCCGGCCACGCCCAGCTCTTCCGCATGCGCCCCGACGGCTCCGAGCTGACCCGGCTGACCTCCGACGAGCGCGTGAACTGGTTCCCGCACCCCTCGCCGGACGGCCGCCACCTGCTCTACATCAGCTTCCCGCCCGGCACCGAGGGCCACCCCGCCGACCGGGACGTCGTCCTGCGCCTGCTGGACGCGCACGGCGGCGGCACCCCGCGCGACCTCTACGCCTTCCTCGGCGGCCAGGGCAGCCTCAACGTCAACAGCTGGTCCCCCGACAGCCGCCACTTCGCCTACGTCGACTACCCCGTCGGCTGACCACCCGCCGCCGCCCAGCCCGTCCGGCCTGCCCCCGCCGGGCGGCGGCGGGCGGCGGCCGGTGCGGTCCGGCAGCGCTCCTAGTTGCGGCGCAGGATGACGTAGCCGTCCTGGCTGGCGATCTGCGTGTACGTGTAGCCGGGGTGCAGCTGGGTGCCGTACACCACCGGGTCCGGCACCCACCCGCTGGAGTTGTCGATCGCTATGTACTGCGGCACGACGTTCTTCGTCCCGCCCACCCAGTAGACCGTCGTACGGTGCACCAGCCGGCTGATCGGCCCGACGTTCGCCTCCACGGTGGCGCCGTCGGGTATCTGGTCGAGCAGTTTCTCGACCGCCTTGGTGCGCGCGTCCACCTTGTAGGTGTCGGAGTGGCCGAGCGAGGCCAGCGGCATCGACAGCGTCAGCGCCATCGCCGCCCCCACCGCCGCGGCCGGTACCCCTGAAGCGTAGGAACGCAGCCACGGGGTGCGGCTGTTGCGCGACCGGTCCGCGGCGTCCACCAGGGCCAGGAACACCACCGGCATCAGCACCGCGCTGTAGTGCCAGGCCGTGCCCCAGTTCTCCGGGTAGTGCGACACGAAGCGCCACCCGATGGTCGGCAGCGCCGCGACGATCAGCGGCGACCGCAGCGCCAGCAGCCCGGTGGTCGGCAGCAGGATCCACAGCAGCGTGCGCAGCGCGGTACCGAAGGGGATGTGGCCGGTCAGCGTGCCGTCCCCGTTGATGTGGTTGAACGCGTCGTAGCCGGGTCCGTAGAACGCCGGGATCAGCACGGTGATGGCCAGGGCGGACGCCGCCACCCCGAAACCGATCAGCCCGATCGCCCACGGCCCGTCCCGCTCCGCGTCGCTCAGCGGCACGTCCACCTGGTCACCTCCCTCCGAGGTGCTGCCGTCCTGTGCCCCGCCGGATTCCCCGGCTGCGGGTCCGCTGTCGGTATCTGCCCCGTCCGCCACCGCGGCAGCAGGTCCTGCTCCGGCCGCCTCCGCGTCGGCCGCCTGCTCGTCCGCGGTCCGCCCCGCCGCCGGTGCGGCCGCCCGTGAACTCTCCCGGGTGCGCCACCAGACGATCGCGCCGATCGTCGCGGCCGTGACCCCCAGGTCCTCCTTGACCAGCACCAGCGGCACCGCCCACCACAGGGCCGCCCCCCAGCGCTTGCGGACCACGGCCTCCAGTGAGAAGGCCAGCAGCGGCATCGCGAAGGCGATCTCGTGGAAGTCGAAGTCGACCGCCCGCTGCACGGCCCACGACAGCCCGTAGGCGGCGCCGATCGCGAGCCCGCGGCCCCGCCCGAGAAGCAGCGAGGCGCCCCGCGTGACCGGTACGACCGAGATCGCGAACAGCAGGGCCTGCGCGACGAGCAGCGTCACCGGTGTCGGGAAGACCCGGTAGAAGGGCGCGATCAGCGCGGTCACCGGGCTGAAGTGGTCGCCGAGCGCGTTGAAGCCGGGCCCCTTCAGCGTGGTGGTCGGCGCGTGCAGGTGGGCATACCCCTTCACGGCCTGCTCGAAGATGCCCAGGTCCCAGGACATCGTCAGCATCCTGCGGAACCGCACCAGCGACAGCAGGAAGTAGGCGACGAAGAAGACGACCCCGAGCAGGTACGGGTCGAGGCGTGCTCCCGGTATCCGCAGCCAGGGCCGCGCCGCCGTGGCGGTGCCCGGTTCTGCGGCAGGCGGCGCCGTCTGTCCGCCGGAGTGCGGTATGACGGCCTCGGCCCTGTCCATCGTCGTCCTCCCGAGGATGTGGGGTCGGGTCTGCCGGAAAAGATACGGGACGAGGCTGTCCGCGCGGGACCCGTGGGAGGGACGGGCTCTCTTCTGCCTGCTCAGCCGGTCTTGGTCCAGGTGCCGCAGTCGGCCGTCTTGAAGTAGGCGTCCTTGGCGGTGATCGTGACCACGGCCTGGCCGGTGACGTTGTCGTTCGCGATGATCGAGTCCACGTCGTGCAGCGCGTCCTTGGTGCGCTCCCAGTAGCAGGTCTCGCCGCCCTTGGCCTTGTAGGTGCCGGCGGCTATGTCCGTGCCCACCTTGTACATGCCGTCCCCCATCGACTTCTTCGGTGAGGCGGGCTTGTCCTTCCTGTCGGTGAACCAGTCCTTGCAGTCCGTCGAGGTGAAGATCTTGTCCGTCGGCTTGATCGTCACGTAGCTGCTGCCGTACACGGTGTCGTTCGCGATGATCGAGTCGGTGTCGCCCTTGGCGTCCTTGTCGCGCTCCCAGTAGCACATGCCGTCGGAATTCCCGCTGGTCCGGTACGTGCCCGGCTGGATGTCCTTGCCGACTTCGAACGTGCCGTTCCCCTTGAAGGCGGGCTTGTCCGCCGGCTTGTCCTCTTTCTTCTGCGCGGGTGCGGACGAGGGCGCTGCGGGTGCGGACGCGGTGTCGCCGCCCTTCGCCGACGAGCCGGACGAGCCTGACGAGCCGGCCGAGTCGTCGGAGGGCCCGCAGGCCGCGATCCCGATCGCGAGGAACGCGGTGACGGTGCCCGCTGCGGCGAGCCGGACGAGAGACGTCTTGGACATGGGATTCCCCCCTGCGCTCGGCGGGCCTCGGTGGCCCTGTGAACCGTTGACACCATGAGAGCATGTCGTTGTGAACCGAGTCAACACTAAATCTCGAACGAGTGACGTTCACGCCGTGAAGGGGTTCGATCGTGATCACTGGGTATGCTCGCCCTCACAGACACAGGACACACGCGGACGATCAGGGGGAAGGAGAGGACAGTGCCCGAGCACGCGAGCGAGGTGACGGCGGCGGAGATCGCCAGGCTGGCCGGTGTCGGAAGGGCCGCCGTCAGCAACTGGCGCCGGCGTCATGACGACTTCCCCAGACCCGTGGGAGGCTCCGACACAAGCCCGACCTACGAGCTGGCCGCCATCGAGAAATGGCTGCGCGAGCAGGGCAAGCTCCCCTCCGTGCCGCTGTACGAGCGCCTCTGGCAGCGCGCCGACAGCCATCCCGCGGGCGTGCCCGCGGCCCTGCGGATCGCCGGGTCCGTCCTGATGCTCATGCGCGAGGACCCCCGCCTGGCAGTCCACTACAACGCCGCCTCCGACGCCGAGCTGGCCGACCGGCTGGCGCCCGAGCTGCAATCCGCGCTGACCGCACGATTCGGCCCGGAGCACCCCGTGCGCCTGCCCGACCGGCTGGAGGAGGCCGTGCCGCTGCTGCGCACCGCGGTGAAGTTCGCCGAGGACGTCGGCCCTGCCCAGACCTACGAATTCCTCTTCGGCCGCTATCTCGACGCCAATCCGCGGCAGTTCGTCCTCACCCCGCCGGGCCCGGCCGAGCTGATGGCCGCGCTCGCCGGGGAGCGGCCGGGCAGTGTGCTCGACCCCGCCTGCGGCAGCGGGGCCCTGCTGCGCGCGAGCGGCGCCACGGCCGCCGTGCACGCCCAGGAGGCGGACGCGGAACTGGCGTCGCTGACCGCGCTGCGCCTGGCCCTGGCGACGGACCCCACCGTCCGGGTCCGGGTGGCGACGGGCGACAGCCTGCGTGCGGACGCCTTCCCCGGCCTGACCGCCGACACCGTGCTCTGCCACCCGCCCTTCAACGACCGCAACTGGGGCCATGACGAGCTGGGTTACGACCCGCGCTGGGAGTACGGCTTCCCGGCCCGCACCGAGTCCGAGCTGGCCTGGCTCCAGCACGCGCTGGCCCACGCGAAGGAGGGGGGGACGGTGGTGATGCTCATGCCGCCCGCCGTCGCGTCCCGCAGGTCGGGCCGCCGGGTGCGCGCCGACCTGCTGCGCCGGGGCACGCTGCGCGCCGTCGTGGCGCTGCCCGCGGGAGCCGCGCCGCCGCACGGGCTGCCGCTCCACCTGTGGGTGCTGCGCAAGCCGCACCCCGAGCACCGTCCTCCCGCCGAACTGCTGCTGTTCGACGCGGCCGGGATACCAGGATCCGGCGCGGAGAAGGCGCCCTGGTTCGCCGTCAGTTCGGCCGTGCTCGACACGTGGCGGGCCTTCGACCGGCACGGCTCGGTGCCCGACCGTCCGGGCCTGAACCGCACGCTGCCGGTCATCGAACTGCTCGACGACGACGTGGACGTGACGCCCGCACGGCACCTCCCGCCGCCCGCCGCCGACGGGGGAGCCGCGGAGCTGGAGTCCGTACGGGACAAGCTGGCGCAGACGCTGCGCCGCACCGCGGACATGGCTCCGGCGCCCCCGGCGGACGGCGAGCCGGCCCGCTGGCCGACCACGACTGTGGGTGAACTGGCCCGGTCCGGTGCCCTGCTGATGCGCGCGGGCGGCGCGGGCAGCGCACCGCAGGACGGCTCGGCCGCCCCGCCCCCCGTGCTGACCGAGCACGACGTCATCGCCGGCGGCGGGCCCACGGGCATACTCCCGCCGGGCCGCGCCGAGGGGCCCGCGGAGGAGCCGGTGCTCGTCGAGGAGGGCGACGTGGTGGTGCCGGTCCTCGGCGGCGGGGGAGTGGCCCGGGTGGTGGACGCCGCCACCGCGGGCGCCGCGCTCGGGCGCAATGTCTACCTGCTGCGACCGGACACCGCGGCCCTCGACCCCTGGTTCCTCGCCGGGTTCCTGCGCGGCACCGCCAACAGCCGCCAGGCCAGCAGCTTCGCGACGACGTCCACCCGGCTCGATGTGCGGCGGCTCCAGGTGCCGCGGCTCCCCCCGGCCGAGCAGCGGCGCTACGGCGAGCGCTTCCGCGCCCTCGCGGCCTTCGAGGACGCGCTGCGCCAGGCCACCCAGCTCGGTGACCAGCTCGTGCAGGGGCTCTACGACGGGCTGACGGAGGGCACGGTGCGGCCCGGATAGTTGTCCACAGGCCGCCACCGAACCCGCGCGGCCTGCCCGTTGTGGCCGATACGCTCTCGACTAGTCATCCGCTTCGACGACCAGGAGCACCAGATGTACGGCCCCGGCATCACCCAGCCGCCGCACCGGCCCGCGGGCCGCGGCGCCGTGATCGGGCTGCGCGTGCTGTTCGCCGCGCTGCCGGTGCTCTCGCTCGGGTTCCTCGCCTGGACGGCGCCGCTGCGGCTGGCCGTGCTGCGGCGCAACCCGGCCGACTGGGCGCTGATGGTGATCGACATCGTCCTGGTCGTCACCGGTTACACGCTGGTCGGGCTCGCACAGGAGAACACGGACACCTGGCAGTCGAACGCGGGGACGCTGACGGTGCTGTTCGTCATGTGCGGCACCCCGGCGTACTTCCTCGTCGCCGACATCCGGCGGCGGCCCCAGCCCCCCACCGGATATCCCGCGCACGGCGGTTACCCGGTGCAGAACCCGTACGCCACGGGATACGCCCCGGCGGCGGGCGGGACGACCGCGGGGATACCCGGTCCCCACCCGATGGCGCACCAGACGCCGGTCCCGCACCAGACCCCCGTCCCGCACCACACCCCGGTGCCGCACCACGGGGTCGGTCCCAACGGGCCGGGCCCGTACGGGACACCGGTTCCCGTGCCTCCGGTGGCGCCCGAGCCGTCGGTGGGGGCGGGTCGGCCGCAGGCGCCGCGGATCGACCAGGTGCGGGCAGAGCTGGACGAGTTGAGCGACTACCTCCGCAAGGAGGAGGGCAGGTGATCGGTCGGCTCGTCGCCGGTCGCTACGAACTGGCCACGGTGATCGGCCAGGGCGGAATGGGCCAGGTGTGGACGGCCTACGACCGGCGGCTGGACCGCCGGGTCGCGGTGAAGCTGCTGCGCCCCGACAAGGTCGCGGGCAGCGACGACGCCGGTGAGCTGCGGCAGCGGTTCGACCGGGAGTGCCGGGTCACCGCACAGGTCGACCACCCCGGCCTGGTGACGGTGCACGACGCGGGCGCGGACGGCGACGACCTCTATCTGGTGATGCAGTACGTGGAGGGAGCCGACCTCGGCGACCACCTCGCCGAGCACGAGCCGTATCCGTGGCCGTGGGCGGTGGCGGTGGGGGCGCAGCTGTGCGCGGTGCTGGCGGCCGTCCACGCGGTGCCGATAGTCCACCGCGACCTCAAGCCGCGCAATGTGATGGTCCGTCCCGACGGCACGATCACCGTGCTCGACCTGGGCGTCGCCTCCGTGATGGACACCGACACCACGCGGCTGACGCACACCGGCACGCCCATCGGGAGCCCGGCCTACATGGCGCCGGAGCAGGCGATGGGCGGCGCGGTCGGACCGCGCACGGATCTGTACGCGCTGGGAGTGCTGCTGCACGAACTGCTCAGCGGGAATGTGCCGTTCGCCGGCACCACCGCGCTCGGTGTGCTGCACCGGCATCTGTACGAGGCTCCGGTGCCGCTGCGGCGGCTGCGGCCCGAGGTGCCCGAGCCGCTGGAGGCGCTGGTGCTGCGGCTGCTCGCCAAGGATCCGCAGCACCGTCCCGGCGCGGCGCAGGAGGTCTACCAGGAGCTGGCGGCGCTGCTGCCGCCGCCCGGCGCGCACCGCACGGTGCTCGGGCCGATGGATCCGACGCGGCCCTTCGTGCGTCCGCAGGCGCCGTGGCCGGACCGCGCCGCCGCCCCGCCGGTGCCGGCGAAGCCCGTCGTGCCGCCGCGGCCCGCGCAGGCGCCGAAGGACACCGACCTGGCCGTGGCCGTGGACGAGGTCAAGAAGCTGCTGGACGCGGGCCGGATCACCCAGGCGGTCGACATGCTGGGCGGCATCATCCCGGCGGCGGCGGAGAAGCACGGCGAGCACTCACCCGTCCTGCGGGCGCTGCGCAAGCAGTACGCCGCCACGCTGATGGAGGACGGGCAGTACCGCCGGGCGCTGCCCGAACTGCGGCGGCTGTCGGACGAGTTCGCCTCGCAGTACGGCGGGGCGGACCGCCAGGCGTTGCAGTACCGCTACGAGGCCGCGCAGTGCCTGGAGCACCTCGGCGACCCGCGGGCCGCGCTGAGCGAGTACCGGGTGCTGCTGCCGTACTTCGAGCAGTGGACGGCCACCAGTCCCGGCGTGCCGCTGGACATCCGCCGCAGAACGGCCCATCTGCTCCTGTCCATAGGCGACCGCACCGCCGCCCGCGACATCCTGACCCGGCTGCTCTACGACGCCGAACGGGTCCATGGCCCGCACCACCCCTTCCCGGCCGAGATCCGCCGGACACTGGCGTGGCTCGGCCAGGTGCACGTGTAGCCGGGCGCGGGACCGGGGAGCGTCACCCGCGGCGCAGCACCACGTAGCCGCCGCCCTCGGCGACGGTGGCGTAGCGGGCCTGCGGGTGGAGCTGCCGGGCGTAGTCGACCGGGTCGCTGAGCCAGCCGGAGAGGTTCTCGAAGGCCAGGTAGTCCGGGGCCCGGCCACCGGTCTGGCCGACCCAGTAGACGGTGGTGCGCCGGACCAGGCGGCTGATCGGCCCCACGTTGGCCTCCACCGTGGCGCCGTCCGGGATGCGGGCGAGGGCCCGTTCGGCGGCCCGTGTCCCGCTGTCCACCCGGTAGGCGGCCAGGTGCGTCAGCCCCGCCAACGGGAGCTGGGTGCACAGCGCCACCGCGGCCCCGAGCGCCGTGGCGGGCAGTGCGCGGGCGGCGGCCCGCAGCCACCGCGGGGTCGGGCGGCGGCCCGGCGCGCCCGAGGCGCAGTCGACGGCGGCGAAGAAGACCACGGGCATCAGCACGGCGTTGTAGTGCCAGGCGGTGCCCCAGTTCTCGGGGTAGTGCGAGACGAAGCGCCACCCGAGGGTCGGCAGCGCGACCAGCAGCAGCGGGGAGCGCAGCGCCAGCAGCCCCCCGGCGGGCAGCAGCAGCCACAGCAGCGTGCGCAGTGCCGTGACCGGCGGGATGTGGCCGGTGAGGGTGCCGTCGCCGTCGATGTGGTTGAACGCGTTGTACCCCGGTCCGTGGAGCAGCGGGATGAGCCAGCCGATCTCCCACGCCGACGCCACGATCCCGAAGACCGCCAGCCGCAGCGCCCACGGGCGGACCCGCCCGCCGCCCGCCGCGCCCCGCAGGGTGTCGCGTCCGGCCCGCAGCCACACCACCACGCCGATCGCCGCGACGGCCGCCCCCAGGTCCTCCTTGACCAGCACCAGCGGCAGCGCCCAGAGCATCGCGGCCGTCCAGCGGCGCAGCAGGACGGCCGAGAGGGAGAAGGCGAGCAGCGGCACGGCGAAGGCGATCTCGTGGAAGTCGAACTCGACGGCCCGCTGGACGCCCCACGACAGCCCGTACGCGGCGCCGACCGCGAGTCCGCCGCCGCGTCCGAGCAGCAGCCCCGCGGCCCGTGTCACGGGGACCACGGACAGGGCGAACAGCAGCGCCTGCGCCACGAGCAGCGTCACCGTGGTCGGGAAGACCCGGTAGAAGGGCGCGATCAGGGCGATCACGGGGCTGAAGTGGTCGCCGAGTTCGTCGAATCCGGGGCCCTTGAGGTCGGCGACCGGAACGTGCAGATGGGCGTACCCCTTCACCGCCTGCTCGAAGATGCCCAGGTCCCAGGACATCGTCTCCATCCGGCGGTAGCGCGAGAGCGAGAGCGCCGCGTAGAGCGCCGTGAAGACCCCGGCGAGCAGCCACGGGTCGAGCCGGAGCGGGCCGAGCAGCGGTCGGCCGAGCGGGGCCGGGAGCGGCCGCGCGGCGCCCGCCGCCGCGTCCGCGTCCGCGCGGGTGTCGCCGGTGTCCGGGGCCGGCGGGCGCGCGGGTGCGGGGATCTCCCGTGTTCCGCCGGGCTCCTGGGCCGGGAGCACGGCCTCCGCGCCGTCCCGCTCGCCGTTGCCGTCGCCGCTCATCCGCCGGTCCTTCCGTCGCCTCGGCTGCCCTGCCACGACACCGCGGCTGCGCACCTTTTCTCCCGTTTCGGGGTGCTACCAGCTTGGCCGGGTGAAGGGGGCGTGCTCGCGGCGGCGCGCCGACGCGGGTCCGGTCACCCGCGGGAGGGGGCGGTCCCGCGGCGACCCGGCGGACCGGGACGCGGACGCGGAGCCGTAGTCTGCGCCATCGGGGGAAGGCAGTTGACGGACTGTTCTTCCGTTAGTCGCACCGGTCGCCCGACCGGCCGGACCCCTGAGAGGCGCTCATGGCACCCACGACCACCCCGCCCGCCGGGTCCGGCACCGACGCCGCGACCGGCCCGGCCGGCACCGGGCGCCCGGCCGCCCGTTTTCGCCTCGCCCGTACCCGGCCCGCCCGGACCCTCGCCTGCGCCGCGGCCCTCGCCGTCGTCCTCGGCGGTGGCCTCGCGGGCTGCAAGGACCCCAACCTCCCCGCGGCAAGCGGCAGCGCCTCGGCGTCCGCCGCTCCGGGCAGCACGGCGGGCGCGCCCGGCAGCGCACTGGCCGCCGCGGGCAAACTGACCGTCAAGGGGCGCGCGCCCAAGACCGGCTACACGCGCGAGAAGTTCGGCCCCGCATGGTCCGACACCGACCACAACGGCTGCGACACCCGCGACGACATACTCAAGCGCGACCTGCGGCAGACGACCTTCCGCGACGGCGCCAAGAAGTGCATCGTCACCGCCGGCGTCCTCGCCGACCCGTACACGGGCACGCAGATCACCTACAAGCGCGGCGCGAGCAAGGTCGACATCGACCACGCGGTGGCGCTGTCCGACGCGTGGCAGAAGGGCGCCGCGCAGTGGCCGGACACCAAGCGCCGCGACTTCGCCAACGACCCGCTCAACCTGCTGGCCGTCGACGCCTCCACCAACCGCCGCAAGAGCGACGGCGACACCGCCACCTGGCTGCCGCCGAACACCGCCTTCCGCTGCGCCTATGTGGCGCGGCAGGTCGCGGTGAAGAAGAAGTACGGCCTGTGGGTCACCTCCGCGGAGCGCGACGCCATGCGCAAGGTGCTCGGCGGCTGCCCCGCGGAGCGGCTGCCCACGGGCTGACGGCGCCGGGTCCGGAATGCCGTCCGCACCTGCGGGAACCGGGCGGTGACACGGGCCGTGGGGCAGCGGGGGAGCGGCCGGCGCGGGCGGGCTGTGCGGATCCTGTGGTGCGGAGTGCTGGATATCGGCGGCCCGGGATCAATATCCTCGTGCTCGATCATCACATCAGCATCGTGAGGCTTGTTCCCCTGCCGGGAGGCACCCATGGTCCGCCGCCGCACCGCCGCCGTCTCGATCGCCGCAGCCGCGCTGCTGCTGGCATCGCCCGCCCTGACCGCGTGCGGATCGGGCCCGGACCGGACCGGCGCCGCGGCCGTGGTGGGCGACCAGCGGATCACCGTGGCCTCGCTCCAGTCGAAGGTCAACCAGGTGCGCGCGGCGCAGGAGGCTTCCCCACAGAGCGCCCAGCTGCTCGCGTCCAGCACCAAGCTGTCGACGCAGACGCTGACCATGCTGGTGCAGACCGCCGTCATCGAGCGGGCCGCCGACGACGCCGGTGTGACGGTCTCCGAGGAGGAGGCGCAGCAGGACCACGCGGCCGCGCTGGAGCAGTTCGGCGGCAGCGACCAGGCGCTGAACGCGGCGCTGCTCCAGCAGTTCGGCATCGCGCCCGGCGAGGCCGACACCTACTTCCGGACGAACGCGCTGCTCGGCAAGCTGATCTCCAGCCTCGGCTACCAGCCGGGCAGCGACGGCGGCCAGACCGCGCTGCTCGGCATCCTCACCAAGACCGCGGACAAGCTCGGTGTGACGGTCAACCCGCGCTACGGCACCTGGGACAAGAAGAAGGCCAGCATCGGCGACACCTCCGACGCCTGGGTGATCACCAAGCCCCCGGCCGCGGCGGCGCCGGTCGCGTGAGGCCGTTGTCGGACCCTCGCGGTACGTTCGAGGGGTGAACGACTCCGCTGCCGACTCCACCGCCGGTCCCGGCACCGCCCCCGCGGGCGGCGCCGGCCGGCTGGTCCTGCTCACCACCAGCCACCGGGTGGCCCCGGGGCAGCTGTCCTGGCCCGCGTGGCAGGTGCTGCGCGGCGCCGACCGGGTGCTGTGCCCCGACGACGGGCATCCGCAGCTGCCCTTCCTGCGCGAGGCGGGGGTGGCCGTGGAGATCGCCGCGCCCACCGGCCGTGAGCTGGTGGAGGCGGCGGCCGGGGGGCGCACGGTGGTCTATCTGCCGCCGGGCGGCGGGGAGGGCGACCGGGCGGTCACCGCGGAGCTCGCCGCGCTCGGCGGTTCCGGCCGGGTCGAGATGCCCGACCTGGAGCTGCTGCCCGGCTCGTACGACCTGCCGGGCGCGCGGCTGCTGGATCTCGTCCAGGTGATGGACCGGATCCGGGCCGAATGCCCCTGGAGCAGCCTGCGCACGCACGAGGATCTCGCCACGTACGGCATCGAGGAGATGTACGAGCTGGTCGAGGCGATCGAGGAGGGCGACCGGGCGGCGGTCCGCGAGGAGCTGGGGGACGTCCTGCTCCAGGTGGTCTTCCACGCCGCCATCGCCGAGGGCGATCCGGACGAGCCGTTCGGCATCGACGACGTGGCGGCCGGGCTGGTCGACAAGCTGGTCCACCGCCATCCGCACATCTTCGGCGACGAGGTCGCCGAGACGCCCGAGCAGGTGCAGGCCAACTGGATACGGCTCAAGGGCGTCGAGAAGGCCCGCGAGTCGGTCACGGACGGGGTGCCGCTCGCCTCCCCGGCCCTGGCACTGGCCGCCAAGCTCGCGGGGAGGGCGCGGCAGGCCGGGCTCCCGCTGCCCGTCACCCCGCCCGCCCCGCTCTACGACGACGAGAGCGCGCTCGGCGACCACCTGCTGGCCGAGGCCGCCGCCGCCCAGTCGTCCGGCATCGACCCCGAGGCGGCCCTGCGCCACGCGGCACGCCGCTACCGTACGGCGATACGCGCCGCCGAGTCGGAGGCGCGGGCCGGGCGGAACGGGCCCCGGGAGCCGTAGCCGCCGCGGCGGCCGTGCGGGGCACGGCCACCTCGCCCCGCACGCGGGCGCACCCGCACTGGGGCGCATCCCGCACGCGGGCGCGTCGCGTACGGTCGGGGGATGACCGACGGCGCCGCCATGCCCGAGCTCTTCACCTGGGAGTTCGCCACCGACCCCTACCCCGCCTACGCCTGGCTGCGCGAGCACGCGCCCGTCCACCGCACGACGCTGCCCAGCGGGGTCGAGGCCTGGCTCGTCACCCGCTACGCAGACGCGCGCGAGGCGCTGGCGGATCCGCGGCTGAGCAAGAACCCGGTGCACCACGCGGAGTCACCCGGCGCGCGCGGCAAGACCGGTATCCCGGGCGAGCGCAGCGCGGACCTGATGACGCATCTGCTGAACATCGACCCGCCCGACCACACCCGGCTGCGCCGCCTGGTCTCCAAGGCCTTCACCCCGCGCCGGGTGGCGGGCTTCGGGACGCGGGTGCAGCAGCTGACGGACCGTTTCGTGGACGGCTTCGCGGCACGCGGGGAGGCGGACCTGATCCACGAATTCGCCTTCCCGCTCCCCATCTACGCCATCTGCGACCTGCTGGGTGTCCCCGCCGAGGACCAGGACGACTTCCGGGACTGGGCCGGGATGATGATCCGGCACGGCGGCGGCCCGCGCGGCGGTGTGGCGCGCTCGGTCAAGCGGATGCGCGCGTATCTGACGGAGCTGATCCACCGCAAGCGCGCCGAACTGGCGGCGGGCGCCGTGGGCGGGCCGCCCGACGACCTGATCGCCGGTCTGATCCGGGCCTCCGACCACGGTGAGCACCTGACGGAGAACGAGGCCGCGGCCATGTGCTTCGTGCTGCTCTTCGCGGGATTCGAGACCACCGTCAACCTCATCGGCAACGGCACCTACGCGCTGCTGCGCAACCCCGGGCAGCGCGCGGTCCTCCAGCAGGCCCTCGCGTCGGGCGACCACGGCCTGCTGGACACCGGGATCGAGGAACTCCTGCGCTACGACGGCCCCGTGGAGCTGGCGACCTGGCGCTACGCCACCCGGCCGGTCGAGATCGGCGGCGTGGCCGTGGCCCAGGGCGACCCGGTCCTGGTGGTGCTCGCGGCCGCCGACCGCGACCCCGAGCGCTTCACCGACCCCGACCGCCTCGACCTCGCCCGGCGGGACAACCCGCACCTCGGGTACGGCCACGGCATCCACTACTGCCTCGGCGCGCCGCTCGCCCGGCTGGAGGCCAGAACGGCGCTCGCGACCCTGCTGACCCGGCTGCCGGACCTGCGGCTCGCCGCCGATCCCGGCGATCTGCGGTGGCGCGGCGGCCTGATCATGCGCGGCCTGCGCACCTTGCCGGTGGCCTTCACCCCCGAGGCCCCGCAGCAGAACTGACGCGCTGTCAACCTCGTGACCGCGACGTGACGACCGCTACATCGACTTGTGATCCGTTGGCCAACCCCGCTACGTTCTGCGGTCAACGCGAGGCGTGCGAAGGCTGCGCGCGACGGCACCGATGAAAGGCGACCGTATGCTCTCCGCCAACGGCAGGCACCGACGCCCCCGCCAGGCCCCCGCGGCCGTGGTGACTGTGGCGGCGACCGGTGCGGGACTCGCACTGCCGCTGCTGGTCGCGGGTGCCGGGGCCGCGCAGGCCGCGGACGGCGGCACGTGGGACAAGGTCGCGATATGCGAGAGCGGCGGCCAGTGGGACGCCACCTCGGACAACGGCGTCTTCGGTGGCCTCTCGCTCACCGAGGACACATGGGTCCGCTACGGCGGCCTGCTCTACGCCCCGCGCCCCGACCTCGCCTCCCGCGCCCACCAGATCAAGGTGGCCGAGAAGGTCCTGGACGCCCTCGGCCCCGACGCCTTCCCCGGGTGCGAGCTGGGCACGGGCCTGCTCGACGACCCCGCCGGCGACGACAGCGGCAACGGCGGCGGCAACGGGAACGGCGACGGCTCCACCGCCACCCCCGCGCCCACCACGACCGCCGACCCGACCGCCCCCACCGCCCCCGCCGATCCCGGCACCCCGGCGGCGACGCCCACGACGCCCGCCGCACCCACGACGCCCGGCACCCCCGCGACCGGCACCGGCACGGGCACCCCCGCGCCCCCGGCCACGGCGAGCCCCACCCCGACCGACCCGAGTGCCCCCGCGGTCACCCCCACCGCCCCGGCCACCGGCCCCTCCGCCCCGGCGACGTCCGCCACCCCCGTCGACCCCGGCACGCCCACGACGGGCTCCGGCCGCCACGCGCGCCCGTACAGCCCCACCGACGAGGAGCTGGCCGCGGCCGACCGGGCGAGCCGCACCCGTACGACCGCCGTCGTTCCGGGTGTCACGGACGGGGACACCGGCGCGGGCACCGCGGACGACGGCCAGGCCAACGGCCAGGGCAACGGCGGCAATTCGGACACCGCTTCACATAAGGCGACGGACACCTACAAGATCGGCGCCGGTGACTCGCTCTCCGGGATCGCGGCCGCGCACGACGTCCCCGGTGGCTGGCAGCACCTCTACGACGTCAACCGCCAGGCGATCGGCGACGATCCAAATCTCATCAAACCCGGACAGACCATCGATCTCGGGTGAGGTGTACGGCCGTCCGGAGTGAAATCCCCTGTCGTATATGCCTGGTGACAAAAAGGACGTAGGGGATTTCCATCCCATGGGGTGATGTGACAAGCCTCTCCTCGAACCTGTGACCGCCTCCTCGCCTCCCGCCCCGTCGTGGGCGTCCGACCTGCGGATTCGTCCAGCGGCCGACATCGTGGCCGCAGTTGGCGTCCGAAACGCGAGTGTTTGTTCAATCCGGTCCGGTGTGCTTAACGTCTAAGCGCTCGCCACAGCGGGCCCCGCCGGAGCGGAACGCCGAGTCCTGCCGCCGCGCCCGACGGGAGCAACCGACGCGAAAGCGCCGCAGGCAGGAGCGGGGGACCCACGGTCTTTCCGCCGGACCCAGGCAACGGACGGCATCGTGCCGCGCAGCCCGCTGCGCCGTCGCGACGAAGCCGCCGCCGCCCCCATGGGTCCGGCTCGGGGTGAAGCAGGGCATCCGCCTACGCGGTGCCGGCCGGGCAACTCACGTCCGAACCCGACAGCTGACCTCGCAGGCGTCGGTGAGGGACATATACACATGGGTAAGCACCGTCGTGCCTCGAAGATGGTCCGATTCGCCACTTTCGCCGGTGTTGCCGGCGTCGCCGTCGCCGCGCCGCTGATCGGCGCCACCTCCTCCTCGGCCGCCTCCGTGGCCACCTGGGACGCCGTCGCGCAGTGCGAGTCCGGCGGCGACTGGCACATCAACACCGGCAACGGCTACTACGGCGGCCTGCAGTTCTCGCAGTCCAGCTGGGAGGCGGCGGGCGGCCTGCAGTACGCGCAGCGCGCCGACCTCGCCACCAAGGACCAGCAGATCGCGGTCGCCGAGAAGCTCCTCGCCCTCCAGGGCCCCGGCGCCTGGTCGTGCGCCTCGGCCGGCGGCCTGACCGCGGGCGGCCCGGCCCCCGACATCAACCCCGGCGGCTCGTCCTCGTCGTCCTCCTCGTCGAGCAGCTCCAGCAGCTCCACGGCGGCGAAGACCACGACGAAGACCACCACCAAGACCACCGCCGCCAAGAGCACCCCGGCCAAGAAGGCCGCGAAGCCCGCGAAGCACACCGCCACCGACTGGCAGCGGCACGGAGCCAAGGGCTCGTACACCGTCGTCTCCGGCGACACGCTGTCCGAGATCGCCGCGAGCCACCACGTCAAGGGCGGCTGGCACAACCTCTTCCAGCTCAACAAGGACGTCGTCAAGGACGCCGACCTGATCTACCCGGGCCAGCACCTGCGCCTCGGCTGATCCGGGACGGGGGTGAGCAGCCCCCGCACGCCCTCACCGGCCGGCCGGACGCGCGGCGCGCCTCGCGGCGCCCGCGCGCCCGGCCGGTTTTCCGTCTCAGGGGCCGGGCCGAGGACCGGCCCGGGGACGCGAGCCGGTTAGGCTCGTCCCGGAAAAACGAGAAGACATCTCAGAAGGAGACAACGTGCCGTCCATCGACGTCGTCGTAGCCCGGGAAATCCTCGACTCGCGAGGCAACCCCACCGTCGAGGTCGAGGTCGGCCTCGACGACGGCAGCACCGGCCGGGCCGCAGTGCCGTCCGGCGCCTCCACCGGCGCCTTCGAGGCCCTCGAACTCCGCGACGGCGACAAGAACCGCTACCAGGGCAAGGGCGTCGAGAAGGCCGTCCTCGCCGTGATCGAACAGATCGGCCCGGAGCTCGTCGGCTACGACGCCACCGAGCAGCGGCTGATCGACCAGGCGATGTTCGACCTGGACGCCACCCCCGACAAGTCCTCGCTCGGCGCCAACGCCATCCTCGGCGTCTCGCTGGCCGTGGCGCACGCCGCCTCCGAGGCCTCGGACCTGCCGCTCTTCCGCTACCTGGGCGGCCCGAACGCGCACGTCCTGCCCGTCCCGATGATGAACATCCTCAACGGCGGCTCGCACGCGGACTCCAACGTCGACATCCAGGAGTTCATGATCGCGCCGATCGGCGCGGAGTCCTTCTCCGAGGCGCTGCGCTGGGGCGCCGAGGTCTACCACACCCTCAAGGGCGTGCTCAAGACGCGCGGCCTGTCCACGGGCCTGGGCGACGAGGGTGGTTTCGCGCCGAATCTCGGCTCCAACCGTGAGGCGCTCGACCTGATCATCGAGGCGATCAAGCAGGCCGGCTACACCCCCGGCCAGGACATCGCGCTCGCGCTGGACGTCGCCGCGTCCGAGTTCTACAAGGACGGCTCCTACGCCTTCGAGGGCAAGTCGCGCTCGGCGGCCGAGATGACCGACTACTACGCCGAGCTGGTCGACGCCTACCCGCTGGTCTCGATCGAGGACCCGCTGTTCGAGGACGACTGGGACGGCTGGAAGACCATCACCGACAAGCTCGGCGCCAAGGTGCAGCTGGTGGGCGACGACCTGTTCGTCACCAACCCGGAGCGCCTGCAGAAGGGCATCGACAACGGCACCGCCAACGCGCTGCTGGTGAAGGTCAACCAGATCGGCTCGCTCACCGAGACGATGGACGCCGTCGAGCTGGCCCAGCGCAGCGGCTACAAGTGCATGATGTCGCACCGTTCCGGCGAGACCGAGGACGTCACCATCGCCGACCTGGCCGTCGCCACCAACTGCGGCCAGATCAAGACCGGCGCCCCGGCCCGCTCCGAGCGCGTCGCCAAGTACAACCAGCTGCTGCGTATCGAGGAGATCCTCGACGACGCCGCGGTCTACGCCGGTCGCAGCGCCTTCCCGCGCTTCAAGGGCTGAACCGCACCGCACGCGCCGCGTCCCCGTCCGGTGCCCTTCCACCGGCGGGGACGTACACGCGTACGGGCGACGGGACAGTATGTTCCTCCCAGGGGCGATAACGTCCCGTGCGAGGGACGCGAGTCCGAGGGACGTACGAGGGGAGCGACGGCGTGGCTCCGGATCGGTTCTCCACCGCTGCCCGGCTCAAGGCCATCGGGCAGGAGGCGCACGCGCGGGTCTACCGCGCCGCGGCGGCCCGCAGACCCGGCCGGCGCAACCGGCTGACCGGGCGCGCCGCGCTGCTCGCGCTCGTGCTGTGCGCCCTGGTGATCGCCCTCGCCTACCCGACGCGGCAGTACATCGCGCAGCGCTCCGACATCGCCGACCAGCGCCGCGAGGCGCAGCAGGCGAAGAAGAAGGTCGAGCAGCTGCGCGAGGAGAAGGCCCGCTGGCAGGACCCGGAGTACGTGCGTACCCAGGCCCGCAGGCAGCTGCACTACGTGATGCCCGGCGAGGACGGCTACTCGGTGGCCGCCCCCACCGCCTCCGCCGGTTCGACGGGCGGGCACAACCGCGCCGCGGGCACCCCCGGCGACGCGGGCGGGCAGGCGGCGGCAGCGGCCCACCGGCCCTGGTACGCGAACCTCTGGGACGGCGTGGACCACGCCGACGCCGCGGCGCAGCCCGGACGCTGAGGCCTGCCCGGGGGCTGCCGGAGTCGCCTCCCGCGGGGCGCGCCCTGCCGCCCCGTGGCGCGCACGTGGCCGCGCCGGTCCGGTCGCCCCGCAGCCGGGCTCCGCGGCCCCACGGCACGGCCCGCACGGCACGGCTCGCACGGCCCGCACGGCCCCACGGCCCCTCACGGCCCCGAAACGAGAAACGGCACATGAACGACTCACAGCACCCTCCCGCCACCCCCGCGGACGCCGACGCCGTCCGGGCGCAGCTCGGCCGCCCGCCGCGCGGCCTGCGTGCGGTCGCGCACCGCTGCCCGTGCGGCAACCCCGACGTGGTCGAGACCCAGCCGCGGCTGGAGGACGGCACGCCCTTCCCGACGCTGTACTACCTGACCTGCCCGCGGGCCGCGTCGGCGATCGGCACGCTGGAGGCGGACGGCGTGATGAAGACCATGACCGCGCGGCTGGCCGAGGACCCGGAGCTGGCGGCGGCCTACCGTGCCGCCCACGAGGACTACCTCGCCCGCCGCGACGCGATCGAGGTGCTGGAGGGCTTCCCGAGCGCGGGCGGCATGCCGGACCGCGTGAAGTGCCTGCACGTGCTCGTGGGCCACTCGCTGGCCGCCGGACCGGGTGTCAACCCGCTCGGCGACGAGGCGCTCGCGATGCTGCCCGAGTGGTGGGCCAAGGGCCCGTGCGTCCCGCTCCCCGAGGAAGACCGTGACGACCGGCAGGAGACGTCCTCATGACCGCCCCCACGACGACCCGGGTCGCCGCCGTCGACTGCGGCACCAACTCGATCCGGCTGCTGGTCGCGGACGTCGACCCGGCCACCGGGACGCTGCACGACCTGGACCGGCGGATGCGCATCGTCCGCCTCGGCCAGGGCGTCGACCGCACCGGGCGGCTCGCGCCCGAGGCGCTGGAGCGCACCTTCGCGGCCTGCCGCGAGTACGCCGGTGTGATCCGCGAGCACGGTGTGCCCCCCGAGCGGATCCGCTTCGTGGCCACCTCCGCCTCGCGCGACGCGGAGAACCGCGACGACTTCGTGCGCGGTGTGCGCGAGCTGCTCGGCGTCGATCCCGAGGTCGTGACGGGCGATCAGGAGGCGGCGCTGTCCTTCACCGGCGCCACCGCGGAACTGACCGGCGGGCACGAGTTGCTGACGCCGTATCTGGTGGTGGACGTCGGTGGCGGCTCGACCGAATTCGTGCTCGGCGCCGAGCACGTGGAGGCCGCCCGCTCGGTGGACGTGGGCTGCGTACGGATGACGGAGCGTCACGTCGTGCGCGACGGACGGCCGGTGGACCCGCCGTCCGCGGAGATCGTCGCGGCGATGACCGCCGACATCGACGCGGGGCTGGACGAGGCGTCCCGCACGGTGCCGCTGGAGCGCGCCCGTACGCTCGTCGGCCTGGCCGGGTCGGTCACCACGGTCGCGGCGCTCGCGCTGGAGCTGCCGGTCTACGACTCGGCGGCGATCCACCACTCGCGGATCACCCTCGCGCAGGTCAGGGCGGTCACCGAGCGGCTGCTGGGGTCCACGCACGCCGAGCGCGCCGCCCTCGCGGTCATCCATGAGGGCCGGGTCGACGTGATCGCCGCGGGGGCGCTGGTGCTGCTGCGGATCATGGAGCGGACGGGTGCGGAAGAGGTCGTGGTGAGCGAGCACGACATCCTGGACGGCATCGCTTTCAGCGTCGCGGGACAGGGCGCCGGAAAACCTTTGTGAAACTCTTCACATGAAGTTCCCGCCCCGTGGCCCGATTTTCCAAGGTGTGGGCGTCCGCAATCCCGGGAATCGTTGGTGGCGGCGTGTTTCAGCGGTGTGACAACCGCCGGGTCACGGGGTGAACGCCGCGCGATCGGTGCTGATCAGCGCCCGTGGTCCGGGAGCGGCGGCCGGAGCGCGGGCCGGCGGGTGTGTCGCACCTGGTCGCGAAACCGCGCAGGGTAGCACAGGGTGTCCAGGTCCTTGTGAAGGGGCTCACGAGGTAGCCCCCGCTGTGTGCTGGATACTCGATGCATGAGCACCACGGAGCGTCCACGGATCCTCGTAGTAGGCGGCGGTTATGTCGGCCTGTACGCGGCGCGCCGCATCCTGAAGAAGATGCGGTACGGCGAGGCGACCGTCACGGTCGTCGACCCGCGCTCGTACATGACGTACCAGCCCTTCCTTCCCGAGACGGCAGCAGGCAGCATCTCCCCGCGTCACGTCGTCGTCCCGCTGCGGCGCGTGCTGCCCGGGGCCGAGGTGCTGACCGGGCGGGTCGTCGACATCGACCAGGACCGCAAGGTCGCCTCGGTCGAGCCGCTCGTCGGCGAGTCCTACGAGCTGCCCTTCGACTACCTGGTGATGGCGCTCGGCGCGGTCTCCCGGACCTTCCCGATCCCGGGCCTGGCCGAGAACGGCATCGGCATGAAGGGTGTCGAGGAGGCGATCGGGCTGCGCAACCACGTGCTGGAGCAGCTCGACAAGGCCGACTCCACCACGGACGAGGAGATCCGCCGCAAGGCGCTCACCTTCGTCTTCGTCGGCGGCGGCTTCGCGGGTGCGGAGACCATCGGCGAGGTCGAGGACATGGCGCGCGACGCCGCCAAGTACTACTCGAACGTCAAGCGCGAGGACATGCGCTTCATCCTCGTCGACGCCGCGGACAAGATCCTCCCCGAGGTCGGCCCGCAGCTCGGCAAGTGGGGCCTGGAGCACCTCCAGGAGCGCGGTATCGAGGTCTACCTCAGCACGTCGATGAAGTCCTGCGTCGACAAGCACGTGGTGCTCGCCAACGGCCTGGAGGTCGACGCGTCCACCATCGTGTGGACGGCCGGTGTGAAGCCGAACCCGGCGCTGGCGAAGTTCGGCCTGCCGCTCGGTCCGCGCGGCCACGTGGACACCGCCCCGACGCTCCAGGTGCGCGGCACCGACTACATCTGGGCCGCGGGCGACAACGCCCAGATCCCGGACCTCGCCGCCGGCGAGGGCGCCTGGTGCCCGCCGAACGCGCAGCACGCGCTGCGCCAGGCCAAGGTGCTCGGCGACAACGTGGTGTCCGGCATGCGCGGTTTCCCGCAGCAGGACTACAAGCACGCCAACAAGGGCGCGGTCGCGGGTCTCGGGCTGCACAAGGGCGTCGCGATGATCGTGTTCGGCAAGGCGAAGATCAAGGTCAAGGGCCGTCTCGCCTGGTACATGCACCGTGGCTACCACGGCATGGCGGTGCCGACCTGGAACCGCAAGATCCGTGTCTTCGCCGACTGGACGCTGGGGATGTTCCTCAAGCGCGAGGTCGTCTCGCTCGGCGCCATCGAGAACCCCCGCGAGGAGTTCTACGAGGCCGCCCGTCCGGCCCCGGCGCCCGCCGCCGTGCCGGAGCAGCCGAAGGCCGCCGCTGCCGCCGCCGAGAAGGCCGGCGCGGCCTGACACCCCCTCGTCGGCGCCGGGAACGGACGCCGCCGGGCACAGCAGACGCCGTGAGGGCGCCCGCCATCCGTGGTGCGGGCGCCCTCGCGGCGTTTCCGCGTCCCGTGCGCGTCCCGTGTGCGGCGGGCGGCCGGACGGGCGGCCCGGCGGGCCCGGAGCCCCTCCCCGGCCTGCGGCAACCGCCGTCCGGGCGAAGTGCGTGTATCCGCAACATAGATTTGCGGCCGAACGGCGATTTTTGGTCGCCGCGGTCGTACGCTCAGATGCATGGCTGACGCGGCTCCGAGAATCGTCGACTTCGCCGAACACGCCCTCTCCCGGCCGTTCCCGCTGCGCGTACGGGCCTGGGACGGCAGCGAGGCCGGGCCGCCCGGCACCCCCGTTCTCGTCTTCCGCCACCGCCGTGCCCTGCGCCGCGTGCTCTGGCGGCCCGGCGAACTCGGCCTGGTCCGCGCCTGGGTGACCGGCGAGCTGACCGTCGACGGCGACCTGCACGACGCCCTCGACCGCCTCTCCGGCCTGCTCTGGGAACGCCCCGAGCCCGTGCCGCCGCCCGCGGGAGCCCCGTCCGCGGCCCGCCGCCTGCCGGCCGCACTGCGCGACCCGGACACCTACCGGCTGGCCCGCCGCGCCCTGGCGCTCGCCGGGCCGGGGCTGCCGCCCGCACCGCCGCCCGAGGAGGTGCGCCCGCGCTCGGGCCCGGCGCACACCAAGCGCCGCGACCGCGCGGCCGTCTCGCACCACTACGACGTCGGCAACGACTTCTACGCCCTGGTCCTGGGCCCGAGCATGGTCTACTCGTGCGCGCTGTGGCCGGAGGCGGACACCACGCTGGAGCAGGCCCAGTCCGCCAAGCTCGACCTGGTCTGCCGCAAGCTGGGCCTGCGCGAGGGTCAGCGGCTGCTGGACGTCGGCTGCGGCTGGGGCTCGATGGTGATGCACGCCGCCGCGCACTACGGGGTACGGGCCACGGGCATCACGCTCTCGGTCGAGCAGGCGGACTTCGCCCGCAAGCGGATCGCCGAGGCGGGGCTCGACGACCTGATCGAGATCCGGGTGCAGGACTACCGGGAGGTCGCCGACGGGCCCTTCGACGCGATCTCCTCGATCGGCATGGCCGAGCACGTGGGCAGCGAGCGCTACCTGGAGTACGCGCGCATCCTGCACGGGCTGCTGCGTCCGGGGGGCCGGCTGCTCAACCACCAGATCGCCCGCCGTCCGCTGCGCGACGAGACGGCCTACCACGTGGACGAGTTCATCGACCGCTACGTCTTCCCGGACGGGGAGCTGGCGCCGGTCGGGGCGACCGTCTCCCGGCTGGAGGAGGCCGGCTTCGAGGTGCGGGACGTGGAGGCGCTGCGCGAGCACTACGGGCGCACCCTGCGGGCCTGGGTGACGAATCTGGAGGCGAACTGGCGGCAGGCGGTGCGCCTGGTCACGCCGGGGCGGGCCAGGGTGTGGCAGCTGTACATGGCGGCGTCCGCGGTGTCGTTCGAGCGCAACCGGATCGGTGTCAACCAGGTGCTCGCGGTACGCACCGGCGAGGACGGCGACTCGGAAATGCCGCGCACCCGCGCGAATTGGCTCTCGTAACGACGCCAAGTGCGCGCCAAGGGCGATTTCGCGTCACTTGTGCGGGGCAACCATGGTCCCGCAAGTGCCGCGCTGTCCTGGCGATGTGTCGGGCCGGAGCCAATGAAGCACCGTCAGTAGCCTCTAAAATCAGACAACATGACTAGTTAGGCGCCCTGTTGGGATCCGCCGACCCCGATACGCTTTTCTCTGCGCCCCGCCGGCCCGGATGGTGGAACGCAGACACGGCGAGCTTAAACCTCGCTGCCCCATGTGGGCGTGCCGGTTCAAGTCCGGCTCCGGGCACTTCACCCTTCGGGTGGCAGGCCTGCGAGCCGGCCGGAATATGGGGTTCCGGCGGGGCATATGCCACCGTGCCCGGCCGCGTATGCCGTCTTGTCCGGCCTTTCCGTGCATCGTGCGCGTCACGCACCTATTGCCGAACCCGGCGCATACTGCCGCGCCGTCGCATACCGCCGGGGCGGCACGCACTGCTGAACCCGTGCTGAACTGCCCTTGAGCATATGGAGCGGAGCTTCCCCTTACCCCCGCGACACGCGCGACGCGATCATGCGTAACCCGCGCTTGCCAAAGTCCGCTGCGCCAGCAGCGAAAGGGGACATGGCAGATGACCCAGCTCAATCGACGTGCGTTTCTGCGTGCCGTCGGCGCGACGGGCGGCGCCGGCGCGATGCTCGCCACCATGGGGGCGCTCGGCCTCACGCCCACCGCACAGGCCGCGGCCGCCCGCGAGGCGGCCTACCGGCCGCCGCGCACCGGGGACTTCACCCTCACCGGCAGATCCGCGGCCTCGGTGGTCGTGCTCGGCGGCGGCATAGCCGGCCTCACCACCGCCTACGAGCTCGGCAAGGCGGGCTACCGGTGCACGGTCCTGGAGGCCCGCGACCGCCCCGGCGGCCGCAATTTCACCGTGCGCGGCGGCGACACCACCACAGACCTCTACGGCCACCGGCAGACCGCCCGCTTCTCCGACGGCCAGTACATGAACGCCGGGCCCGCCCGCATCGCCCAGTGGATGATCACCCTCGACTACTGCCGCGAACTCGGCGTCCCGATCGAGGTCTTCACCAACGTCAACGCCGACACCTACCTGTACAACGAGTCGGCCGGCATGACCTCGCCCATGCGCTACCGCGCGGCCAAGGCGGACGTCTTCGGCTATGTCACGGAACTGCTCGCCAAGGCCTCCGACCAGGGCGCCCTCGACGCGGCGCTCACCGCAGACGACCGCGAGCGGCTGACGGAATTCCTCAAGGACTACGGCGACCTCGGAAACAGCCTGCAATACACCGGCAGTTCGCGCCGCGGTTACACCGTGTGGCCCGGCGCCGCCGGGACCCCCGGTGTCGTGGCGGGCGATGTGCCCACCGCCTCGGAGATCTTCGCCACCGGGGTGGGCCGCTACTTCGCCTTCGAATTCGAATTCGACCAGGCCATGCTGATGTTCCAGCCGGTCGGCGGTATGGACCGCATACCGCACGCGCTGGCGGGGGCGATCGGCAACCAGAAGATCCGCACCGGCTGCGCCGTCACACAGGTGACGGACAAGGGCGACGGCGTCCGCGTGACCTACACCCAGGGCGGGCGGAGCCGGGCCATCGAGGCGGACTACTGCGTCGCCGCCATGCCGCCGAACATCCTCGCCAAGGTGCCGCACAACCTCGGCGGCGGGGTGCAGAGCGCCCTGGAGGCGATCACCCCGTCCTCGGCGGGCAAGATCGGCCTGGAGTACCGCTCGCGCTGGTGGGAGACCGACCACCGGATCTACGGCGGCATCACCGAGACCGACCTGGACGTCACCCACATCTGGCACCCGTCCTACGGCTTCCACGGCGAGCGCGGTGTGATCATCGGCTACTACAACACCGGGGCCAACGCCGACTCCTACGCCCCCCTCACCCCCAAGGAGCGCGAGGCGCGCGCGGTCGCGGCCGGTGTGAAGATCTACGGCGAGAAGTACCGCAGCGAGCTGGCCACGTCCTTCTCGCACCACTGGCGGCAGTTCCCCTACCAGGAGGCCGCCTGGCACAGCACCCCCGGCGGCCCCGACCACGCCCGCTACAAGCCGCTGACCCAACCGGCCGGCCGTGTGCACTTCGCGGGCGACTGGCTCAGCTACATGGACGCCTGGCAGCACGGGGCCTTCAGCTCGGCCCGCAGCGCCGTCACCGCGATCCACCAGCGCGTCCTGGCCTGACGCGGCCCCGCCCGGGTTCCGTGCGGGCCCGTGCGGGCCCCGTCCGGACCCCGGGCACCGCCCCGCGTCACGGATGCGGGGCGGTGCGCAGCCGGCCCGCCGACGCCACGGTGGCGGCGGCCTCCCGCTCGCTGAGGCCGGTGTGCACGGCGGCCGTCACCAGTGCGGGTGCGAGGGTGTCGCCGACCCCGGCGTCGTAGGCGCGGCAGGCGGCCCAGAAGAGCCGGCCGTTGCGCTCGCCCTCCTGCGAGTCGAGCACGAAGCGCACCAGGGCCGCGGCCCGCTTCTCGGCGGGATGCCGCGGCCATGCCGCGTGCCGGGGCCGCTGCTCCGGCGGGCTCGCGGGCGGGGCGGCCAGCCGCAGCAGCGCCGCGGGGGCGGGGGCGAGGACGGCGCCCGCCGAGCCGGGGTCGGGCAGGTAGCGGCCCGCCAGGGTGCGCGATCCCGGGCCGACGACGTACCCGCCCTCGCCGCGTATGTCGATGCCGCGGGCCAGCCGCCCCGCCGAGTTGGGGACGGGGCCGGGCGCGGTGAGCCACAGGTGGCGGCCGCCCGAGGGGGTCAGCACCGTCAGGGTTTCGGGCACGGTGAAGCCGTGCCGTGCGGCGAGCGCGCGCAGCGCCGCGACGCCGTCCGCGCCGTGCTTGACGTCCAGGTCGACGCCGACGAGGTGGTGCGGGGCGCGGCCGCACGCGACGCCGTAGCCGGTCGCCCACGGCGCCACGGCGAACAGCGCGCGTATCCCGGCCGGGTCGGTGGTCGCGTCGTGCACCCCGTGGCCCGGCCGGCCGCAGGCGCCGCGGCACAGCGCCGCCGTACGCGGCTCGTCGCGGTGCGGGGAGCGGACGGCGGGCAGCTTGCTGCGCGAGAGCGGGAAGACGGGCAGGCCGCGGGCGGCGGCGAGCAGGGCCGCGTGCAGGGCTCGGGTGTGGTCGGGGCGTGCCATGGCCTGCTCCCTGGGTTTCGAACGCGTGTTCGTCTGCACTCTTCAGTGATACCGCGCCGGGGGCCGGGCGTCCACCGGGTATACCCACCGGGACGGTCCGCGGCCCGTGCGGCGGATGTGTTCGAGTCGCCGATCTGCGGGAAGGCTGCTTTTTTGCCAAGCCATTACTCTTGACGCAGAGCCGCGGACGCGGCCTTGGAGGAGTGAGATGAGGAGCAGCAACCCGGTCTTCTCCCGGCGGGGTTTCACCCGCGGGAACGACTACGCCGGCTTCGAGTCGGCCGGTGCCCGGGGCGGCGGCCCGTACGGCGGCGGCAACCCCTACGGCGGCGCGCAGGGCAACCCGTACGCGGGGGCGCCGCGCAATCCGTACGACCAGCCGGGGCCGGCGAGCGCCGAGCGGCTGGAGGAGATGTACGCGGCGCCCGCCGCGGGCCCGGCGCAGACCGGGCGGATGACGATCGACGACGTCGTGACGCGTACCGGCATCACGCTCGGCACGGTCGTGGTCGGCGCCGTCCTGGGATGGGTCGCGCTGCCGGACCGGGTCGGCCTGGCGGTGGGCGCCGCGCTGATCGCGTTCGTGCTGGCCATGGTGCAGGCGTTCAAGCGGCGGCCCGTACCCGCGCTGATCCTCGGTTACGCCGCCTTCGAGGGCGTTTTCCTCGGTGTGCTGAGCCGGGAGTACAACCAGGCGTGGCAGGGTGCGCCGGTGCAGGCGGTGCTGGGCACCATGGCCGTCTTCGCCGGGATGCTCGTCGCCTACCGGGCGCGGATCGTTCGGGTCACCGCGCGCTACCAGCGCATCGGCATGGCGGTCGCGATCGGCTTCGTGCTCGCGATGGTGGTGAACCTGCTCTTCGCGGCCTTCGGCGGCTCGGACACGCTGGGCCTGCGCACCGGCCCGCTCGGCATCGTCTTCTGCCTGCTCGGTGTGGCGCTGGGCGCTTTCTTCCTGTCGCTGGACTTCAAGCAGATCGAGGACGGTGTGCGGGGCGGTGCCCCGCGCGAGGAGTCCTGGCTTGCGGCGTTCGGTCTGACGCTGTCGCTGGTGTGGATCTATCTGGAGCTGCTGCGGCTGATCGCGATCCTGCGCGACTGACGCCCCGCGGGCCGTGTCCGGGGGGTACGGGCGCACGCGGCGGGCTGCCGGGAAGTACCGCTTCCCGGCAGCCCGCAGGCGTGTGGGAGTGTCGGCGGTGACCGTTCAGCGCAGGTTGCGGGCGGCCCGTCGCAGGTCGTACTCGTGGACGAGGGCCTTGGCGTGGCCGTAGGAGAGGTCGTGCTCGCTGCGCAGCCAGCTGACCTTCTCGTCGAAGCGGAAGAGCGCGGGTCCTTCGTCGAGGGCGGACAGCCACTCGCTGACCTCGCGGCCGGTGCAGTGCGGGATACGGTCGATCAGATTCCGGTGGGTTTCCGCGGAGAAGTGCGTTTGGGACATCGGCGCCTCCGGTATGTGGTCCGGTCACCCCACCGTGCCCCAGCGGTCGTTCGTTGGCAACCATCGCGCGGCGAACCGCCGGGGACGGACATGGGTGCGAGGCCGTCTTCCTTACCCCGGTACTGTCGGGTCATGCCCGAGCAGACACGACCGGACGAACTGGGCGCAGCGGTGGAACGCCTCGCGGGGCGGCTGCGCGCGCTGCCCCAGCGGCGGCTCCAGGCGGGCGCCGCGGCGGCCGGACTGGAGCTGGCGCGGTGGCTGGACCGGGAGGCCCAGCTGCTGGAATTCCCCGGGCGCGAACCGTACGTGATGCCGGACGAGGGCGTGTTCGTGGTCGGCGACCAGCTCTCCCTCGCCGGGCGGGAGTTGCTCGCGGTGGCGGCGTCCCCCGGGCACGGCGCGCTGCTGGCCGAGGCGCGCGGGAAGGTCGCGAAGGCGGCGCGGGAGGTCGGCTGACCGGCCTTCGTACGGTGCGACGCGGTGCGAGCGGTGCGACGCGGTACGGGTGCGGCCGGTGCAGAACCCGGCCCGCGGGGCTCGGATCTCAGATCTCAGAGCGAGGCGACGACGCGGTCGGCCAGCACGTAGACGCTCTCCTCGCCGAAGGCGAAGGTCAGCGCGTAGGCCCCGGCTATGGCCGAGCCGCCGCGCAGTACGGGCACGTCGCCGCGGTCCAGCGCCTCCGACAGCCGCAGCGCGGTCTCCCGGTGGCCCGGCGTCATGCACAGCGTGGTGCCGTCCGCGAAGACGTAGACGTCCAGGGTGCCCAGCGGGCCCGGTCGGACGTCGGAGAGCGGGATGCGGCCGTCCGCGAGGTCGGCGAGCCGGTCGGCGGTCTGGTCCGGCGAGGCGACGACCGGCGAGGGCGCGAAGTCGGGGCCGGAGGGGTGCGGGATCGCGCCCGGTGCGGGCAGGACGGCGTCGCCGGGGTCGCCCGCGCCCTCGGTGTCGCGGACGCCGTCGAAGGCGCCCTCGGCGGCGTCCAGGCCCGCGAAGTCGGCCTGCCGCGGCAGGTAGGGCAGCACCGGCGGCACCTCGTAGTCGCAGCCGGGCAGCGGGCCGTCCGCGGCGCTGCCGTACAGCCCGCGGAAGAGCGGTGCCTCGCCCGCGCTCTCGCGGGCCTCCTGCTCGGCCCAGAAGGCGCGGGCCTCGGCCAGTTCGCGCTCGCGCTCGTCGGCGAGGGCGCCCGCGACGGCCGCCCTGATGCCCTCGGCGTCGCGCTGCCCGGGTACGCCGAGTCCGGCCAGGTCCTGGCGCAGGGCGGCCAGTTCGCGCCGCATGCCGCGGGCGGAGACCAGAGCGGCGGAACCCGCCGCCACGGCGAGACCCGCGGCGACCAGCAGGACGGTGAAGTTGGCACTCACTGACGTTCTCCCGACTGACGCGACCCGAGCAATTGCCCACTTGTCCGGTGGACGAAACTTTCCCCTCACATCACTGTGCCGGTAAACCCCTGGCCCTTGCAGTGCGGAAAGTCATGACTTGGGCGATTCCTGGGATCTGTCCGGGTTTGACGGGGGCGGTCTGACCTGGGTAAACGCGACGCCCCCGGGACAAATTACATCCCGGGGGCGAGGTGCCTGCGACATACGTCACAACTCGGCGCTACGGAGTCGGACGGTGGCGGAGTGTCACGAAAGCCGCTCGATCACCATGGCCATGCCCTGTCCGCCGCCCACGCACATGGTCTCCAGGCCGAACTGCTTGTCGTGGAACTGGAGGCTGTTGACGAGCGTGCCGGTGATGCGGGCGCCGGTCATGCCGAAGGGGTGGCCCACCGCGATGGCGCCGCCATTGACGTTGAGCCGGTCCAGGTCGATGCCCAGGTCTCGGTAGGAGGGGATGACCTGGGCGGCGAAGGCCTCGTTGATCTCGACCAGGTCGATGTCGCCGATGCTCATCCCGGCCCGCCGCAGCGCCTGCTGCGAGGCCGCGACCGGGCCGTAGCCCATGATCTCGGGGGAGAGCGCCGAGACGCCGGTGGAGACGACCCGGGCCAGCGGGGTGATCCCCAGCTCGCGCGCCTTGGTGTCGGACATGACCACCAGTGCGGCCGCGCCGTCGTTGAGCGGGCAGCAGTTGCCCGCGGTCACGGTGCCGTCGGGCCGGAAGACGGGCCCCAGGCCCGCGACGCCCTCCATGGTCACCCCCGCCCGCGGACCGTCGTCCGTGGCCACCACGGTGCCGTCGGGGAGCGTCACGGGGGTGATCTCGCGCTCCCAGAAGCCGTTCTTCAGCGCCTGCTCCGCCAGGTTCTGCGAGCGGACGCCGAACTCGTCCTGCTCGCGCCGCGTGATGCCCTTGAGCGCCGCCAGGTTCTCCGCGGTCTGGCCCATCGCGATGTACGCGTCGGGCAGCAGGCCGTCCTCGCGCGGGTCGTGCCAGTCGGCGCCGCTCTGTCCGGCGCGCTCGGCGGTGCGCGCGATCGCCTCGTCGAACAGCGGGTTCATGGTGTCGGGCAGCGAGTCGGAGTTGCCCTTGGCGAAGCGCGAGACCATCTCCACGCCCGCCGAGACGAACACGTCTCCCTCGCCCGCCCTGATGGCGTGCAGCGCCATCCTGGTGGTCTGCAGCGACGAGGAGCAGTAGCGGGTGACGGTGCAGCCCGGCAGGTGGTCCATGCCCATCTGCACCGCGACGATGCGGGCCAGGTTGAAGCCCTGCTCGCCGCCGGGCAGGCCGCAGCCGAGCATCAGGTCGTCGATGTCGTGCGGGTCGAGCTGCGGGATCTTGTCGAGCGCGGTCCGGATGACGGTCGCGGCCAGGTCGTCCGGGCGCAGCTCCTTGAGCGATCCCTTGAAGGCGCGCCCGATGGGCGAACGGGCGGTGGAGACGATGACGGCTTCGGGCATCGCGGCACTCCTCGGCGGGCTGCGGCTGTGGACAGGTACGGACTGACGGACTGCTTCCGGGCTGGGCCCGGTCCCGGCGGGCCGGGTCCGGTCCGGGCGTACGGGACGGCCGGCGCGGTCCCGTACCCGCCGCGGCCGGTGCGCCGTCCCGGACGCGGGGGCCGACTGGAAAGTTACCCGTGCGTAGCGCGATGCGTCATCCGCCGGGCGCTGTGATGCGGGCTACTTTCTGAGCGCTTGCTTACCCGCCGACGTCCCACCCCTACCCCGCGGGCCCCGCGGTTACGCCGACCGGTTCGCCGCGTCCTCGGCGTCCCCGGCGTCGGTGCCCCCGCCGCCCGCCGCGGGCACGTCCTCCCGCTCCTGCTCCAGCGGCCGCCGCCGGCGCCGCTTGACGAGCGCCCAGCGCCCGCGCGGACCCGCGCCCGTACCCCGCGCCGCCGTGACCTCCGTACCGCCCGCACCGGCCGCCTCGGCCGCCGCCTGGGCCACCGGCAGGAAGCCCTCGCCGCGCCGCGCGTCCGGCCGCTCGTCGGCCTGCGGCCACAGCCCCAGCACCGCGCACAGCGTCGGCAGCACCGCCATCGCGGCGGTCGCGTAGCCCTCGGCGGAAGGGTGGTAGTTGTCCGGGCCGAACAACTCGCGCGGCCGAGCCTCGAACTCCGGCCCCAGCAGGTCGCCGAGCGAGACCGTACGCCCGCCCGCCTCCACCACGGCGATGGTCTGCGCCGCGGCCAGCTGGCGGCTCATCCGGCGCGCCAGCCAGCGCAGCGGCTGGTAGACGGGTTCGACCGAGCCCAGATCCGGGCAGGTGCCGACGACGACCCCGACGCCGGCCGCGCGCAGCTCCCGTACCGCGTCGGCCAGCAGCCGCACCGAGGTCGCGGGCGGCATGCGGTGGGTGACGTCGTTGGCGCCGATCATGATCACCGCGACGTCCGGCGGGGCGGCGCCGGCTTCGAGCACCAGCTCCACCTGGCGCGGCAGGTCGTCGGACTGCGCACCCGGCTGGGCGACGGTGAGCAGCCGCACCGGCCGCTCCGCGACCGCCGCCAGGCCCGAGGCGAGCAGCGCGCCCGGGGTCTGGCCGGCCCGGTGCACGCCCTGGCCCGCGGCCGTGGAGTCGCCCAGGAAGACCAGCCGCAGCGGCGGCTCGGCGCCGGGGCGCGCGAACGCCGACCCGTATCTGCCGTCGGCCCGCGGCGGCACGTCCCCCGAGCCGCCGACCACCCGTCTGGCCAGTCTGACCTCCGCCAGCACCAGTCCGACCGCCGCCCCGCCCAGCAGGCTGATCCCGCCCCCGCCGACCGCTGCCGCGCCCGCGATCCGCCGCGCCACCCTCGCCCTCGACATCGAGTCCGCTCACCACCCGTCCACTCGCCGGTACATTCACGTGTTGCCCCGCGGGACACCTCAGGCAACGTCGGCGGCGCCCCCGCCTGCACGGTGCGCCGCAGCGTCCTTTCCGCCACTGTGCCGTTCCGGCCCTTTCGCCGTTTCGCCTCCGGCCGGGTGCGTCCCGCCCCCTAGGCTGGCCTCCACCACGACGGAGAACCCGGAGACACTACGGTGCAGTTTCACGACTCGATGATCAGCCTCGTCGGCAACACCCCGCTGGTGAGGCTCGGCAGCGTGACCGAAGGCGTCAGGGCCACCGTCCTGGCGAAGGTCGAGTACTTCAACCCCGGCGGTTCGGTCAAGGACCGCATCGCCCTGCGCATGATCGAGGCGGCCGAGCGCAGCGGCGACCTGAAGCCCGGCGGCACCATCGTGGAGCCGACCTCCGGCAACACCGGTGTGGGCCTGGCGATGGTCGCGCAGCGCAAGGGCTACCGCTGCATCTTCGTCTGCCCGGACAAGGTGTCCACCGACAAGATCAACGTCCTGCGGGCGTACGGCGCCGAGGTCGTCGTGTGCCCCACGGCCGTCGATCCCGAGCACCCGGACTCGTACTACAACGTGTCCGACCGCCTGGTGCGCGAGACCCCGAACGCCTGGAAGCCCGACCAGTACAGCAACCCCAACAACCCGCTGTCGCACTACGAATCCACCGGGCCCGAGCTGTGGCAGCAGACCGACGGCCGGATCACGCACTTCGTGGCGGGCGTCGGCACCGGCGGCACCATCAGCGGCACCGGCCGCTACCTCAAGGAGGTCAGCGACGGCCGCGTGCAGGTGGTCGGCGCCGATCCGGAGGGCTCGGTCTACAGCGGCGGCTCCGGGCGGCCGTACCTGGTGGAGGGCGTCGGCGAGGACTTCTGGCCCGAGGCCTACGACCGCGGGGTGGCCGACGAGATCGTGGCCGTCTCCGACAAGGACTCCTTCCAGATGACCCGGCGGCTGGCCCGCGAGGAGGGCCTGCTGGTCGGCGGCTCGTGCGGGATGGCGGTCGTGGCGGCCCTGAAGGTCGCCGAGCGGCTCGGCCCCGACGATGTCGTGGTGGTCCTGCTGCCGGACAGCGGGCGCGGCTACCTGTCGAAGATCTTCAGCGACGAGTGGATGAGCTCGCACGGCTTCCTCGACGAGGGCGAGGGCGAGCCGCGCGTCGCCGACGTCCTGGCGCACAAGGACGGCGACCTGCCGCAACTGGTGCACATGCACCCGGACGAGACCGTCGGCCAGGCCATCGAGGTGTTGCGCGAGTACGGCGTGTCGCAGATGCCGGTGGTCAAGCCGGGCGCCGGCCACCCGGACGTGATGGCGGCGGAGGTGGTCGGCTCGGTCGTGGAGCGCGACCTGCTGCACGCGCTGTTCACCAAGGCCGCGAGTCTGGACGACCCGCTGGACAAGCACATGTGCCGGCCGCTGCCGCAGGTCGGCTCCGGCGAGCCGGTCGGCGACCTGATGACCGTGCTGGAGGCGGCCGACGCCGCGATCGTGCTGGTCGAGGGCAAGCCGACAGGCGTGGTCAGCCGCCAGGACCTGCTGGCCTTCCTCGCCCTGCGCGGCACCGCCTGACCCTGCGCGGCCCGGGGCGGCGGGGGCGCGGATTCGCGGAACTGGTACATCCGCGACACGTCCGCGCAGCACGCGCTTAACAAGCGTCCGGCACATTGGTGGATGTCGGAAGGGCGGGCGGCCAGCCCACCCGGACGGCACCAGACGGCGCCAAGGACTTCCGGAGCGGCTCCCGGACTCCATGGTGACCCGGACGCGTACAGCCCGGTCCTGACCCGGCCCGCGTCCCTCGCGGGGACCGCCGTCGTCCCGCCCTCCGGCTCGCTCCGGGGGTGCGGCGGTCCCCGCGACTACCTCTTCGCGGTCCCGGCTCCCGCCTTCTCGCGGCCCCGCCCGTCCGCTAGTCGTCCTGCGAGGGCTTCGTCCGCGTCCACGCGCTGGCCAGGCCCTGCGCCACGTTCACGCCCACGATGCCCGCCCAGCTGATGAACAGGCCCGCCGTACCGGCCTGCGTCGCGGCGATCGCGGACAGCGGGATCGCCAGGATCAGGGTGAAGCCCGCGAACCCGTAGCGGGCGAAGGCGGGGCCGGTCTGCGGCGGGCCGATCGGGCGGCGGTCGGCGCGGGCGAACGACGTCTGCTGCTGCGCCAGCTCGCGGCGGACCCGCTGCTCGACGCGGCTGTCGATGCTGTCCGACACCTTCTCGATGAAGGAGTCGACGAGCGCGGATTCGTACTCCGCTCCGAGGTCCTTGCGGGCCTGCAAGGTGGCGGAGAGTTCCTTGGTCAGTTCCGGGTCGCGGGTGTCCATGCGCCCACGGTAGGCGGACGGTGCCGTGGGCCACACTGGGGTTAGCCCCCGGATCGACCGGGGGTCGAGTCGTCCCGCAGGAGGATCCGCCATGGCCGACGTACCGCTGCTGACCGCCCTGCACGGCGGTACGGACCGGGCGGACGCGCTGACCGTCGACGGGCGCGGCAGCTCCTACGAGGAACTGCTCGGCGCCGCGGGCGCGGTCGCCCGGCGCGTCGCGGGCGCCCCGGCCTTCGCCGTGCGGGCCACCGCCTCGCTGGAGACCGTCGCCGCGGTCGTCGGCGGACTGCTCGCCGGGGTGCCCGTGGTGCCGCTCGCCCCCGACGCGGGCCCCGCCGAGAGCGAGCACATCCTGCGCGACTCCGGCGCCGAGGTGGTGCCGGTCGACTTCGCCGAACGCGCCGACTTCACCGGCGCCGAGCCGAGGGCGGCGTCCGACCCGTCGCCGTACCGCGACGCGGCCCTGGTGCTCTACACCTCGGGGACGACCGGGCCGCCCAAGGGCGTGCTGGTCTCCCGCGCCGCCGTGGCCGCCGATCTCGACGCCCTGGCGCAGGCGTGGCAATGGACCGCGGACGACACCTTGGTGCACGGTCTGCCGCTCTTCCATGTGCACGGGCTGGTGCTGGGGGTGCTCGGGGCGCTGCGCACCGGAAGCCGCCTGGTGCACACCGGGCGGCCCGCACCCGCGGCATACGCGGCGGCGGGCGGCAGCCTCTACTTCGGGGTGCCCACCGTCTGGCACCGCGTGGCGCGCGACGAGGAGGCGGCCCGCGCGCTGTCGGGCGCCCGGCTCCTGGTGTCGGGCAGTGCCCCGCTGCCGGAGCCGGTCTTCCGGTCGCTGCGCGAGCTGACCGGCCACGAGCCGGTGGAGCGCTACGGCATGACGGAGACGCTCATCACGGTGAGCGCGCGGGCGGACGGCGCGCGCGTCCCGGGCGCGGTCGGCACCCCGCTCGCCGGGATCCGCACCAGGATCGCCGAGACCGAGGACGGGATCGGCGAGCTCCAGGTGCAGGGCCCCACGCTCTTCGACGGCTACCTGGGCCGCCCCGAGGCGAGCGCGGCGGCCTTCACCGACGACGGCTGGTTCCGCACCGGTGACATCGCCGCGGTCGACGAGGACGGCACGCACCGCATCGTCGGCCGCGCCTCGACCGACCTCATCAAGTCCGGCGGCTACCGGATCGGAGCGGGCGAGGTGGAGAACGCCCTGCTGGACCATCCCGCGGTACGCGAGGCTGCCGTCGTCGGCGCCCCGCACCCGGACCTCGGGCAGCAGATCGTGGCCTATGTGGTGGCGGACGGCGTGAGCGCCACGGAGCTGACCGACTTCGTGGCCGCGCGGCTGTCGGTGCACAAGCGGCCGCGGACGGTGCGCTTCCTCGCCGAGCTGCCGCGCAACGCGATGGGCAAGCCGCAAAAGCGGTTGCTGCCCCCTGTCTGACCAGGTAGACGTTGGGGGCGGATCGAGCGGAGGGGGTCGCTCCTTCCGGCGTGCCCGGACGACCCGGGCCGCGCCCGGGGGCACCCCGCGCTTGCCACTTGCCGGGCGGCAAGTAAGCTCATCCCACAGACAACGTTGCCCGTCCCACCGGACGGCCTCCCCTGGGCCGTCCGGGTCGCCGATACCCCGGTCCCGCTCCGAAGGGTGGCGGTGATACGTCCTGCCATGGAGGCAGCACCGCATGTTCCACCGCATCGGACGCACAGTCGTCCGCCATCCCGTATGGACCATCGTCGCGTGGGTCATCGCGGCGGTCGCGATCATCGCGACGGCCCCGAGCCTTCCGTCCAACAGCGACGAGAGCAGTTTCCTGCCGAGCAGCTATGAGTCCATCAAGGCCATGGACCTCCAGGAGAAGGCATTTCCCCAGGCCTTCACCCCCGCCGCGATCGTGCTCTACCAGCGCGAGGACGGCGGCAAGCTGACCAAGACCGACCAGGCCGACATCGCCCGCATCACCAAGGACCTGGGCGGCAAGAAGATCGACCAGGTCCAGAAGGTCGTCGACGGCACCTCGTCCAAGGACGGCAAGTACACCACCGCCTACGTCCAGATGGACAAGAAGTCGGCGGGCCAGCCCAAGCAGGCCGATGCCGCGAAGGAGCTGCGCAAGGATTCCACCGACCTGGCCAAGGGCACCGCGCTCAAGGTCCAGGTGGGCGGTCAGGCCGCGCAGAACCTGGACCAGCAGGACGCCGGCAAGACCTCGGACGCGGTCGCGCTGTTCGGCTCCCTGCTGATCATCATCGTGACGCTGTCGATCATCTTCCGGTCGCCGCTGATCGCGATCATGCCGCTGGTGCTGCTCATCGGCGTCGTCTTCACCGTCTCCAACGCGCTGATCGCCGACGCCACCAAGGTCTTCGGACTGCAGGCCAACAGCTCGATCTCGGCGCTGCTCATCGTGGTGGTGCTCGGTGTCGGCACCGACTACTTCCTCTTCCTGATGTTCCGCTATCGGGAACGGCTGCGGGCGGGTGACGAACCCAAGCAGGCGATGATCAACAGCGTCACCAGGGTCGGCGAGGCGATCGCCTCCGCGGCCGGAGCGGTGATCATCGCCTTCTGCGCCCTGGCGCTGTCGACGCTGGGCTTCCTCACCCAGCTCGGCCCGGCGCTGGCGATCCTGGTCGCGGTCACGCTGCTCGCCGGTCTGACGCTCTTCCCCGCGGTGTGCTCGCTGATCCCGGTGCGGGTGCTGTTCTGGCCCGGCAAGAAGTGGCAGCAGGAGCCCACGGGCACCCGCTTCGCCGCCATCGGACGGCTCGTCGGCCGCAAGTCCGGCCTGGTCGCGGTGGTGTCCGGCCTGGTGATGCTGCTGCTGACGCTCGGCACCTTCGGCTACAAGGCGTCCTACGACCTGGCGTCCGGCTCGATCCCGAAGTCCAAGGAGTCGATGGTCGTCCAGGACACCCTGGCCTCGGCCTACTCCGCGGGCGCCGCCGAGCCGACCAACGTCTACCTCAACAGCACCAACGGCAAACCGCTGCCCGCGGACCTGTCGGCCTACAGCGACAAGCTGAGCAAGGCCGAGGGCGTCGCGTCCGTGAGCTTCGACAAGGCGAACGACCTCAACAAGCCGGGCACCACCGCGAACTTCACGGTCACGCTGAAGTACGAGGCGGCCAGCGACAAGGCGATCTCCGCGGTCGACGGCATCCGCAGCGTCGCCCACGACAACGCGCCGCCCGGGACCGAGGCCTTCGTCGGCGGCACGTCGTCGATCTTCAAGGACATCAACGCGGCCGTGAACCACGACTACCGCACGGTCTTCCCGGTCGCCGCCATCCTGATCATGGTGATCCTGGGGCTGCTGCTGCGCAGCGTGGTCGCGCCCTGGTACCTGATCGCGTCCGTCGGCCTCGGCTTCGGCGCCACCCTCGGCACCACGGTGCTGCTGTTCGGGCGGGGCGACGGGCTGATCTTCATGCTGCCGATCATCATGTACCTGTTCGTCGTCGCCATCGGCACCGACTACAACATCCTGATGATCGCCCGCCTCAGGGAGGAGGCCCGCGAGGGCCGCAACCCGCGCGAGGCGGCGGCCGAGGCGCTCAAGCACGCCGGTCCGACGGTCGGCGCGGCGGGCGTGATCCTCGCGGCGACCTTCGCGACGCTCATGCTCTCCGGCAACTCGTTCCTGACCCAGATGGGCTTCACGGTCGCCTTCGGCATCGTGATGGCGGCCTTCGTGATGGCGATGTTCTTCACGCCGAGCCTCACCGCGCTCATCGGCCACGCCGCGTGGTGGCCGGGGCACGCCGACCGGGCGTCCGCTTCCGGCGGCACGGGGAACGGCGACGGCGGCTCCGGCGGCTTCGGCGGACCGAACGGTCCGGGTGGCCCCGGCGGTCGCCGGGACTCCGAGCTTGACGCGCCCGGGAGGCGCTGAGCTGCGGGTTTTCCGGCAGTAGCCGGGTTTTCCACAGGGCCGGACAGGTGTCGATCACCTGTCCGGCCCTTTCGGTTACGCTGAGACAGCGGACAGTGACCGGTCGGTTGCGGAGAGTCGGAGCAGGGTGTCGGAGAGGGGTGGTGGGCCGTGCGGGGACGGTGAGAGAGGGGCGAGCCGGCGGCGGTACGGGCGCCGGAGCGGGAGCGGCCGGGGGGACCGGCGGGGCGGGCGCGGGCCTTGCCGGAATGCATACGGTCATGCAGAGTCAGGGATCGGTGAATAGGAGGCCTGAGAAGGGGGTCGGGGATGGGCAGTGGTGACGTGACGAGCCGCGGCAGATGAGCGGCAGCGTATGAACGGCGGTACGGCCCCGGGTGACGGCGGCCCCGCGGGCACGGCCGGCCCGGCGGGGGCGGGCGGCGAGAGCGCCGCGGGACGGCTGCTGAAGCTCTTCGAAGCGCACCGGCTGACGCCGACCCAGCGGCGGATCGCGCACTGCCTGGTGCGCCGGGCGGTGGACGCGCCCTTCCTGTCCAGCGTCGAGGTCGCCGAACTCGCGGGCGTCAGCCAGCCGTCCGTGACCCGCTTCGCGGTGGCCCTGGGCTTCGACGGCTATCCCGCGCTGCGGCGCCATCTGCGGGAGGTGCCCGCGGCCGCCTCCGCCGCGCAGGAGGCGGCGGGCGGCAACGAGTACCAGCAGGCCGTGCACGCCGAGATCGAGAACCTGCGGCACCTCGCGGCGCTGCTGGCCGACCCCGCGCCGGTCGCCCGTGCCGGGGCGCTGCTGGCCGCGTCGGTCCCGCTGCCGGTGCTGGGGCTGCGCGCCGCCGGTGCGCAGGCGGGGGGCTTCGCGTACTTCGCCGCCAAGGTGCACCCGGACGTGCGGCTGCTGGACGAGGGCGGCACGGTGCTCGCCGACCGTATCGACGCCGCGGTGCGGGCGGGGGCGAGCGCGCTGCTGTGCTTCGCGCTGCCGCGGCATCCGCGGGAGGTCGTCGAGGCGCTGGAGTACGCCCGCGGGGCGGGGCTGACCGTCGTGACGGTGGCGGACAGCGCCTTCGCGCCCGTCGCCGCGCACAGCGACCTGCTGCTGCCCGCGGCGGTCGGGACGGGGCTGGCCTTCGACACGGCGTGCGCGCCGATGCTGCTCGGCCGGGCGCTGCTGGAGGCCATGTGCGACGAGCTGCCGGACGCGCAGGCGCGGCTGGAGGAGTTCGACGCGCGGGCCGCGGCGCGCGGGGTGTTCGTGGAGTGAGCCGCGGCCGCCCGGCGGCGGGCGGAGCGGTGGCCTGGCGGTGCGCGCGGGGCCGGTGCGTGTCCGGCGCGTCGCGGGCCTGGCTGCGGGCCTGCCCCGGGCCGGTTGCCGTGGGTGCGGGGGCCGCGGGTGGCGCTTCCCGGACGCGGGCGGGCCGCCCCGGGTGGGGCTGCCGTGCGCGTCGGCTGCGGGCGCGGTCCGCGGGGGAGTGCGGGCCGGGCGCGGCGGGGGTTCGTCTTAACGAAAATCTGAGAATGCCGAAGTACCCTCCCGTCCACCTGGCATCCGACGCCGTGGGCCGGCCGCGGCGGACGGCGACGCGTGGCGGAACGGCCGGCGGAAGAGGAGGTGCGACGTGGTGCGCGGGGCCTACACATTGGCGCGGGTGGCCGTGACGGTGCGGACCGCGGGGGTGTGGCTGTGGTGGCTGGGGGTCGTCGCGGCGGCGCCCGGCACGGCCGTGACGTTCAGCCCCACCGGGCGGCGGATCGGTGTGACGGCGGGGGCGGCGCTGTTCGTCGTGGCCGCGTTCGCGGTCTTCTTCGTACGCGCCGGGCGGGCGCAGGCGCGGGCGCGGGCCGCGAGCCGGGCGGCGAAGTCGGTCTACCTCCAGGACCGCAAGGTGACCGCGCGGGCCTGGGTGCGGCGCCGCCGCTGGTGGCTGGCGCTCGCCTTCGTGGTCGCGCTGGGCTCGTCGGCGGGAATGCCGTGCGCGGGCGGGATGCTGCTGGCCGGGGCGGGCGCGGGGCTCTTCGCGCGGGCGCTGCGGATAGGCCGGATCGAGCGGAGCCGGGAGGCGCTGCTGTGGATACGCCCCGACGGCGACCCCGCCGCCTACCAGCTGACGGGCACGGGTGCGGGGGACGCGGTGCCCGGCGGCGGGCGGCGCCGCTGACGCCGGGCCGGGACCGCCGCGCGGCTCAGGGCTGGAGCGGCGGGAGGGCGGCGCCGCTCTCGGCGAGCAGTTCGCCGAGGGTCTGGGCGGCGCGCACGGGTGCGAAGACGGGCTCGGCGCCGGGCTCGCCGGTGTAGGCCCAGACGGCGGGGCGGGGCAGCGCGTTGTAGGCGAAGTGGGTCGAGAAGTAGTAGGCCCCGGTGTCCAGCAGGGCGACGTGGTCGCCCGCGGCCAGCAGCGGCAGGGCGCGGCCGCGCGCGACCAGGTCGCCCGCGAAGCAGCAGGGCCCGGCGACGTCCTGGACGACGGGTTCGCCGGTCTTGGACCGCCCCTGCGGGTCGAGGGCGAGAACGCGCAGCGGCCACGCCTCCGGCGCGAAGACGGTCCGGGTGGCGACCTGGGCGCCCGCGTGCGTGACGGCGATGGGCCGCCCCCCGGCGGACTTGGCGTACTCGACGCGGGCCAGCACCGTGCCGTGCTTGGCCAGCAGCGAGCGGCCGAACTCCGTGACGATGCCGTAGCGCCCGTCGAAGAGGCCGGGCACCTCGGCGCGCAGCAGGTCCGCGTAGGCGCCGAAGGTGGGGTCGGTCGCGTCCGAGGTGAAGTCGACGGGCAGCCCGCCGCCGATGTCGAGGGTCGTGACCTGCTGCCGTCCGGCGGCGGCGTTGACGCGCTCGGCGAGGTCGTAGGCGGCCCGCACGCCCGCGGCCATGAGCTGAAGCGGCACGCCCTGGGAGCCGGTGTGGGTGTGCAGCCGGGTCAGCCAGGGGCGTTCGGCGTAGGCGCGCAGCACCCACTCCTCGGCGCCCGGGTCGCGCAGCGCCACGCCGAACTTGGAGGTGGCGGTCGCCGTGCTCATCGCGTCGATGCTGCCGCCGCCGACCTGCGGGTTGACCCGCAGGCCCAGCGGTGAGGCGGACGGGGCGGCGGCCAGCAGGGCGTCGATGCGGGCGAGTTCCTCGGGGTTGTCGGCGTTGACGGCGACGCCGAGGGCCAGCGCCTCGCGCAGTTCGGCGGTGCTCTTGGCGGGGGAGTCCAGCACCGTCATCGCGGGCGGGATGCCCGCGGACCGGGCGAGGGCGAGCTCGCCGGGGCTGGCCACCTCCGCGCCGAGCCCGTACTCCCGCAGCAGGCCCAGGACGGGCACCAGGGACGCCGCCTTGACCGCGAAGGTGTGCTGCACGGCCACCCCGGGCGTGGCGAAGGCCGCGTGCAGGGCGGTCGCCGAGCGCCGGACGCCCACGGTGTCCAGCAGCCCGACCACCGGCTGCTCCTCGCTCACCAGCCCGCGCGCGACCGCCGCCCGCAGTGCCCCGCTCCGCCGCTGTGCCGCCTGCTCCGCCGCGCGCCCCGCCTCGTCCGTCATGGGCGCCATCCCACCACTGAGGTGCCCGCCGACGCCACTGCCCCGCCGACTTGTTGACTAGAGCTATTCAGCCCCCGAGGATGTGAATATTCGATGACGTAGGCAGTGTCGTGACGAGGAGGCCGCACCGATGACGGGACCGAGGCCGGTACGCGCGCCGCGCGGTACGGAGATGAGCGCGCTGGGCTGGCAGCAGGAGGCCGCGCTGCGCATGCTGCAGAACAACCTCGACCCGGAGGTGGCCGAGCACCCCGACCGGCTGGTGGTCTACGGCGGCAGCGGGAAGGCCGCCCGCGACTGGGCGTCCTTCGACGCGATGGTCCGCACCCTGCGCGGCCTGAAGCAGGACGAGACGATGCTCGTGCAGTCCGGCCGCCCGGTCGGCGTCATGCAGACCCACGAGTGGGCGCCGCGCGTCCTCATCGCCAACTCCAACCTGGTCGGCGACTGGGCCACCTGGGAGGAGTTCCGCCGCCTCGAAGCCCTCGGCCTGACCATGTACGGGCAGATGACGGCCGGTTCGTGGATCTACATCGGCACCCAGGGCATCCTCCAGGGCACCTACGAGACCTTCGCCGCGGTCGCCGCCAAGCGCTTCGGCGGCAGCCTCGCCGGCACGATCACCCTCACCGCCGGGCTCGGCGGCATGGGCGGCGCGCAGCCGCTCGCCGTCACCATGAACGGCGGCGTCGCCCTCTGCGTCGACTGCGACCCGCGCGCCATCGAGCGGCGCATCGCCCACCGCTACCTCGACGTCCGCGCCGACGACCTCGACCACGCGCTGCGGCTCGCCACCGAGGCCCGCGACGCCCGCCGGCCGCTGTCGATCGGCCTGCTCGGCAACGCCGCCGACGTGCTGCCGCGACTGCTCGCCATGAACGCGCCGATCGACGTCGTCACCGACCAGACCTCCGCCCACGACCCCCTCGCCTACCTGCCGCTCGGCGTGGACCTCGCCGACATGGCCGACTACGCGGCCGAGAAGCCCGCCGAGTTCACCGAGCGGGCGCGCGCCTCGATGGCCCGGCACGTCGAGGCCATGGTCGGCTTCCAGGACGCGGGCGCCGAGGTCTTCGACTACGGCAACTCGATCCGGGGGGAGGCCGAACTGGCCGGATACGAGCGGGCCTTCGCCTTCCCCGGCTTCGTCCCCGCCTACATCCGCCCGCTCTTCTGCGAGGGCAAGGGCCCCTTCCGCTGGGCGGCCCTGTCCGGCGACCCCGCCGACATCCACGCCACCGACCGCGCGATCCTCGACCTCTTCCCGGAGAACGAGTCGCTGGCCCGCTGGATCCGGCTGGCCGGCGAGCGGGTCCACTTCCAGGGCCTGCCCGCCCGTATCTGCTGGCTCGGCTACGGCGAGCGCGACAAGGCGGGCGAGCGCTTCAACGAGATGGTCGCCGACGGCACCCTCAAGGCCCCGGTCGTCATCGGCCGCGACCACCTGGACTGCGGCTCGGTCGCCTCCCCCTACCGGGAGACCGAGGCGATGCGCGACGGCTCCGACGCCATCGCCGACTGGCCGCTGCTCAACGCCATGGTCAACGTCGCCTCCGGCGCCTCCTGGGTGTCGATCCACCACGGCGGCGGCGTCGGCATCGGCCGCAGCATCCACGCCGGCCAGGTCACCGTCGCCGACGGCACCGCGCTGGCCGCAGAGAAGATCCGCCGGGTGCTCACCAACGACCCCGGCATGGGCGTCATCCGCCACGTGGACGCCGGGTACGAGCGGGCCGAGGACGTCGCCGGGCAGCGCGGCGTGCGCGTCCCGATGCGCGAGGCGTCCGCATGACCGGCGGCACGGGTCCGGACGCGGACGGCGGCACAAGTACGGGTACGGGTGCGAACGACGGCACAGGTACCAGCACGTGCCCGGACGGCGGCCCGGGTACGGCCACGGCCGCCGGTGACGGCTTCCACACCATGTGGCGCGACCTCGCCGGGATCGGCCGGCACGCCCCCTCCGGCGGCTACCGGCGGCACGCCTGGACGTCCGCCGACGCCGACTGCCGGGAGTGGTTCCGCGCGCAGGCCGCCGCGCGCGGGCTGGCGTACGAGACCGACCGCAACGGCAACCAGTGGGCCTGGCTCGGCGACCCGGCCGCGGGCGACGCCGTCGTCACCGGATCGCACCTGGACTCCGTGCCGGACGGCGGTGCCTTCGACGGCCCGCTCGGCGTCGTCTCCGCCTTCGCCGCGCTCGACGGTCTGTGTGCCCGCGGCGCCCGGCCGCGGCGCCCGCTGGGGATCGTCAACTTCACCGACGAGGAGGGCGCCCGCTTCGGGGTGGCCTGTGTCGGCTCCCGGCTGGCGGCCGGTCAGCTCGCCCCGGCCGACGCCCGTGCGCTGACCGGCGCCGACGGTGTGACGCTCGCGCGGGCGATGGAGCGCGCCGGGCAGGACCCGGACGCGATCGGGCCCGACCCCGCGCGCCTCGCCCGCATCGGCGCCTTCGTCGAACTGCACGTCGAGCAGGGCCGGGCACTGGACCTGGTCGGCGCGCCGGTCGGGGTGGCCTCGGCGATCTGGCCGCACGGCCGCTGGCGCTTCGACTTCCACGGCGAGGCCAACCACGCGGGCACCACCCGCCTGGAGGACCGCCGCGACCCGATGCTGACCTACGCCACCACCGTGCTCGCCGCGCGCAAGAAGGCCCGGCTGGCGGGCGCGCTCGCGACCTTCGGCAAGGTCGCGGTCGAGCCGAACGGGGTCAACGCCGTCGCCTCGCTCGTGCGCGGCTGGCTCGACTCGCGCGCCCCCGACGAGGACACGCTCGCCGCGGTCGTCGCCGCGATCGAGCAGGCCGCGGCCGAGCGCGGGACGCGCGACGGGGTGCGGGTGAGCGTCACCCGCGAATCGTTCACCCCCGTGGTGGAATTCGCCCACGAGCTGCGGGACCGCCTTGCCGCCCTGCTCGGAGCGGGTGCGCCGGTACCCGTTCTGCCCACCGGCGCGGGACACGACGCCGGAATCCTCTCCGCGGCCCTCCCGACCGCCATGCTGTTCGTACGCAACCCCACCGGCGTCTCGCACTCCCCGGCGGAACACGCCGCCGAGGACGACTGCGCCGCCGGAGTGTCCGCGCTCGCCGACGTATTGGAAGGTCTCGCGTGCAGGTGACGTACTGGCTGGAAAACGCGTGGCTCGGCACGCACGCCGCGCCCGGCATCCTTCTGACCCTGGCCGACGACCGGATCGCCGAGGTCCGCACCGGGGTCGAGCACCCACCGGCGGGCGCGACGGTGCTGCGCGGCCTGACCCTGCCGGGCCTGGCCAACGCCCACAGCCACGCCTTCCACCGCGCCCTGCGCGGTGTGGCCCAGATCGGCGCCCGCCCCGGCGCCCCGTCCGGCACGGGCCCGGACGGCGGTACGGGCGGCACGGGCGGGCGCTCGGCGCCCACCTCCTTCTGGAGCTGGCGCGACGTCATGTACGACGTCGCGGGCGCCCTCGACCCGGACAGCTACTTCGCCCTCGCCCGCGCCGTCTACGCCGAGATGGCGCTCGCCGGCATCACCTGCGTCGGCGAATTCCACTACCTGCACCACCAGCCGGACGGCACCCCGTACGCCGACCCCAACGCCATGGGCGAGGCGCTGATCGCCGCCGCGGGCGAGGCGGGCATCCGCATCACCCTGCTCGACACCGCCTACCTGCACGGCGGCTTCACCCGCACCGGCTACCGCCCGCTGGAGGGTGTGCAGCTGCGCTTCGGCGACGGCACCGCCGACCGCTGGTACGACCGCTGGTCGCGGCTCAAGGGCGAGGGCCACGCCAAGGTCGGCGCCGCGGTGCACTCGGTGCGCGCCTTCTCCGACCGCGACGGCTACCGGCTCTTCGCCGAACGCACCGCGGACGTGCCCGTGCACATCCACCTGTCCGAGCAGACCGCGGAGAACCGGGCCTGCACGGCGCTGCACGGCCGCACCCCGGCCCGGCTGCTCGCCGACAACGGCTTCTGGCGCCCCAACACCACCGCCGTCCACGCCACGCACCTGACCGCGGGCGACATCGCGCTGCTCGGCACGGGCGGCGGCACCGTGTGCATGTGCCCCACCACCGAGCGGGACCTCGCCGACGGCATCGGCCCGGCGCCGCAACTGCGCCGCGCGGGCGTCCGGATGAGCCTGGGCAGCGACAGCCACGCCGTGATCGACCTGTTCGAGGAGGCGCGCGCGGTCGAGCTGAACGAACGCCTCCAGGCCCGCACCCGCGGCCACTGGACCGCCGCCCAGCTGCTGCGCGCGGCGACCGACGACGGCCACGCGAGCCTCGGCTGGCCCGACGCGGGCCGTCTGGAGCCGGGCGCGCTCGCCGACTTCACGACGATCGCGCTGGACACCGTACGGACTGCGGGCCCGCCGCCCCGGCTGGCTGGCGAGACGGCCGTATTCGCGGCCACGGCCGCGGACGTGCGGCACACCGTGGTGGGCGGGCGGCAGGTCGTACGCGACGGGCGGCACCTGCTCGTCCGGGACGTGCCCGCCGCCCTGGCCACGGCGATCGGTGCCCTGCACCCCTGACCCCGGCCCGTACGCCCGGGACCCGCGGAGCCCCGGCGACCAGCGTCACGGCGACCAGCGAAACGGCCACCACGATCCCGGCCCCCCACGTCCCCCGCCCCCCGACGACCACGAGAGCACCCACGATGACGAGCAGCGGCACCGCGGAGGACCCGGCCACCCCGGCGGGCGCAGCGCACGCGACCGCTCCCGCGCCCGGCGCGGCCCCCGCCGCCTCCGCGCGCAGCCGCAGCACGCTCGTCACCGGCATCGGCAGCCTGCTCACCAACGATCCCTCCCTCGCCGCGGCCACGGGCGACGGCTCGCTCGCCGCCCTCGGACTCCTCCCGGGCCCGGCGGCGGTCGTGATCGACGGCGACCGCATCGCCTGGCTGGGTCCCTCCAGCAAAGCACCCGCCACTGACAACCGGTTCGACGCGGGCGGCCGGGCGCTGCTCCCCGGCTTCGTGGACTCCCACTCCCACCTGCTCTTCGCGGGCGACCGGAGCCCGGAGTTCGCGGCCCGGATGGCCGGCCGCCCCTACACCGCGGGCGGCATCCGCACGACCGTCGCGGCGACCCGCGCGGCCGGCGACGCCGAGCTGGCCGCGACCCTGGAGCGCTTCCTCGGGGAGGCGCTGCGGCAGGGCACGACGACCCAGGAGACCAAGTCCGGCTACGGCCTGACGACCCATGACGAGGCCCGTGCGCTCGCGGTCGCGGCCCGGCACACCGACGAGGTGACGTATCTGGGCGCGCACGTCGTCCCGCCGGAGTTCGCCGCCGACCCGGACGGCTACGTCGCCCTGGTCACCGGCGAGATGCTGGACGCGTGCGCGCCGCACGCCCGCTGGATCGACGTCTTCTGCGAGCGGGGGGCCTTCGACGGCGACCAGGCCCGTGCGGTGCTCACCGCGGGCGCGGCGCGCGGCCTGGTCCCGCGCGTGCACGCGGGTCAGCTGGGTCCCGGTCCGGGCGTGCGGCTGGCGGTGGAGCTGGGCGCGGCCTCGGCCGACCACTGCACGCACCTGACGGACGCCGACGTGGACGCGCTCGCGAGCGCCGCGGACACCACCGTGGCCACGCTGCTGCCCGGCGCCGAGTTCTCCACCCGCGCCCGCTACCCGGACGCGCGGCGGCTGCTGGACGCGGGCGCGACGGTGGCGCTGTCCACGGACTGCAATCCGGGCTCGTCCTTCACCACGTCGATGCCGTTCTGCGTCGCGGTCGCGGTGCGGGACATGGGCATGACCCCGGACGAGGCGGTGCACGCGGCCACCCACGGCGGCGCGCGCGCCCTGCGGCGTACCGACGTCGGCCGGATCGCGGTCGGCGCGCGCGCCGACCTGCTGCTGCTGGACGCGCCCAGCCACGTCCACCTCGCCTACCGCCCCGGGGTACCGCTGGCGGCGGCGGTGTGGAAGGCGGGCGCGCTGCGGTACGTCTCGCCCGCGCTGGACGGCGCGAAGCGCGGCTGAGAGCCGCGCGGCGGCCGGAAAGCCCTCAGCGGCGCCCACGGGCCGCGCGGGGCGCCCGGCGGCCCCGCGGTCACCCCCGGGCCGCCCCAGGCGCTCAGCGGCGCCCACAGGCCCCGTCAGGGCCGCGGAGCCGCGTGCCCCACTGCTCCTCGACTATTGCTCGGCTACTCCTCGACGAGCAGCCCGCGGCGCAGCCGTGACAGCGTGCGCGTGAGCAGTCGCGACACGTGCATCTGGGAGATGCCCAGCTCGTCGCCGATCTCGGCCTGCGTGAGGTTGCCGACGAAGCGCAGCGCCAGGATGGCCCGGTCGCGCTGCGGCAGCCCGGCGATCAGCGGCTTGAGGGACTCGACGTACTCGACGCCCTCCAGGTCGTGGTCCTCGTAGCCGATCCGGTCGGCGAGCGCGCCCTCCGGGTCGTCCTCGGCGGGCTGGGCGTCGAGCGAGCTGGCCGTGTAGGCGTTGCTCGCGGCCATGCCCTCGATGACCTCCTCCTCGGGGAGGTCCAGCCGCTCGGCCAGCTCGCGCACGGTGGGGGTGCGGTCCAGCCGCTGGGCCAGCTCGTCGCCCGCCTTGGCGAGGTCGAGCCGCAGTTCCTGGAGGCGCCGCGGGACGCGTACCGACCAGCTGGTGTCGCGGAAGAAGCGCTTGATCTCGCCGACGATCGTCGGCATCGCGAAGGTCGGGAACTCCACCCCGCGGCTCAGCTCGAAGCGGTCGATCGCCTTGATCAGACCGATCGTGCCGACCTGGATGATGTCCTCCATCGGCTCGCTGCGGGTGCGGAAGCGGGCCGCGGCGAACTTGACCAGCGCGAGATTGAGTTCGACCAGGGTGTTGCGTACGTATGCGTATTCCTGCGTGCCTTCTTCCAGGCCGTGCAGGCGGGCGAAGAGCGTCTTGGACAGGGCGCGCGCGTCGACCGGTCCGATCTCGTCGTAGGGGGGAATCTCCGGGAGCCCCTCAAGCCCCTCGCTTTGCTCCAGCGCTTGGTTCTCGTGATCCAGGCCGAGCCGGGGTGCCATCTGCTCCTCCTTGCGTGCGGCGGTCGGGCTGTGCCTCTGCCGTACCTCCACCCCTACGCCTGTTGTCCGGGGCGTCGCAAGTTCTCCGTCCGTCCTGGGTGTTTTGTCCGCATGTCATCGACTGCGCCGGGTAGGCGCCCGGTCATCGTGGGTGACCTCCGGCGTCCTGTCCAGGGCGGTGGTGCGCCGGTTCGCCGCGGGCGACTACCGTGCCACCCGGGAAGCGCGTAATCTCGTCAATCGCGTCACCACGAAGGGCGAAGGAGCGCACATGGACCGCGAGGCGGTCGGCACCGCAGGCCTCGGCAGGCTGCGGGTCGGGGTCGTGCAGCACGACCGCACAGCGGTCCTCACGCCTGCGGGCGAGCTGGACCACCACACCGCTGACCTGCTCAGCGAGCCGCTGGAGGCGGTCATCGACGCCGGTGCCCGGCGTCTGGTGGTCGACTGCTCGCAGTTGGAGTTCTGCGACTCGACGGGGCTCAACGTGCTGCTGGGCGCGCGGCTGCGGGCCGAGGCGCAGGGCGGCGCGGTGCACCTGGCCGCGATGCGGCCGACCGTCGCCCGGGTGCTGGAGATCACCGGCGCCGACGTGGTGTTCACGGTGCACGAGACATTGGACCAGGCACTTCGCGAGTAGCCGGAGCGGCCGGGGGGCGGACGGCGCGACGGGTGCCGTACGGGTGCCCGAGCTTTCCTGGACGCGGGACGTGTTCCGGGAGATCCTTCGGGCAGAAGACAGGACGGACCCAGACGTACATCCGTGAGGTGAGGCCTTGATGAGCACGACCCGGCCCTACGCCGCGGACGACCGTGGTCCGGAGACGGGCGCAACCGGCCGGAACGGGGGTACGGACACCGTGGACCCCGACAACGCGCGGCGGTTGCCGCTCACCGGCGAGAGCGGCATCGTGCCGAGGGCCAGGGACTTCACGCGGCAGGCACTGCACGACTGGGGGTGGCTGCCCGCAGCCAGCGGTGACCGAAGAGCGGCCGCGGAGGACGTCCTCCTCGTGGTCTCCGAACTGGTCACCAACGCCTGCCTGCACGCGGGTGGCCCGGAGGAACTGCTGCTGCGCCGCAGCCCCAAGTCGCTGCGCCTGGAGGTCGTCGACGGCGGCCCCGGCGATCCCGCCCCGCGCACCCCGCACCGCGCGGGCCGCCCCGGCGGCCACGGCATGTTCATCGTCCAGCGCCTGTGCCTCGACTGGGGCGTGGTGCGCAACGCCGACCGCCCCGGCAAGACCGTCTGGGCCGAACTCGCCGTCCCCTCCTGACCCCTGGCGTTTCTTCTTACGCGACCGGTCCGCCACCCCGCACTGCGCCGCGCTCCGCACCGCCGCCACGCCCTCCGTGCCGCGGCCGCGGACCCGGCCTCCTGCCACGGCGTGGCAATATGCCGCGCCGTCACCTCACCCCCGCAGCGCGCGGGCCAGGGCGTCGAGGGCCGCGGGGTAGCCGCCCTCGCCCGGGGTGCCGTAGCCGACCACCAGGCCCTGCGGGCGGCCCGGCACCTCCGGGGCGTGCCAGTGCCCGCCCAGCGTGCCGACGGCGAGCCCCCGCGAGGCCGCCGCCCGCAGCACCTCCGCCTCGCCGGGGCCCTCCGGCGGCAGCCCCAGCAGCGCGTGCAGGCCCGCCGCGACACCGCGGACCTCGGCGCCCCCTGCGCCCGCGAGCCGGGCCACCAGCAGATCCCGGCGGCGCCGGTAGCGCAGCCGGGCGGCGCGCACGTGCCGGTCGTAGGAATGGCTGCCGATCATGTCGGCGAGCGCCAACTGGCCGACCGCGCCGGTGTGGTAGTCGCTGTAGAGCTTGGCCTGCGCGACCGGCTCCACCAGGTGCGCGGGCAGCACCATCCAGCCGAGCCGCAGCGCGGGCCCGAGCGTCTTGGAGGCGGTGCCCAGGTACACCACCTGCTCGGGCGCCGTGCCCTGCACCGCGCCCACCGGCTGCCGGTCGTAGCGGAACTCGCCGTCGTAGTCGTCCTCCACGACCAGGCCGCCGGTCCGCCGCGCCCAGGCGGTCAGCGCGTGCCGCCGGGAGGGGTGCAGGGGGACGCCCGTCGGGTACTGGTGCGCGGGCGTGACCACGACCGCGTCCGGCCCGTCCGCCCCCGCGTCCTCCGGCGGCCGGGCGCCCGACGCGTCGACCGGCAGCGGCACGACCCGCCCGCCGGCCCGCCGCACCACCTCGCGGTGGAAGGGCAGCCCCGGGTCCTCCATGCCCACCACGGGACCGCCGGGCCGCCCGCCCCCCGCGCCCAGCACCCGCACCAGCAGCGAGAGCCCCTGCACATAGCCGGAGACGACCACGATCCGCTCCGGGTCCGCGGCCACCCCGCGGGTCCGCCCGAGGTAGCCGGCGAGCGCGCCGCGCAGTTCGGCGGTGCCCCGCGGGTCGCCGTAGTCGTAGCCCGCGGACGGGGCGGCGGCCAGCGCGCGGCGGGTCGCGCGCAGCCAGGCCGCGGTGGGGAAGGCGGTCACGTCGGGGCTGCCCGGCCGCAGGTCGTGCCGGGGGCGGGGCGCCGCCGCCGAGCGCCCGGCCGGTGCGTCCCGCGCATCCTGCGGGCGGGGCGCCACCACCGTGCCCGAGCCCTGCCGGGCGGTCAGGTAGCCCTCTGCGGTGAGCTGGTCGTACGCGGCCTTGACCGTGCCGCGCGACAGGCCCGTCTGCTCGGCCAGCCGGCGGCTCGACGGCAGCCTGCTCCCCGGCGCGAGCCGCCCGGCGCGCACCGCCTCGCGCAGCGCCCGCTCCAGCGCCGCGCGCCGCCCGTACGCCCCGCCGCCCGCCTCAGGGTCCGGGCGCGGGCCGAGGTCCGGACGCAGGTCCAGGTGCAGATCGACCCCGGCGGCACCCGCCCGGCCACGCGGCGGCACCTTTGCGCCGGGCTCCGGCTCAAACCCCGAAGTGGGCCAGGATTCATCCATGGAAGTGGACCTTATCCCGGGTCCACTGCGCCCGTACCGTCGACGGCATGAGCACTGAGACCACCCTCCCCGAAACCGCCGCCGCCCCCGCGTCCCCCCTCGTCGTCCCCACCGTCCGGCTCGCCGTCGACCGCCTCGTCCCGCACGTCAACCGCGCCATGAACGCGCTGGACGCCGCCGCTCGCCAGGTCAGCCTGGAGGCCCCGCTGCTGGAACTGGTGCGGGCCCGCGCCTCGCAGCTCAACGGCTGCGCCTACTGCGTCGACACGCACACCAGGGACGCCCGGGAGGGCGGGGAGAGCGAGCAGCGGCTGTACGCGCTGCCGGTGTGGCGCGAGACACCGTTCTTCACCGCGCGCGAGCGGGCCGCGCTGGAGCTGACCGAGGCGGTCACCCGGCTCGCCGACGGCCACGTCCCCGACGAGGTCTTCGCGCGCGCCGCCGGGGAGTTCGAGGAGGTCCAGCTCGCCGAACTGATCTGGGCGATCACCGTCATCAACGCCTGGAACAGGCTCGGCGCCACCGCCCGCCCCTGGCCGCTGGCGTCCTGACCTCGGCACGTCCGGGGCCGCCGCCGTGTCCCGCGCGCGCACCGCACGGGGGCCGCGCGCGGGGCGGCGGCAGCGGCCTGTGTACCACCACCTCGCGCCCCCGGGGCGCGGACTACCATCAAGCCCATGACCCGCGTACTTCTGGCCGAGGACGACGCATCCATCTCGGAACCCCTCGCGCGCGCCCTGCGCCGCGAGGGCTACGAGGTCGAGGTGCGCGAGGACGGACCCGGCGCGCTGGAGACGGCGCTGCTCGGCGCCGTCGACCTGGTGGTGCTCGACCTGGGCCTGCCCGGGATGGACGGCCTGGAGGTGTGCCGGCGGCTGCGCACCGAGGGCCACACCTTCCCGGTGCTGGTCCTGACCGCGCGCGCCGACGAGGTCGACACCGTGGTCGGCCTCGACGCCGGGGCGGACGACTACGTGACCAAGCCCTTCCGGCTCGCCGAACTGCTGGCCCGTGTCCGGGCCCTGCTGCGGCGCGGCACGACCGAGCCCGCGCAGGCCCCGACGCACGGCGTGCGGATCGACGTCGAGTCGCACCGCGCCTGGATGGGCGACGACGAACTCCAGCTCACCGCCAAGGAGTTCGACCTGCTGCGGGTGCTGGTGCGGGACGCCGGCCGGGTGGTGACTCGTGAGCAGCTGATGCGCGAGGTGTGGGACACCACGTGGTGGTCCTCCACCAAGACCCTCGACATGCACATCTCCTGGCTGCGCAAGAAGCTGGGCGACGACGCGGCGAACCCGCGGTACATCTCCACGGTGCGCGGGGTCGGTTTCCGGTTCGAGAAGAACTGACGCGCGGCACCCGTGCGCCGTCGTCTCATCTCCTCCACGCTCGCCGTGGTGCTGGCGGTCATCGCCGTCTTCGGGCTGTCCCTGGTGCTGGTGGAGTCGCGCACCATCGAGAGCAGCGCGCGCGACGGTGTCGAGTCCGAGGCGGTGCGGCTGGTCGGGATCGTCGAGAACCGCATACTGGCCGGTGAGAGCATCGACGCCAAGGGCCTGGACCGGCAGATCGCCGCGGACCGCTACGCCGTCGTCCGGGTGCCGGGCCGTCCGCCCGTCACCCTCGGCAAGCGCCCGCGCGGCGACGCCATCGCCTCCACCCAGCGCGGCGACCACGGCGAGTCCGTCACCGTGGAGCAGTCGCGCTCCACGGTCAGCCGGGAGATCTGGCGCAATGTGCTGGTGATACTGGCCGTCGCGCTGCTCGCCGTGCTGGCCGCGGTGGGCCTTGCGGTGTGGCAGGCGCGGCGGCTCGCCAGCCCGCTCAGCGACCTGGCGGCGACCGCCGAGCGCCTCGGCTCCGGCGACCCGCGCCCGCGCCACCGCCGCTACGGGGTGCCGGAGCTGGACCGGATCGCCGACGTGCTGGACTCCAGCGCCGAGCGCATCGGGCGGATGCTCACCGCCGAGCGGCGGCTCGCCTCCGACGCCTCGCACCAGCTGCGCACGCCGCTGACCGCGCTGTCGATGCGGCTGGAGGAGATCGTCGCCACCGACGACCAGGAGACGGTCAAGGAGGAGGCGTCGATCGCGCTCGGCCAGGTCGAGCGGCTGACCGACGTGGTGCAGCGGCTGCTGACCAACGCCCGCGACCCGCGCACCGGCTCGGCGGTCTACTTCGACCTCGACGAGGTCATCAAGCAGCAGGTCGAGGAGTGGCGCCCGGCGTACAGCAACGAGAAGCGCGCCATCGTCCGCTCCGGCACCCCGTCGCTGCGGGCGGTCGGCACGCCCGGCGCGGTGGCGCAGGTGCTCGCCACGCTCATCGAGAACTCGCTCATGCACGGCGCCGGCACGGTCGCCCTGCGCACCCGGGTGACCGGCAACCAGGCCGTCGTCGAGGTCACCGACGAGGGCCGCGGGGTGCCCCCGGACCTGGGCGCGCGGGTCTTCGAGCGCACCGTCAGCGGCCGCAACTCCACCGGACTCGGCCTCGCCCTGGCCCGCGACCTCGCCGAGGCGGACGGCGGGCGGCTCGAACTGCTCCAGCAGCGCCCGCCGGTCTTCGCGCTCTTCCTGGCCCGCGAGATGCAGCCCCCGCCGCCGCGCGAGGACATCGTGAGCTGAGGCCCGGGGCCGCGGCGGTCAGCGCGCCGAGCGCGCCCCGCCCTCGGTGCCCTCGGCCAGCAGCGACTCGGCCTCCTCCACCGTCTCGGCCATCGCCCGCTTCGCGGGCGCCACCCGGAAGACCCAGGTGCGGTAGGACCAGAAGCGGAAGAGGGTGGCCAGGCCCACGCCGAGGAACTTGAAGATGTTGCTCTGCAGCGTGCTGTCCCAGTGGAAGCCGTACGTCGCCACGTACAGGATGCCGTTCTCGATCACCAGGCCGACGCAGCTGAAGGCGAGGAAGAGCGCCATCTCGCGGGCCCGGCCCTCGCGGTCCCGGTCACGGTAGGTGAAGTACCGGAACCCCACGTAGTTGAAGACGATCGACACCAGGGTCGCGAGGACACTCGCGCGGACGGTCTGCAGGCCGGTGAGATGGCGCAGCAGGTTGTACACGCCGAAGTTCACCAGCAGGCCGGCCCCGCCCACCGCGCCGAACTTCACGATCTCGCGGTACATCAGCGCCAGCTGGGCGCGCAGCGCGTTGATTCCGCTCATGGTGATCGCTCGGCCCTGTCTGTAGGGGTCGTTGTGACGGTTGTGTGTCCTCATGCTAACGGGCCACGCCGGGCCACCGTGGAGCCGTCCGGCGTTCGGGCGCCCGTCGCACGGCGGATACCCTGGTAGGGCCCACCCCGGGGGATCCGCCCCCGCGCACCACCGGCAGGACGCATCGTGACATTCCCCGTAGTCGGCATGGTCGGCGGCGGCCAGCTCGCCCGTATGACGCACGAGGCAGGCATCCCGCTCGGCATCAGGTTCCGGATCCTCAGCGACACCCCGCAGGACTCCGCGGCGCAGGTGGTCTCCGACGTCACCGTCGGCGACTACCGCGACCTCGACACACTGCGGGCCTTCGCCCGCGGCTGCGACGTGATCACCTTCGACCACGAGCACGTCCCCGGCGAGCACCTGCGGGTGCTGGAGTCCGAGGGCGTCGTCGTACGGCCCGGGTCCGCCGCGCTGCTGCACGCGCACGACAAGGGCGTGATGCGCGCCCGGCTCGCCGAGATCGGCATCCCCTGCCCGCGCAACCGCATCGTCGCCGACCCCGCGGACGTCACCCGCTTCGCGGCCGAGGGCAGCGGCTACCCGGTGGTCCTCAAGACCGTGGTCGGCGGCTACGACGGCAAGGGCGTGTGGTTCGTGCGCTCCGAGGCCGACGCGGCGGACGCCTTCAAGGCGGGCGTCGACGTGCTCGCCGAGGAGCGCGTCGACTTCGTGCGCGAGCTGGCCGCGAACGTCGTGCGCTCCCCGCACGGGCAGGCCGTGGCCTATCCCGTGGTGGAGTCGGTGCAGGTGGACGGCGTGTGCGACACGGTGGTCGCGCCCGCGCCGGATCTGCCGGAGGAGCTGTCGGCGCAGGCCCAGCAGCTCGCCCTGACGGTGGCGCGCGAGCTGGACGTCGTCGGGCACCTCGCCGTCGAGCTGTTCGAGACCCGCGGCCCGGACGGCACACCGGGGATCCTCGTCAACGAGCTGGCGATGCGCCCGCACAACAGCGGCCACTGGACCATCGACGGCGCCGCCACCTCGCAGTTCGCCAACCACCTGCGGGCGGTGCTGGACCTGCCGCTCGGCGACCCGCGCCCGCGCGCCCGCTGGACGGTCATGGCCAATGTGCTGGGCGGCGACTACCCCGACATGTACGCGGGCTACCTGCACTGCATGGCCCGCGACCCCGGTCTGAAGATCCACATGTACGGCAAGGACGTGAAGCCCGGCCGCAAGGTGGGCCACGTCACCGCATACGGCGCCGACCTGCCCGCGGTGCGCGAGCGCGCCCGGCACGCGGCCGACTACCTGCGAGGGACGATCGATGAGTGAAGCGCCCGCCACGTCCGGTCCGAGCACCGCGGGGCCCGCGGTCGGCATCGTCATGGGCTCGGACTCCGACTGGCCGGTGATGGAGGCCGCCGCCGAGGCGCTCGGCGAGTTCGGCGTCCCCTTCGAGGTCGACGTCGTCTCGGCGCACCGCATGCCGCGCGAGATGATCGCGTACGGCGAGCAGGCCGCCGGGCGCGGGCTCAAGGCGATCATCGCGGGCGCGGGCGGCGCCGCCCACCTGCCGGGCATGCTCGCCTCCGTCACCCCGCTGCCGGTCATCGGCGTGCCGGTGCCGCTGAAGTACCTGGACGGCATGGACTCGCTGCTGTCCATCGTGCAGATGCCGGCCGGTGTGCCGGTCGCGACCGTCTCGGTGGCCGGCGCCCGCAACGCCGGACTGCTCGCCGTCCGCATCCTGGCCGCGCACGACACCGCCCTCCAGGACCGGATGCGGGACTTCCAGCAGTCGCTGAACGACCAGGCCACCGAGAAGGGCCGCCGGCTGCGCGGCAAGGTCGAGGGCACGGGCGGTTTCGGCTTCGGGCAGTAGCCGGCCGGGCGGGGCGGCCCGCATAGGGTGCGGTCATGGACTATCTCGCCCGCGCCCGTGACCTGCTCGCCGCCCATCCCGTCGTGGACGGGCACAACGACCTGCCGTGGGCGCTGCGCGAGCACGTCGCGTACGACCTGGACCGCCTCGACGTCTCCGCCGACCAGAGCGGCCTGCTGCACACCGACCTGCCCCGGCTGCGGGCGGGCGGCGTCGGCGGGCAGTTCTGGTCGGTGTACGTCTCCGTCGAGCTGTCCGGCGCGGACGCCGTCACCGCGACGCTGGAGCAGATCGACGTCGTCCGCAGGCTCGCCGAGCGCTTCCCCGACGACCTGGCGCTCGCGCTGACCGCCGACGACATGGAGCAGGCCCGCGCACAGGGCCGTATCGCGTCGCTGATGGGCGCCGAGGGCGGGCACAGCATCGACAACTCGCTGGGCGTCCTGCGGTCCCTGTACGCCCTCGGGGTGCGCTACATGACGCTCACCCACAACACCAACACCGCGTGGGCGGACTCGGCGACCGACGAGCCCGCCGCGGGGGGCCTGACCGCCTTCGGCGAGGAGGTCGTCCGGGAGATGAACCGGCTGGGCATGCTGGTGGACCTCAGCCATGTCTCGGCCGACACCATGCGCGCCGCGCTGCGCGTCACCGAGGCGCCGGTGCTCTTCTCGCACTCCTCGGCCCGCGCGGTGTGCGACCACGTCCGCAACATCCCCGACGACGTCCTCGCGGCCCTGCCCGGCAACGGCGGCGTGGCCATGGCCACGTTCGTGCCGAAGTTCGTGGCTCCCGCGGCCATCGAGTGGACGCTCGCGGCCGACGCCAACATGCGTGAGCACGGCCTGCACCACCTGGACACCACCCCCGCGGGGATGGCCGTGCAGCGGGCCTTCGAGGCCGCGCACCCGCGCCCGGTGGCCACCGCGGCGACCGTCGCCGACCACCTGGACCACATGCGCGCGGTCGCGGGCGTCGACCACATCGGCCTCGGCGGCGACTACGACGGCACCGCCTTCACCCCGCAGGACATGGCCGACGTCACCGGCTATCCGCAGCTCGTCGCCGAGCTGCTGCGGCGCGGCTGGTCCGACACCGACCTGGCCAAGCTGACCTGGGGCAACGCGGTGCGGGTGCTGCGCGACGCGGAATCCGCCGCGACCGCGATCCGGCGCCGCCGCGGCCCCTCGGCGGCGACCCCGGCCCGGCTCGACGGCTGACCGGCAGCGGCGGAGGGGATACGGGACACCGCCCCGGGCCCCTACCCGCGCCGCTCGGCCCGCATGTCCGGCCCGCGCGCTCAGCCCGCGCACAGGCAGAACGGATGCCCCGCGGGGTCGGCGTAGACGCGCCAGTTGCGCGAGCCGCCCAGGTCGTCCTCCAGCAGGGTCGCGCCGAGCGCGAGGACCTTCCGCTCCGCCTCGTCCATCTCGGCCCGCGGCACCCGCACGTCCAGGTGGAACTGCTGCGGGCGCTCGGGGTCGGGCCAGGCCGGCGGGCGGTGCCCGGTGGCGAGCTGGAAGGACAGGTCGGCGCCGTCCCCGCGCTTGAGGTCGATCCAGGTCTCGTCCTCCGCCTCCACCTCGCCGCCGAGCAGCTCGGCGTAGAAGGCGGCGAGCGCGGCGGGGTCGGGACAGTCGAGGACGACGGAGATCAGCCGGCCGATCATGGCGGGTCCTTTCAGCAGGTGTCGCCGCCCGGTCCGGGCGGCGCCGACCCGCCCCATCATGACGGGACCCACCGACAACCCGGCGGGTGGCCGGGCCGGGCTCGGCCTCAGGCGTTGGGGCGGCCCATCGCCCGGTAGGTCCAGCCCGCCTTGCGCCACAGCGCGGCGTCCAGGGCGTTGCGGCCGTCCAGCACGACGCGGCCGCGGGCGACCTCGGCGAGCGCGGCCGGGTCCAGCTCGCGGAATTCCCGCCACTCCGTCAGGTGCAGCACCACGTCGGCGCCGCGGACCGCGTCCAGCGCGGTGGGGGCGTAGCCGAGGGTGGGGAAGTGCAGCCGGGCGTTCTCCATGCCCTTGGGGTCGTAGACGGTGACCTGGCCGCCCTGGAGCTGGATCTGTCCGGCGACGTTGAGCGCGGGGGAGTCCCGTACGTCGTCGGAGTCGGGCTTGAAGGTGGCGCCGAGCACCGCGATCCGGCGGCCCAGGAAACCGGATCCCGGGCCCTGGGCGGAGACGGCGAGCGCCTCGCGGGCCATCTCCACCATCTGGGTGCGGCGGCGCATGTTGGTCGAGTCCACCTCGCGCAGGAAGGTCAGCGCCTGGTCGGCGCCCAGCTCACCGGCGCGGGCCATGAAGGCGCGGATGTCCTTGGGCAGGCAGCCGCCGCCGAAGCCGATGCCGGCCCGCAGGAACTTGGCGCCGATCCGGTCGTCGTAGCCGATCGCCTCGGCGAGCACCGCGACGTCGCCTCCGGCCGCCTCGCTGACCTCGGCCATCGCGTTGATGAAGGAGATCTTGGTGGCGAGGAAGGCGTTGGCCGCGGTCTTGACCAGTTCCGCGGTGGGGTAGTCCGCGACGACGAACGGCGTGCCTTCTGCGACGGGCGTGGCGTAAACCTCCCGCAGCAGGTTCTCCGCGTGCTCGCTGCGCACCCCGACCACGATCCGGTCCGGGTGCAGGGTGTCCTGCACGGCGAAGCCCTCGCGGAGGAATTCCGGGTTCCAGGCGAGTTCGGCGTCCGCGCCGGCCGGCGCCAGGGCGCTCAGCGTCTCCGCGAGCCGCGCCGCGCTGCCCACCGGGACCGTGGACTTGCCCACCACCAGCGCGGGCCGCCGCAGCAGCGGTGCCAGCCGCTCGAAGGCGCTCTCCACGTAGCTCATGTCGCATGCGTACTCGCCCTGCTTCTGCGGGGTGTTGACGCACACGAAGTGCACGTCGCCGAAGTCGGCGACCTCCTCCCACGACATGGTGAAGCGCAGCCGTCCGGTGGAGCCCTCGATACCGGCCACGTGCCGGGCGAGGATGTCCTCCAGGCCGGGCTCGTACATCGGCACCCGGCCCTGCGCGAGCAGCTCGATCTTGCGCGGGTCGATGTCGAGCGCGAGCACGTCGAAACCCAGCTCGGCCATGGCCGCGGCGTGCGTGGCACCGAGGTATCCGGTGCCGATCACGGTCAGCTTGAGAGGCATGGGCCGAGCATAGTCGGCACGCCCCCGGCCGAAGGAGGGGTGTGACCCGCCTTCCTGGCCGCCGCCGCGCCCCAGGTCACCACTGTGCTCACTCCCGGCGCTCACTCCCGGCTCACCCCCGTGCCCGCCCCGCACTCACCCCCGCGCTCCGAGTGGCGCGGGCCGGGAACGGGTAGGGGGCGCGGTGGTGGCCTTGTGCTGTCGTGAAGGTCACGTACGCCGGGCTGCGGAGGCGGCCCTAGGATCGTAGGATCAATCAGGTTACTTAACGGTAATTAGCACTCGGGGAGTGAGACTCTGTGGCCGGATCCTCCGACTTCGACCTTTTCCGGACCTCCGAAGAGCACGACATGCTGCGGGACGCCGTGCGCTCCCTCGCCGAGGCGAAGATCGCGCCCTTCGCCGCCGAGGTGGACGAGCAGGGCCGTTTCCCGCAGGAGGCCAGGGACGCGCTGGAGGCCAACGACCTGCACGCGATCCACGTGCCCGAGGCGTACGACGGGGCGGGCGCCGACGCGCTGTCGACCGTCATCGTGATCGAGGAGGTGGCGCGGGTCTGCGCGTCCTCCTCGCTCATCCCGGCGGTCAACAAGCTCGGCTCGCTGCCCGTGCAGCTGTCCGGCTCCGAGGAGCTGAAGGCGCGCTACCTCGGCGCGCTCGCCCGCAAGGAGGGCATGTTCTCGTACGCCCTGTCGGAGCCCGAGGCGGGCTCCGACGCGGCGGGCATGAAGACCCGCGCGGTACGCGACGGCGACACCTATGTGCTCAACGGCGTCAAGCGCTGGATCACCAACGCCGGGGTCTCCGACTTCTACACGGTCATGGCCGTGACTGACCCCGACAAGCGCTCCAAGGGCATCTCCGCCTTCGTGGTGGAGAAGGGCGACGAGGGCGTCTCCTTCGGCGCCCCGGAGAAGAAGCTCGGCATCAAGGGCTCCCCGACCCGCGAGGTCTACCTCGACAACGTCCGCATCCCCGCCGACCGCATGATCGGCGCGGAGGGCACCGGCTTCGCGACCGCGATGCGCACCCTGGACCACACCCGCATCACCATCGCCGCCCAGGCCCTCGGTATCGCCCAGGGCGCCCTCGACTACGCCAAGGGCTACGTGGCCGAGCGCAAGCAGTTCGGCAAGGCCATCGCCGAGTTCCAGGGCATCCAGTTCATGCTCGCCGACATGGCCATGAAGCTGGAGGCCGCCCGCCAGCTCACCTACTCCGCCGCCGCCCGCTCCGAGCGCGCCTCGGCCGGCAGCAAGGACGAGGACCTCACCTTCTTCGGCGCCGCGGCCAAGTGCTACGCCTCCGACGTGGCCATGTCCATCACCACCGACGCCGTCCAGCTCCTCGGCGGCTACGGGTACACGCGCGACTACCCGGTCGAGCGGATGATGCGCGACGCCAAGATCACGCAGATCTACGAGGGCACCAACCAGGTCCAGCGGATCGTCATGGCGCGGAACCTGCCCGCGTAGCAACTCTGTAACAGCCGAGGCGTGAGATGCGCGAAGAGCACCCTGCCCGGGTGCTCTTTGTGTGTCTGGGGTCGAGTTGTGGTCGGTTTGCGATCAATTGACAAGCCCGCGCGAGGACTTGTAGAGCTGTGGAAGCCATCAGCCGGACGGGGGCCGTCGTAGGAGCTGACCGGCGTCCACCACGCTTGTGATCCGATCCCGTGAAGGGAAGACGTGTCCATTAACCGCCGCACCGCCATAGCGGTGCGTTCCATAGGCGTCGCCTCCGCCGCTGCCGCTCTGGCGCTGGGCGTTGCAGGCAGCGCGTTCGCATGTTCCATCACCGAGTTCACGGCGTCCGCCGGGTGCGACAACGCCAACCACGGCTTCATCACCGTGGTCGACAAGGACAGCAGCACGGCCGTGGACATCACGGTCTCGCAGGGAACGACCCCGGTCGGCACCCAGACCGGCGTCAAGGGCACCCACAAGGGCACCGAGTTCACCTTCCCGGTGGAGTGGACGCCCAACACCGAGTACAGCGTCCACGTCGTGCGCTCCGCGGGCGGCAAGAACGCCGAGGTCGGCACCACCAAGGTGACGACCCCGGACAAGGCCTGCGCCACCGACACCCCGCCCGAGCAGGGCGGCAGCGGCGGCGACACCGGTGGCGACACGGGCGGCAGCCCGTCGCCGTCGACCAGCGCCACCGCCACGCCGACCGAGAGCGCCTCGGCCACGCCGTCCGCGAGCACCAGCGCCCCGGCCGCCCCGGTCGACGACACCAACGCGCCGAAGCCCGCCGCGGGCGGTCAGTCCAACCTGGCCGAGACCGGTGGCGGCAGCAACACCGGCATGATCGCCGGTATCGCCGCCGCGCTCGTCGTGGCCGGCGGTGGCACCGTCTTCTTCATGCGCCGCCGCAAGCCCGCCGCGCACAACTGACACCACCCGGCCGCACACACCGCAGCCCCGGACCCCCGTCGCAGGACGGGGGGCCGGGGCTGTCGGCGTACCGGGTGCCGGGCCGCTCGCGGGGCCCGGCGCGACACCGGCGGCGCTACTTGGCGGCGGTCACCTTGTCGTCGTTCTGCAGTTCGCCGAAGAGCGTCTTGGCCTTCGTCATGTCCCACTTGACGGCGTCGCCGTCGCTCGCCGTCCGGTAGTTGGCGTTGGATATCGGCACGGTCAGGGACTGGCCGTCGCCGCCGCTGACGCCCTTCATCGCGAAGAACATCGACGCGAGGTTGCGCAGGCTCATGTCCTTGTCGACGACCAGGGTGTCCAGGCCCGAGCCGATGACCGGGTAGAGCTTGAACGGGTTGAGGATCGTCCACGGCGAGGCCGCCTGGTGGGCGATGGCCGACAGGAACTGCTGCTGGTGCCGCATCCGGCCGAGGTCCTGGTCGGCCTCCTGGTGCCGCTCGCGGACGAAGGTCAGCGCCTGCTTGCCGTTCATCTTGACGTCGCCGGCCTTCGGGAAGTCCGCGCCGGACGCCTTGTCGACCAGCGGCTTGTCCAGGTGGATCGTCACACCGCCGAGCGCGTTCACCAGGTTGACGAAGCCCGCGAAGCCGATCTCCGCGTAGTGGTCGATGTGGATGCCGGTGTTGTACTCGACCGTCCGCGTCAGCAGCTCCGGGCCGCCGTCGGCGTAGGCCTTGTTGAGCTTGTGCTGCGAGGCGGGGTAGCGCTTGTGGGTGCGCGCGCCGGTGAAGGCGGGGATGGTCACGTAGGAGTCGCGCGGCAGGCTCAGCATCGTCGTGCCGTTGCTGCCGGTGTGCAGGATCATCATCGAGTCGGTGCGCTGGCCCTCGGCGGCGCCGGTGTGCAGGTCCTTCTCGTCCGCCTTGGTCAGCCCCTCCCGGCTGTCCGAGCCGACGATCAGATAGTTGGTGCCCTTGCCCGCGGCCGGGCGGTCCTCGACCTTGCTCAGATCGACCTCGCGCCGCACCTTGCCGTCGGCCCAGAAGTAGGTGGACACCGACACCACGATCAGCACCACGACCAGGCCGAGCGCGGTGTACGCGACCCGGCGCCGGGTGATCCAGCTCAGCCGGCCGCGCGGCCCGCCGGGGCCGCCGGGACCGGTGGACGGGGGGCCGTAGCCGCCGCCGTCCGGCGGTCCGGACGGCCGCGGGATCGCCCCCGGCGGCAGCCGGTCGCCGCGCTGCGGGGTGCGGGTCGGCTGCGGCGGGACCCCGCCTGCGGCGGCGGCCCGGCGCGGCGACAGTTCGGGCGGCAGCGGCGGCTCGTTGCGCCGGCGCTGCTCGGTGTCATCGCTCCAACCGTTCATCCCACTCATGTCGGCCAGTGTGCCCGGGTGCGGCGTGGGACCTTGAATCCAGGGCGGTTCTGTAGCAGACCCGATGCATTCGGCCACGAGCCGCAGCTGTTTCGTAACGGACATACAGTGGTGGTCATGATCCACGCATCCGAGGGCTCCGGAACCCCTGAGCCGCCCGCCCCGCCGCAGGTCACGCGGGGTGCCGGGAAGGCCGACGGCATACCCGCGGTCCCGGTCCTGCCCGGCAAGCCGACGTCCGCCGCCCGTATCACGCTGTCGCACATCATGAGCGCGCACGACACCAACCTGCTGGGCACCGTGCACGGCGGCGTCGTGATGAAGCTCGTCGACGACGCGGCGGGAGCGGTCGCCGGGCGGCATTCCGAGGGGCCCGCGGTCACCGGCGCGATGGACGAGATGGCCTTCCTCGAACCCGTCAGGGTCGGCGACCTGCTCCAGGTGAAGGCCCAGGTCAACTGGACGGGCAAGACCTCCATGGAGGTCGGTGTCCGGGTCGTCGCCGAACGCTGGAACGAGGCGGGACGGCCCGCCAAGCAGGTCGCGAGCGCGTATCTGGTCTTCGTGGCCGTCGACGCCGAGGGCCGCCCGCGCCTGGTGCCGCCCGTCGTCCCCGAGACGGCGGACGACCGGCGCCGCTGCCAGGAGGCGCAGATCCGGCGCACCCACCGGCTGGCCCGCCGCGAGGCCATCCTGGAGCTGCGCCGCGAGCGCGCCGCGGCCGACGCGCTGGACGACTGACCCGGCGGGCCGCGCCGGACGACCGGTCCGGCGGGCTCAGCCCGTCACGCGCACCCCACCCGGTCGCCGGTGAGCACACCGTCCTGCGGGCGCGTGCCCGGGTCCGGCGGCGGGGCGAGCACCGGCCGCACCCGGGCCAGCGCGAAGTCCGGCCCCAGCGTCACCCTCAGCACCGGGCCCAGCTTGGGAGTCGGCGCCAGTTGCGCGCCGGGCAGCGCCACCGCGAGCGCCTTCGCCGCGTCGCCGCGCTGCGGGTCGAAGCGGATGACCGTGTGGGGCACGTGGGCGTGCGCCGTCGCCGGGGTGCCGGTGGTGGCGAAGCCGGTGGCGTGCAGCGCCCGCTGGGTGTCCCCGGCGAGCCCCGGCACACCGGTGCCGTTCTCCACCGCGACCCGGACCGTCGCCGGGTCGACGGCGACGGGGGTCGCGGCGGGCGTCCCGGCAGGCGCGGCGGGGTCAGCAGGGGCGGGGGCGGCCAGCGGCCGGTCGGCGCGGACGTCCGCCCACAGCTTCCCGGCCTTCGCCGGATCCCAGCGCACCGTCGAGCCCAGGCCCGGCACCTCGACGCTGCTGCTGCTCAGCGGGACGGTGGTGTATTCCGACGAGCGCGGCGAGAAACCCTTCATGGCGCGGGCCAGGCCCAGCATGTCCCCGGTGTCCAAGCCCTGGTCGGCGCGTACCGAGCCGAGCACCGTGGAGACGACCTTGCTCAGCTTCAGCGGGTCGGTGAGCATGCCCTCGCTGGTGATCTTGCCCACGATCTGGGCGACGAAACGCTGCTGGCGCTGCATCCGCCCGAGGTCGGCGGCCGGGTCGGTGTGCCGCGAGCGCACGTACTGGAGGGCCTGCCCGCCGTTCAGGACGGTGGTGCCGGCCGGCAGGTTCAGGCCCGACCAGGGATCCTTGAGCGGCTTGGTGGTGCACACCGGGACGCCGCCGAGCACGTCCACGGTCTTCATGAAGCTCGTGAAGTCCACTTCCAGGTAGTGGTCGACGTGCACACCGGTGAGCTGCTCCACGGTCTGCACGGTGAGCTTGGGGCCGCCCTGCGCATAGGCCTGGTTGAGCTTGGCCGGGTGCGTCGCGGCGGGGGCGGCGGGCGGCCGGGGGTCGTGCCCGGCGGCGACTCGGGCGGCCCTGGCCGGGTCGCGCGGCGGGCGGGTGCCGGGCTCGGTGGCGGGGGAGGGGAGCAGGACGTAGGTGTCGCGGGGGATGCTCACCACGCTGGCCCGCGAGCGGTCCTGCGACAGGTGCACGAGCATGATCGTGTCCGTGCAGTGGCAGGGCGCTCCGCCGAGGTGGTACGCCTGCTTCTGCGCGGGTGCGAGGTCGTCGCGCCCGTCGGTGCCGACCAGCAGGAAGTTGGTGCCCTTGCTGCCGTTCGGCCGCCCCTGCATTCCGCCGAACGCGTCCACCCGGCCGATCGCGCCGCTCACCGAGGTGACGACCGTATGGCCCACCCCGCTCACCGTGATGACCAGCACCGCGAGCCCGCCCACGATCCGGGTGCTGAGCCGGACCGGCGGCCGCCGCCCCGGGCGCCCGCCCCGCGGCGCGGGCTTCGCGGGCACCGCCTGCCGCCCCCGCCCCCGCGGTGCGTGCGGCCGTACGGCGGTGGCGGGGTGTCGGCTGGTCGGCGGCACGGGAATCCCTCCCCAGCGGTACGGGCGGCTGGACCCGTTCAGGCTAGGGACAAATAGGACAGTAAGCCTTGCCCCCACGCGCTGGAGTCCCCCGTTGGCGGTAACGTTTGCCGCCATGAACGCCGTGAACACGCCCCCCGACCCCGCGCTCCCGGCCGTCTCCGTGATCATGCCGGTCCTCAACGAGGAGCGTCATCTGCGGAACTCCGTCCGGCACATCCTGGAGCAGGACTACCCGGGGGAGATGGAGGTCGTGATCGCGCTGGGCCCGTCGACCGACCGGACCGACGCCATCGCGGCGGAACTGGTCGCCGAGGACCTGCGGGTCCACACCGTGCCCAACCCCACCGGGCGTACCCCCGCCGCGCTGAACGCCGCGATCAAGGCCTCCCGGCACCCCGTCGTGGTGCGCGTGGACGGGCACGGCATGCTCTCCCCCGACTACATCGCCACCGCCGTCCGGCTGCTCGACGAGACCGGCGCGGCCAACGTCGGCGGCATCATGCACGCCGAGGGCGAGAACGCCTGGGAGGAGGCCGTCGCCGCGGCGATGACCGCGAAGATAGGGGTCGGCAACGCCGCCTTCCACACCGGCGGCGCCGCGGCCCCCGCCGACACCGTCTACCTCGGCGTCTTCCGCCGCGAGGTGCTGGAGCAGCAGGACGGCTACAACGTGGAGTTCATCCGCGCCCAGGACTGGGAGCTGAACTACCGCATCCGCGAGGCCGGCCACCTCATCTGGTTCTCGCCCGAGCTGCGTGTCTCCTACCGCCCGCGGCCCAGCGTGCGCACCCTGGCCAGGCAGTACAAGGAGTACGGGCGGTGGCGCCGGGTCGTCACCCGCTACCACCGCGGCTCGGTCAACCTGCGCTACCTGGCCGCGCCCGCCGCGCTGCTGGCCAATGCCGCCGGGATCGTCGTCGGCGCCGCGCTCACGCCGTGGGCGTTCGTGGTGCCCGTCGGCTACCTCGCCGCGATCACCGTCGGCTCGCTGCCGGCCGGGAAGGACCTGTCCGCCGCCGCCCGGCTGCGTATCCCGCTCGCGCTGGCGACCATGCACATGTGCTGGGGCTGGGGCTTCCTGACCAGCCCGCGCTCGCTGGCCCGCCGGGTCATCGCGAGCCGCCGCCCCGCGGTCCTGGCCGCCGCGCAGGAGACCGCGCCCGCGGACGCCTGACCTCGCGCTTCACACAGCAGGGGCCCGCCGGAAGCGTCCGGCGGGCCCCTGCTGCGCGTGCGCGTGCCGGGCTCAGCCCGCCCAGCGGTAGATCGGCTGGATCGGCATGCACTTGCTGTCGTCGGCGCCGTTGACCGCGTCGGCGTTGTCGGGCACCCCGCCCGCCTTCGGCAGTGTCGCGGCGTAGTCCGTGCCCTTGGTCCAGTCCGCGCCCACCGTGACGGTCACCGTCTGTGCGGTGGTGGAGGGCTTGACGTTGCTGACCGGGATCTTCAGCGCCTTGGCGACCGACGTGGCGTCCGCCTTGCCCTGGTCGCCGTCGCCCGCCGGGTAGACGACCGAGGTGCCGGGGCTGGGGGTCGTCTTCTGGCTCGGCTGGGCCTGGGTGAAGCCCGCGGTCTTCAGCGCGGTGGCGATGTCGGTCGCGCGGTGGTCGACCGCCTGCTTGCCCTCGGTGCCGGCCGTGCCGTTGACGACCGAGACCGGGATCGCCGCGGGGGCCGCGGCGGGCGGCCCGGACGCGGTGCTCGGCTTCGGGCTCGCGCTCGCGGTGCCGGGCGCCTTGGCCTTGCCGTTGGCGTCCATGGCGACGTCGTTGCGCATCAGCGACCAGACCGTGCTCGCGTTGTCGGCGGGCAGGTAGTGCGCGTCCGGGGCCTCCGGGTCGGCGATGTGCGGCATGGTCAGCATCGTCATCCGGTCCGGCGGGATGCTCTTGAGCTCCATGCCCAGGTCGTAGAGCTTCTTCGGGGTGCCGATCTCGGAGGACACCTCGAAGGCGCCCATCGCGGTGGTGGCGATCTTGTTCAGCCGGCTCGGGTTGGTGAAGAGGTTCTCACCGCGCAGCCTGCGGATGAGCGAGCTCATGTACATGTGCTGGGCCTCGGCGCGGCCGGCGTCGGAGCCGAAGGCGTCCCGCGTGCGCAGCCACTGGAGGGCCTGCTTGCCCTGGATGACGTGCTTGCCCTTGGTGAGCTTCAGGCCCGAGCCGCCGTGCTTGATGTACTTGGTGGGGCGGTCCCAGACGCTGTGCTGCACGCACACCTCGACACCGCCGAGCACGTCGGCCATCTTCACCACGCCGCCGAAGTCGATCATCAGCCAGTGGTCGATGTAGACGTTCGTCAGGTTCTGCACGGTGGCGAGCGTGCAGCCCGGTCCGCCACGGCCCAGTGAGGCGTTGATGATCGCGTTGACCGGCGGGTACGTCTTGTGGGTCTTGGGGTCCTCGCACTCCGGGATGTTGACCCGGGTGTCGCGCGGGATGCTCACGATCGACATGTTGCTGCGGTCCGCCGACAGATGGGCGATCATGATCACGTCCGCGCGGGCGCCCGAGCTGTCGGCCGCGCCGCCCAGCTTCTGGTCCTCCGCGCTCAGCCGGCTGTCGGAGCCGAGGATCATGATGTTCATCGCCGAGGTGCCGTTGGCGTTGGCCTTCGGTTTGGCGACCGTTGTCTTGCCGCTGACCCGCTCGCCCTTGCGGATCTTGCCCGACAGGTACTCGTAGTAGCCGAACGCCGCGCCCGCGGTGCCGAGCACCACGACCGCGAGGCCGATCGCCGTCCAGCGCAGCACCTTGCGCTTGCGGCTGCGCTGCTTGCGCCGCGGGCCGCCCCTGCGGTGACCCCCGGCGCGGTGGCCGGGTCCCGCGGGGGATTCCTCCGGGGCGCCGGCGGGGCTGCCGCCGTCGTCGTAGCCGTGGCGGCCGTAGCCGTCGTCGTCCCCGTCGAGGCCGCGGTAGCCGTCTTCGTAGCCGTCACGGCCGTCACGGCCGCCGGGTATGCCCCCGGGTATCCGGCCGGGGCCGGGGCCCTGGCCCGGGATGCGGCCGGGTGCCTGGTCGGGGGCGTGACCCGGACCGGGGCCGTACGGGCCGCGGGGGCCCGGCACCTGCCCGTGCTGCCGGCCGGGAGCGGGCTGCTGCGGCGGGTACGGCTGCCGGCCGTCCCCGTACAGGCTCTCGTCCCAACCGAGGTCACCGGGGTTCGGTACGGCCCCCTGGCCGCCACCACCCATTCCCCCGTCGCGCATGAGTGAACCCTCCCCCTATCCCTGTCGGTCGGAACTCGGTCGTCCTCCTCTCAGACGGCGACCGGGCGTCCGGAGTTGCATCTCCGGGCCCTGAGTTAACACGACCGGTATCACGGAAGGGTTTCGCGGGGGTGCCGTGGGGAACGTCACGGTCTGCCGCGGGCGCCGTCCCCGGGGCTACTTCACACAGGTGGCGTCGTCCGCCTGCGTCCTGTCCATGCCCGCCTCGTCGTCCGCGTCGGCGGCGTCCGGATCGGGTACGGGCACCCCCGCCCTGGTGAAGTCCGCGCCCAGGGTGAGCGACATGTCCGTCACCGCGGCCGTCCCCGGCGAGGGCTGCAGCGCCGAGCCGGGCAGCCCCAGCATCGCCGCGAGCGTACGGGCCTGGTCGGCCTGCTCGGGGGCGTAGACCAGCGTGGTGCGGGCGGCGGGGACGGGGGCGTTGCCGCCGTTCGCCGGGCCGCCGACGCCCTGGGTGCCGCGCAGCCAGTCCACCGTGCCGCGGGCGGCGCCGAGGATGCCGCTGCCGTTGTAGACCCGCACCCGCACGTCGGACGCCGGGGCCTTCGGGCCCACGAGCTTCGGGTCGGTCCGGTGCCTCCTCTTCTTGTGGCCGCTCAGCGACACATCGTCCTTGACCAGGGTGAAGAGCCGTTCCGCGCGCGGCCGGTCGACGACCACGGTGGCGTGCACCCGCTCGTTGGGGTTGTCGACGACCGGCAGGGTGACGAACGTGATGTGCTTGGTGTCCAGCCCGGACAGCCCCCGGGCCAGGCTCGTCAGCCGGGAGACGCTGCCGATCCCGGTGTCCACCGTGAGCGCCTTGGTCGCGGTGTCCGCGAGCGTGAAGAGCTTGCGCGGGTCGGTCAGGCTGCCGCTCGACTTGATCTTGCGGAACATGGCGGCGAGGAAGCGCTGCTGGAGCTTGATCCGGTCCAGGTCGCTCTGGTTGCGCAGCGCGTGCCGCGTCCGGACGAACTGGAGCGCCTGCTCGCCCTCGATACGGTGCCGGCCCGCCGCCAGGTCCAGATGCGACTTGGGGTCCACCAGCGGCCGGGCCAGGCACACGTCCACCCCGCCGACCGCCGTCGACAGCGTCTTGACCGCCTCGAAGTTGACCATCATGAAATGGTCGACGGGGATCCCGGTGAGCTGCCGCACCGCCCGCATCGTGCATCCCGGGTCCCGGCCCGCGACCCCCAGGCTCTCGTTGAACTTCGGCGTGGTCAGCCCCGCGGGCGTGCCGGGGATCGTCCGGAGCGTGCCGTCCGGCTGCCGCGTCGGGCAGTCCGGGATGGACGTGACGATGTCGCGCGGGATGCTCATGGCCGTCGCGTTGCTGCGGTCGGCCGAGACGTGGAAGAGGATCGTGGTGTCCGCGTGCCCGGTGTCGTCCGGGTCGCCGTATTTGCCGCCCAGCCCCTGGCGGCTGTCGGTGCCGATCACCAGCAGGTTGAGCGGGCCGTCGCCGAGCACGTCCTTGCTGCCCGCGTCGCCGACGTCGACGGTGGTCAGGTTGGCGTTGAAGTGCTCGTAGACCAGGTAGCCGCCGACACCGACGATCACCAGCACCAGCCCCATCGAGGCAGCCACCCACAGCAGCGCCTTCCTGCGCCGCGACAGCCGCCCGGACCGGCCCCGGGCCGCGCCCCTGCCCCTCCCCGGACCGCCGCTCCGGCCCTGCCCGCCGCGCCGGGACGGTCCCGCGGCGGGGGCCCGGTCGCGCGGACCCGGCACCCGGTCCGGGGGCGCCGCGGGCCGCGCAGGGGCGCCCACGGGCCGCCCGGTCTGCCGGGGCAGGCCGCGGGCCCGCCGCCGCCCCGGTGCGGGGGCGGCGGGGCGCCGCCGGTAGGGGCCGGCGGACGGGTCGCTCCGCCACCGGTCCGCCGGATCGATCTCGCCTCGGTCTTGCGTGTCCACGGTCGCTCGGGCCCTCCATCCGGTAACCGCCGAGTCGCTTACAGTAGCCGCCCGAGGTGACGCGAAAGGGGTGTACGGAAAGATCCGTTGCCCGAAAAAACGGGCAAACTCCCGCAATACCGCCGCAATTGGCGGGGTTTTTCATGAGCTTTTCATCAGACTTTGCCCGGATGTCCGAACTGGCGCCCGAGGCCTGCCCCTTGCGGAACGGTGGGACGTCCGCCCGCCCGCGACCTGGCGCGGGCGGGGATCAGCAGCGGGCGGAGGTCCCCGGGGCCGTCGTCACGCCCTTGGGTGCCGAGGTCGGCGGACCGACCGGGACACCGGGCGCCGTGTAGTCCGCGCCGAGCGTCAGCGTCATGTTCGCGCGCGGCGCCGCGTCCTTCGTCCCCTCCACCAGCGCCGAGGCGGGCAGGCCCATCATCGCTGCGAGCGAGCGCGCCTGGTCCGCCTGGTTCGGGGCGTACTCCAGCGTCGTCTTGGCGGCCTTGGCGTGCGCGTCGCCGCCGTTGGTGGAGCGGTCCACGCCCTGCGTGGTCTGCAGCCAGGCCAGCACGTCCTGGGACGCGCCGAAGACACCCGTGCCGTTGTAGATCATCACCCGGGTCTCGTGCGGCACCGCCTTCGGCCCCACCAGCTTCGGGTCCGGCGCCGCGGGCTTCGCCGCCGCCGTCAGCGAGACGTCGTTGGCCAGCAGCGCGTAGACCTGCGGCGCCTTGTCCGGGTCCGGCGCGCCGCTCACGACCGGCAGCGTGAGGAAGGTGGTGTTCTTCGGGTCGATCGCGCCGAGCGCCGCCGCCACGTTGCTGAGCGTCTCCGGGGTGCCGATCACGCTGTCCGCCGTGAGGGCGCCGGGCTTGCCGTTCGCCAGCGCGGTCAGCGTGCGCGGCACCGTGACCGTACGGTCCACGCACGTGTCGCCCGCCGCCACGCCCTTGACGCCCTTGGCCGCCGCGTAGTCGACCATCACGACATGGTCGACCGCGAGCTTGGTGAGCTGCCGTACGGTCAGCAGCGCGCAGCCCGCGTCCCGGCCGCCGCCGAGCGCCGCGGAGAACGGCTGGCCCTTGGCCCCGCCGACGGTGCCCTTGCCGCCCGCCGCGGGGCAGTCCGGGATGTCCGTGCGCAGGGTGGACGGGATCGCCAGCGCCGTCGCGCTCCCGCGGTCCGCCGCGAGGTGCACGAGCACGGCCGAGTCCGCGGCGCCCGCCGCGGGGTGCGCGCTCAGCAGCAGGACGTTCATCGCACCGGTGTGGGTGGGGGTCTTGCTCCCGGCCCCGCCGACGTCGACGGTGTGCATGCTGCCGCCGCCCCCGCCGCCGCCGAGCGTGGCGATCCCCACGATGCCGCCGACCACCAGCACGGCGGCCGCTGCCGCGCCCCACACCTTGGGCCCGCCCTTGAGGGGCAGCCCGGGGGACTTGCGCTTCTGTGCCTGCCGCGCCGCGCGCCTGCCTCCGGGGGCGGCCGCGGGGACGGGGGGCGCGGGGGGCGCCGCGGGCTGCGCTTCGGGGGCGTCGGCGGTGTCCGGGTCGGCGGAGGCCTCGTAACCGCCGTACTCCGGCGGGGCGTCGGGCGTGTCGCCGGTCCCGTAGCCGCTGTACGCCACGGGCGCGTCGGGGACCTCGTACGGCTGGTAGCCGGACGCCTCGTAGCCGGAGGCCTCGTAGTCGGGCGCCTGGTAGGGGGACTGCGCGGAGGGCTCGGCCGTGCCGCCGTACCCGTAGCCGTCGTAGCCGCCGAACTCCTGCTGCTGCTGGGGCTGGTACGACTGCTGCGGCACGTCGAGCCGCAGCTGGTACGTGCCCGTCTCCGGGTCCAGCACCCACTGGTCAGCCGGGTCGACGTACCCGGACTCCTCGGTGCTCACGGTCGTCGGGTCCTCCCTCCACGGCCGGCTGAGCGCTCACCTTAGTTCATCGCCTCAGTTCGTGGTTTTGCCGCAGATGTCGGCGGCCGCGGTCGTCCCGCGGTACGTGGGCGAGGTGGTGGCGGTGCCGGTGGGTGTGGTGGTCGGCGTTCCCGACGCCGCCCTGGAGCTGTGCGGGGACGTGGTCCCGGACCCGGAGTCCTGGTGGCCGTCCGCGGACACCGCCAGCGGGAGGTCGTCGCGCAGCGTCGCGAACAGCTCGTTCGCCGCGGGCTGCTTGAGCTGGTCGCGGTTGCGGTCGAGGACGTACTGCTCCCTCGGCAGCGTCAGGAAGTTCAGCTTGTCGGCCGGTATGCCCTGCACCTCGCGCGCCAGGTCGTACAGCTCCGGGAGCGAGTCCAGCCCCGGGTCGGCGGTCAGCGAGGACGTCGCGGCGCTCAGCACCGGGTACACCTTCGTGGGGTTCAGCAGCACGCCGTTGCTCGTCACCTTCGAGAACAGCGAGCCCAGGAAACCCTGCTGGCGGTCCATGCGCTCGGTGTCGCTGCCGTCGCCCAGACCGTGCCGGGCGCGCACATAGCCGAGCGCCTGCTCGCCGTTGAGCGTCTGCCGCCCGGCGGGAAGGTCCAGATGCGCCTGCTTGTCGTGCACCGGCTCGGGCAGGCACACGTCCACGCCGTGGATCGCGTTCACGATCTTCTTGAAGCCCGAGAAGTCCACGATCAGGTGATGGTCGATGCGGATTCCCGTCATGTCCTCGACGGTACGGATCGTGCAGGCGGCGCCGCCGAACTGGTAGGACCAGTTGAACTGCTCGAACTTCGGCGTCGTCTCCCCGCCCTGGGACTTGGTGCACGCCGGGACCTGCGCCATCAGGTCGCGCGGGATGCTCATCGCTGTGGCGCTGTGCCGGTCCGCCGCGATGTGCAGCAGGATGACCGTGTCGGAGCGCTGCGTGCCGCTGTCGCGGCCGTACTTGCTGTTGCCGTCGCCGCGGTTGTCCGAACCGATGAGCAGGATGTTCTCGGCGGACGTCGGCCCCGCGGAGGGCCGCTCCGACGCGTGCGCCTGGAGCTCGTTCTCCGTGACGTGGTCGGTGGTGATGTTGCCGTTGAGCTGCTGGTACAGATACCAGAGGCCTCCGGCGGCGAGCAGGACGGAGACGGCGGTGACCGCGCCGACGACCTTGAGCCAGGTGTAACGTCCGCGCGGCTTCGCCGCGGGTTCGGTGGGGGCGGGGGTCTCCGCGGGGCGCTCCGCCGGGGTTTCCGCCGGGCTCTCCGCGGGGCTCGGCTCTTCGGCTTGCGCCGGGGCGGTTGCCTCTGGCTGGGCGGGGGTTTCCGGCTGCGCCGGGGCTTCCGCGTCTGCGGGGGAATCCTCCGCGTTCTCCTCCGGAGGCTCTGCTGACGATGCCACGTCCCCGCCATTCTTCGCATAACCGGCATGCCGGGCCCGCGTGTGTGCGCGCTACTCGTTCAGACGGTCGAATCCGGGAATTGGTTGCGCTCGCAACCGCTCCGGGGTGCGGTGTGCGGTGTCCCGCGCGACCTTCTGCCGGTGGGGGGTTGCTCGCGCCGTTCCTCGCGCCCCTTACGCGGCGCGCCGCAGGCTGGGTCGGGGGCCGCCACGGGGCACCTCCTCGGAATGCGCCTTCGGCCTCGTACCGAGTTGGTGAGCTCCTCCCAGCGCATTCCTGCGGGGGCACCCCGCACCGCCCCCCTCCAGGCCGGTTCGGCGGCTGCCTGCCGGTGGGGGTGATCAGTGTGGGCGAGGGCACGCGTTTTGAGGGGCGCGGGGAACTGCGCGGCAAGCCCCCACCGGCGGACGGTCGCGGCGCCTACCGCACGAGGCACCCCGGGGCGTCCCCCCTCAGAGCGTGAGCGTCGTACGTTCGCTGGTCTCGCGGGCGGCGAGTCGGTCGGGGGGGAGAGTGGCAGCGTGCCGGCAGAGGACGGCGGAGCCGGCGGACGTGAGGGGGGCGAGGAGGCCCGCGGCGAGGCCTTCCCAGGTGGTGAAGGGGAGGCGGGACAGGACGCGGGCCCCGGGCGCCAGCCCGTACGCGTGGGCGCGTTCCACCACCTCACCGGCGGTGAGCGTGCCCTCGCCGGGGAGTTCGAGGGCGTCCGCGTCCGAACGCACCGGCGCGTACGGGGTGAAGCGGTCGCCCTGGCCCGGCACCTCCGCCGCGTAGTCGAGGAAGCCGGCGGGGGGTTGGGGGAAGCGTCCGCCGAGGGGGCGCAGTGCGAGGGCGACGCGTTCGCCGTTGCAGGCGCGGGCCTGGTCGAGGGTGTCGGGTCCGGTGACGACGAGGTCCGCGCCCGCGGGGTCCGCGCCGGGCGCGACGACGACCCCGGTGGAGAAGCCCGCGAGGATCCAGGCCGCGGTCTGCCAGTGCGCGGGCAGCAGCAGGGCGAGCCGGTCGCCGGGCTGCGCGCCCAGGTCGTCCTGGAGGAGGTTCGCGGTCTTGGCCACCCAGTTCGCGAAGGTCGCGACGGACAGTTCGACGCGTTCGCCGGTCGCGTCGTCGTAGAAGGTGAGGAAGGGCCGCGCGGGGTCGGTGCGGAGGGCGGCGGTGAGCAGGCCTGCGGGGGTGTCCGGGGTGGGTGACGTCACGCCGGTCAGGCTACCGGCCGGGTGCCGCGCCCCGGCCGGTTACCCTCGGCGGGTGCCTTCGCCCTCCTTCCGCCCGCGTTCGGGCGGCGCCGTGCCCGCGCCCCGGGTGGACGCGGGGCTGCGCCGTACGTGGGCGCCGCAGGGGCCGCTCGACGTCCGCCGCACGCTGATGCCGCTGCGCCGCGGCCCGGCCGACCCGGCGTTCCGTATCGACCGCGACGGCACGGTGTGGCGGGCCAGCCGTACGCCGGAGGGGGCGGGCACGCTGCGGTTGCGGGGCAGCGCCGCCCTGCTGGAGGCGGAGGCGTGGGGGCCCGGGGCGGCCTGGCTGCTGGAGGGGCTTCCGGCGCTGCTCGGCGGGCTCGACGACCCCTCGGCGTTCACCCCGCGGCACCGTGTCGTGCACGTCGCCCACCGCCGCAACCCCGGCCTGCGGCTGACCAGGACCGGGCTCGTCCTGGAGTCGCTGATCCCGTCGGTGCTGGAGCAGAAGGTGACGACGGACGAGGCGTACCGGGCGTGGCGGCTGCTGCTCCACCGGCACGGCGAGCCCGCGCCGGGTCCCGCGGGCGAGCTGATGCGGGTCATGCCGGACGCGCGCGGCTGGGCGCGGGTGCCGTCCTGGGACTGGCACTGCGCCGGGGTGGACGACAAGCGCGCCTCCACCGTCATGCGCGCGGTGCGCCTCGGGGCCCGTCTCGACGCGCTCGCGGCGCTGCCCGCGCAGGAGGCGGGCACCCGCCTGCAGACGGTGCCGGGGATCGGCCCCTGGACGGCGGCGGAGACCTTGCAGCGCAGCCACGGCGCCCCGGACGCGATCACCGTCGGCGACCTGCACCTGCCGCACCACATCGGCTACGCGCTGACCGGCGAGCGGCGGTCCGACGACGCGACGATGCTGTCCCTCCTGGAGCCGTACGCGGGCCAGCGCCACCGCGCCGCCCGCCTCATCCTCCTGGCCTCTCCCGCCCCGCCCCGCCACGCCCCCCGCCTGTCCCCCAACCCGCCCACGCCCCGTTTCTGACGCTGCGGTTGCCTGCCGGGCAACCGTCAGGGGCGCCTGGGAGGTGCCACACGCGCCCCTGGAAACAGCAGGGAAACCCTCACCCCCGAGCCGAGCGGCAAGCTCACCGCACCGCGATGAACGCCTCCGCCCCCCGGGCGGCCCGCGGCGGCGGGGAGGCGGCCGGGCGGCCGATCGCCACCGCGCCCATGGGGTCCCACTCGGGCGGCAGCCCGAGGACCTCGCGGACCACGTCGCGGCAGAACATCGTGGACGACACCCACGCGGAGCCGAGTTGCTCGCCGGCGAGGGCGACCAGGAAGTTCTGCACGCCCGCGCCGGTGGCGACCACGAACATCTCGCGTTCGGCGGCGGCCCGCCGGGCGTCGGGGTAGGGGTGGGCGCCGTCGGCGACGAGGCAGGGGACGGCGAGGTAGGGCGCCCGGCGCAGGACGTCGCCGCGGCGCAGCCGCTTGGTGATGCTGGTCTCGGAGAAGCCGTCGCGGCGCAGGTCCGCCTCCCAGGCGTCGCGCATGGCGTCGAGCAGGCGGGTGCGTACCTGCGGGGTCTCCAGGAGGACGAAGCGCCAGGGCGTGGTGTGGTGCGGGGCGGGCGCGGTGACGGCGAGGGCGACGGCGCGGCGGACGGCCGCGGGGTCGACGGGCTCGTCGGTGAAGTCGCGCACGGTGCGCCGCAGGGACACCGCCTCGCGGACGGCCTCGGAGGTGCCGAGCCGGAACATGTCGCTCGCGGCGTCCCGGACCAGTGCCTGGGCGCCGGGGTCGGCCGCGTCGGCGGGGAGGACGGCGTGGCCGAGGCCGCGGACGACGGCGACGGGGCGGCCGGTGGCCTTGCCCTTCACCAGGTCACCTGCGGCGGCCAGTTCGTCGGCGGTCGCGGTGACGGTCACGGCGAGGGGGTTGCCGTGGGTGTCCTGGGCGCCGCGCAGGTCGTCGAGGACGGCGACGCCCGCGGCGCCGATCGCGACGTCGGTGAGGCCCTGCCGCCAGGGCCGCCCGAAGGTGTCGGTCACGACGACGCCGACGTTCGCGCCCAGTGCGGCGCGCAGCCCGGCGCGGATGCGGCGGGCGGAGGCGTCGGGGTCCTCCGGCAGCAGCAGCACGGTGCCGGGCGCGGTGTTGGAGGCGTCGACGCCGGCGGCGGCCATGACGAAGCCGTGCCGGCTCTCCACGATGCGGGTGCCGCCGCGGCGGGCGACGAGCCGCACCATCTCCGCGTCGATGGCCGCCTCGCGGTCCTCCGCGGCGATCAACCGCCCCTCGGCCTTGCTGACGATCTTGGACGTGACGAGCACGATGTCGCCGTCCGTGAGCCGCGCGCCGGTGGCGGCGACGAGTTCGGCGATGTCCGCGCCCGCCTTGACCTCGTCGATGCCGTCGAGCGCGAAGACCTCGATGCGCAGCGCGCTCATGCCCGCACCTCCGCGGCGAGTGCGAGGGCCTCGCGGGCCATCTGCGTGGTCGCCTCCAGGCCGCTCATCATGAGCGGTACGGCGCGGCAGCGGATGCCGGCCGCCTCCACCTCGGCGACGGCGGCGGCGTCGACGGTGTCGACGAGCCAGCCGTCGAGCAGGCCGGAGCCGTAGTGCGCGGCCACCGCGGCGGCGGTGGACTCCACGCCGACGGCGGCCAGCACCTTGTCGGCCATGCCGCGTACGGGCGCGTCCCCGACGATCGGGGACAGGCCGACGACGGGCACGCCGGCCTCGGCGACGGCCTCCCGGATGCCGGGTACGGCCAGGATCGTGCCGATGCTCACCACCGGGTTGGAGGGCGGGAAGACGATGACGTCGGCCGCGGCGATGGCCTCCAGCACGCCGGGCGCGGGCTTGGCGGCGTCGGCGCCGACCGGCACGACGGCGTACGCGGGGACGGCGGCGCGCATCCGTACCCAGTACTCCTGGAAGTGGACGGCCCGGCGCTCGCCGTCGGTCTCGACCAGGACATGGGTCTCGACCCGGTCGTCGGACATCGGGATGAGCCGCACGCCGGGCTTCCAGCGGGCGCACAGCGCCTCGGTCACGGCGCTGAGGGGGTAGCCGGCCGCGAGCATCTGGGTGCGCACGATGTGGGTGGCGAAGTCCCGGTCGCCCAGGCCGAACCACTCCGGGCCGACCCCGTAGGCGGCCAGTTCCTCCTTGACGGTGAAGGTCTCGTCGGCCCGTCCCCAGCCCTGCTCCTCGTGGATGCCGCCGCCGAGCGTGTACATCACGGTGTCGAGGTCGGGACAGACCTTCAGGCCGAACAGATGGATGTCGTCTCCGGTGTTGCCGACGACGGTGATCTCCGCCTCCGGCGCCGCTGCCAGCAGGCCGCGCAGAAAGCGCGCCCCGCCGATTCCTCCGGCCAGAACCACGATTCGCATGGGCCCCAGTCTTGCAGCCCGCGTCCGGCGGCCGTACGGGCACCGGTGCGCTCACCGCCGCGGGTGACGGCCCGTCCGGGTGCGCGGCTCAGCGCGCGGGCTGCGGTACGGCGGTGTGGGCGGGGGAGTCGCAGTTGTGCGGGGTCATCGCGGTCAGGCCGGGGAAGTAGACGTGCAGGCTGACCGCGGGCTCCAGGCTGTCGTTGACGACCTCGTGCACGTAGCCGGGCGCGAAGGCGCGCTGTGCGCCGGGCGCGAGCACGCGGACGGTCTCACCGGCCGCGCCGCGCGCCCGCTCGCGCAGGCTGCCGGTGAGGACGGTCAGCACGCCGGAGGACGCGCCGTGGTCGTGCAGGCCGCTGCCCTGGCCGGGGAGCCAGCTGAGCAGCCACAGCTCGTAGCCGGGGCCGGTGCGCAGCCGGGCGTACCAGCGGCTGGTGGCGTCGTAGCGGACGAGCGGCTCCCACTGGGCCCGGTCGGCGGCGACGGCGCGGGCGAGCCCGGCGAACTCGGCCACCGTGGCGGGGTGCTGCGGCACGGGGGGCAGCAGGTGCGGCAGGGCGAGCGGGTCGCCGGCGATGGCGACGTCGGAGACCGCCGGGCCGTAGGCGCCGTAGGTGTCGGCGGCGGTGGAGGGCGCGGGGAGCGCGGGACGAGCGGGGTGCTCGGACATGTGAAGGGTGTCCCTGGAGGTGTGCGCGAGTGGCGTGGGCGGGGCGCCTGGGCCGCGGGTGCGGGCGGCGCGTCCCCTTGCGGGGGCTCAGCGACAGCGGCAGGGACAACAGCAGTTCTGCGCGAGCGCGACACGGCAGGACGCGCGGCGGCGGGTCCGGGTCGTCACGTGGGGCTCGGCAGGCATGCGTCAAGGAGACCGGTCCGGGAGACCCGCTGTCAAATGGATGTCCGGTTTGTCGCCTTCTTTCACCTGATCCGGCACCCTGCGTTGCCGAAAGGTTTGTGCGCGGGGGTGCGGGGATAGGTGCAGCGAGAACCGTGGCCCCGTGCCTCCGAGGCATTCCGATTGTCGGACGCGCCGGTCCCGGGGGAATTCGCCGACCCGTCGTGACGCCGTCGCGCACGAGGTCGAACGGTCTCCTCGGACGGGTGTTCCTGTGATCGAAATGTGATCCGCACCCCTTCATCCGTACGGGCGGAACGCGGCGTACAGCCGCAGCGTCTGACGGGGTGTGGGGGTTGGACGACCGGACGACGGTTGACGGTTCCGGTCTTTTGGTCTGATTACAGCACTTACCGTCACGCCTTGGTTCAGCGGAGTGAATAACGGGCTCAATAGCAGATCTCGGCTTGACTCGCCCGGATCGGCGCACTTGTAATTTCACTCGTGTCGTTCAGCCGCACGCGCGGACGGCCCACACCACGGGGAAGCACGACAGACGAGGGGCGCGCATGACCGAGCAGTTCCAGTTGCTGCTGGCCGAAGAGGCCGACGAGGAACTCGGCTGGCAGGAGCGCGCCCTGTGTGCGCAGACCGACCCGGAGTCGTTCTTCCCCGAAAAGGGCGGTTCCACACGTGAGGCGAAGAAGGTCTGTCTCGCGTGCGAAGTCCGTTCCGACTGCCTGGAGTACGCCCTCGCCAACGACGAGCGCTTCGGCATCTGGGGCGGCCTGTCCGAGCGTGAGCGCCGCCGTCTGAAGAAGGGCGTCGTCTGACCGCCGACGCACCCGCCCGCACCCCCGTTCCAGCCCCCTGACCAGCGGCCGGACGCCCGCGGGCACTCCCCGGCGGACCGCCGGGACCACCCGTCCGGCAGCCCGTCCGGCCTGCGTTCGCGCACGCCGGGCGGGCTGCCGTTGTTCTCACACCGGACTCCCGTCAGGCGGTGGCACCCGTGTGAGCCGTTAGTGTGGGGGGCCGTCCGAGACGCCACCCCCGCCGTACGCGGGCACCGGCGTCCACCGCAGTCCAGCGAACCGGGGCCGAAACCTCGATGTCCGTGAACAGCCCAGCACCGGCCGTCCATCCGGCCGGCACTCCTGAGTTCCCGCGCCATGTCGTCACCGCCGTGCTGGTCGCACACGACGGAGCTCGCTGGCTGCCCAAGGCCCTCGCAGGTCTGCTCGCCCAGGACCGCCCCGTCCAGGACGTCGTCGCCGCCGACACCGGCAGCGCTGACGACTCCGCCCGGCTGCTCGCCGAATCCCTCGGCGACCAGCGGGTCCTGCACCTCGCCCGGCGCACCTCCTTCGGCGCGGCCGTCGACGAGTGCGTCCGTGCCGCCGTCCCGCTCACCGCCGACGACCTGCCCTACCTCGCCCCGCGCGGCAGCGGCTGGGACCCCGTCGGCCGGCAGTGGAACGACGACCCCTACGCCGACGACCCGTTCGGCGACGGCGGCGCGTCCGAGCAGCCCCGGCACGGCGAGCCCGTGCAGTGGCTGTGGCTGCTGCACGACGACTGCGAGCCCGACCCCGGAGCGCTCTCCGGCCTGCTGCGGATCGCCGACAGCACCCCGTCCGCCGCCGTCGTCGGCCCCAAGCTGCGCAGCTGGTACGACCGCAGGCAACTGCTCGAGGTCGGCGTCAGCATCGCCCGCAGCGGCCGCCGCTGGACCGCCCTGGAGCGCCGCGAGCAGGACCAGGGCCAGCACGACCAGGTCCGCCAGGTGCTCTCGGTGTCCTCCGCGGGCATGCTGGTGCGCCGCGACGTGTGGGAGGCGCTGGGCGGCTTCGACCGCCGGCTGCCCCTGATGCGCGACGACGTCGACTTCTGCTGGCGCGCCCAGGCCGCCGGGCACACCGTCTACATCGCCCCCGACGCCGTGCTCTGGCACGCCGAGGCCGCCTCCCGCGAACGCCGCCCGGTCGACTGCGCCGGGCGCTCCGCCGCCAACCCGCACCGCGTGGACAAGGCCGGCGCCGTCTACACCCTGCTGGCCAACACCCGCGGCCCGCTGCTGCCCTACGTGGCCCTGCGCATCGTCGTCGGCACCGTGCTGCGCACCCTGGCCTACCTCGTCGGCAAGGTGCCCGGCCAGGCCGTCGACGAGATCGTCGGCCTGCTCGGCGTCCTGCTGCGCCCCGAGCGGCTGCTCGCCGCCCGCCGCCGGCGCGGCCGCGGCGCCGTCGAACCCGCGGAGCTGCGCCCGCTCTTCCCGCCACCCGGCGCGACCGTGCGCGCCACCGTCGACCAGGTCGTCAGCAACATCTCCGGGCGCGCCGACGCCTCCGCCGCCGCGGCCGGTCGGCACGGCGGCGCCATCGAGTCCGGACCCGGCGACGACGACGGCGACTTCCTGGAGGTCGAGCAGTTCGCCCGCCTCAAGCGCATCGCCCGCAAACCCGGGCCGATGCTCTTCGTGGTGCTGCTCGTCGTCTCCCTCGCCGCCTGCCGCTCACTGCTCGGCGGCGGCACCCTCTACGGCGGCGCCCTGCTGCCCGCCGGCTCCGGCGCCTCCGACCTGTGGCGCGCCTACGCCGGTTCGTGGCACGCGCTCGGCACCGGCGGCACCGAGTCCGCGCCGCCGTACCTCGCCGTCCTCGGGATCTTCTCGACCGTGCTGTTCGGCTCCACGAGCCTGACGCTCACGCTGCTGCTGGTCGCCTCCGTGCCGCTCGCCGGGGTGGCCGCGTACTTCGCCTCCCGTCCGCTGGCCGAATCCCGGCTGGTCCGCGCCTGGGCGTCGGTCGCGTACGCCTTCCTGCCCGCCGCCACCGGCGCGCTCGCCACCGGCCGCCTCGGCACCGCGGTGCTCGCCATCCTGCTGCCGCTGATGGCGCGCGCCGCCGTGGCCTCCGCCGGGCTCCAGCTCGGCGACGCCGCCCTGGACCGCGGCGCCCGGCCGAGCTGGCGGGCGACCTGGGCGCTCGCCCTGATGCTCACCTTCACCACCGCCTTCACCCCGGTCACCTGGCCCATCGCGCTCGTCCTCGCCGCCGCCGTCATCGCCTGGCGGCTGGTGGCCGGCCGTGGCGCGCTGCTCGTCCCGCACGTGCTGCGCTCGGCCGCGGTGCTGGTCACCCCGATCGTGCTGCTCGCGCCCTGGTCGCTGACGCTGCTCGCGCACCCCGGGCGGATGCTCGACGAGGCCGGGCTGCCGTACGGCGGCACGAGCGTGTCCGGCCTCGACCTGGCGCTGCTCAGCCCCGGCGGGCCCAAGGCGTCCGGCGGGCTGCTGCTGGTCGGCGTCGTGCTGGCCGCCCTCGCCGCGCTGCTGCGCGACAGCCGCCGCACCGCGGTGCTCGCCGCGTGGGCCGCCGCCGCGACCGGCCTGCTCTTCGCCGTGATCGAGAACGGCCACGCCTGGGCCGGCCCCGCCACGCTGGTCTACGGCATCGCGCTGCTGTCGGCTGCCGTGGTCGGTGCGGAGGGCGCCAACGAGCGCATCGCCGCGAGCGGCTTCGGCTGGCGGCAGCCCGTCGCGGGCCTCGTGGTGCTGGCCGCGGTCGCCGCGCCGCTGCTGGCCGCGGGCACCTGGGTCGCGCACGGCGCCGACGGCCCGCTGGCCCGCCGCGACCCGCAGCAGGTGCCCGCGTTCGTCGCGGAGGAGTCCACCACCAGCGACCACGCCCGCACCCTGGTGCTCACCGGGACGACCGGGCACATCTCGTACGCGCTGGTGCGCGGTGCGGGCGTGCACATCGGCGACGCCGAGATCGCCGCCCAGGCCCCGCGCGACAGCGACCTCGACTCGCTCGTCGCCAACCTCGTCGCCGGCTCCGGCGCCGACCAGGGCAGCCGGCTCGCCAAGTACGCCGTGCGGTACGTCCTGGCGCAGCGCGGCACCCCGCACGAGGTCGGCCGCGTCCTCGACGGCACACCGGGCCTGTCCCGCGTCAGCCAGGCCGACGGCAGCCAGCTGTGGCGCGTCGACACCGCGGTGTCGCGGGTGACGATCACCGCCAAGGGCGCCGCCCCGGTCTCCGTCCCCTCCGGCCTGGTCGAGGCGCACACCAAGGTGCCCGCGGGCCCGGCCGGGCGCGTGCTGCGGCTGGCCGACTCCGCGTCCTCCGGCTGGCAGGCCACCCTCGACGGCTCCCGCCTCACGCCGACCACCGTCGACGGATGGGCGCAGGGCTTCGAACTCCCCGCCTCCGGCGGCCGCCTCGACGTCACCTTCAAGGAGCCCGTCACCCACATCGGCTGGCTCGGCGTCCAGGCCCTCCTGCTGCTCGTCGTGCTCGTGCTCGCGCTGCCCGGAAGGCGCCGCGAGGTCGACGACGACCTGCCGGAGGCCGAGGCCGCCGCTGCCGCAGCCGCCGCGGACATCCCCGCGCAGGGCGGCGAGGGCGGCCGCCGCGCCCGCCGGCTCCAGGCCGCCGCAGAAGCGGAGGCCGCCGCGGAGGCCGCCGCCCGGGAAGACGCCGACCCGGACCCCGGCGACGAGGGGGCACAGCAGCCGTACGAGCCCGCTCAGGGCCCCTACGAGCCCGCCCAGGGCTACCAGGGCGCCGAGGGCGGCTACGAGGGCGCGGAGGGCGGCTACGAGCCCTCCGAGGCCGGTTACGACCCGTACGCCGTCCCCGCCCCCGGCGCCGCGCCGGACGCCGACCCGTACTACACCGGCTACCCCGGTGAACCGCAGTGGGAGCAGCAGCCCTACCCCGCGGGCCAGAACGCCGGCTACGACCAGCAGGGCGGCTACGGCGCCGACCCGTACGGCTACCCCCAGCAGGGCGTCCAGCAGCCCGGCTACGACGCCTACGGGCAGCCGGACGGCGGCTACGGCGAGCAGGCGCCCTACGGCGCCCAGCAGCCCGGCTACGGCACCGACCCCGCGGGCTACGGCGAGGGCGGGGCGTACTACGCAGAAGGCGACCACCGCCGCGACGGGAGCGACCAGCAGTGAACCGCAGCACCCTCTCCCTGGGCGGCGCCGTCGTCGTGCTCGCCGTCCTCGTCGGCGCCGCCTCGCTGAACGGCAGCGACGACTCGGTGGCAGCCCCCAAGGGCTCCTCGACCCGGCTTCCGGTGCAGCGCACCACCACGGTGTGCCCGTCCCCCTCGCCGTCGGAGTTCGCCGACACCACCTACGCGTCCTTCACCCCCGCGGCGTCACCGCTGCCCGGCCAGGCCGCGGGCAGCTCCGCCGGGGCCGCGGGCAGCGCCCAGCTGCTCACCACGGCGGCCAAGCCCGCCCCGCTCTCCCCGCCGCTGAAGCAGGCGGGAAGGACGGTCACCTACACCACCGACAAGGCCGACGCGCCCGCCCTGGTCGGCACCGCCGACGGGCCCCTCGCGCCCGGCTGGAGCGTCGGCGAGACCACCGTCGTCGACGCGGGACCCGGCCGCGCACTGCTCGGCACCTCCTGCGTCACCCCCGACAGCGAGTTCTGGTTCGCTGGCGCCAGCACCTCCGACGGCCGCCAGGACTACCTGCACCTGGTCGACCCCGACGACGCCCCCGCCGTCGTGGACATCGAGCTGTACGGCCCCGACGGGCTGGTCAAGACGTCCGGGGGCGACGGCGTCACGGTGCCCGGCAAGGGCGCGGAGCCGGTGCTGCTGTCCACGCTGACCGCCCAGAAGGTCCAGGACCTCACCGTCCACGTCGTCGTCCGCAGCGGCCGGGTCGGCGCCGCCGTCCAGGCGACGTCCGCGGGCAAGGGCGCCGACTGGCTCCAGCCCGCCGCCGAGCCCGCCACCACGCTGGTCATGCCCGGCATCCCCGCCGACGCCGTCTCGGTCCGCCTCGTCGCCTACGCGACCGGCTCCGACGACGCCGACCTCACCCTGAAACTGGCCACCGCCACCGGCATGATCACCCCGGCCGACCACGAGACGCTGCACGTCAAGGCGGGCATGACCGCCACCGCCGACCTCGGCGACGTGACCAAGGGCGACACCGGCTCGCTGCTGATCACGTCCAGCAAGGTGCACGCCCCCGTCCCCGTCGTCGCCGGGCTGCTCATCACCCGCGGCAAGGGCGACAAGCAGGAGCTGGCCTTCCTGCCCGCGACACCCCCCGTCGGCACCCGCGCCACCGCCGCCGACAACCGTGACAAGGCCGCCACGGTCGCACTGACCGCCCTCGACAAGGACACCCAGGTCAAGGTCACCTCGTCGCCCGGCACCGCGGGCGGCACACCGGTGACCCGCACCGTCGTCGTCAAGGCCGGCACCACCATGGCCGTGCAGCCCGTCGCCCCGGTCGCGGGCAAGGGCTCGTTCTCCGTGACCGTCGAGAAGCTCTCCGGCGGCACCCTCTACGCCTCGCGCGAGCTGGCGCTGCCACTGGACGGCGTGCCCATGTTCACCATCCAGCCGATGCCGGACGACCGCTCCACCGTCCAGGTGCCGCAGGCCGCGCCCGACCTGAAGATCCTCGGCAAGTAGCGGCCCGGCCACCGCGCGCCCCGGCACACGGGCGCGCGGACCGGCACATTGCCACGCGACCGGTACATTGCCACGCCGTGGCCTACTGCCACGGGCTGCGGCCGCTCAGTCCTCGCCGTACTTCGGGTCGACGTTCTCCGGGGACAGCCCCAGCAGCTCCGCGACCTGCTCCACGACCACCTCGTGCACCAGCAGCGCCCGCTCGTCGCGGCTCTTGGCGCGGATCTCCACCGGGCGCCGGTAGACCACGATCCGGTTCGGCCGGCCCTTGTCCGCGCCGACCAGCCGCCCCAGCGGCACCGCCTCGCCGTCGGTCCCCGGCCCGTCCTGCGGCCAGGGCACCTCCTGCACCGCGAACTCCACGTCCGCCAGCTGCGGCCAGCGCCGCTCCAGCCGGTCGGCGGCATCCCTGACCAGGTCGTCGAACGCGTCGGCGCGCGACACCGCGAGGGGCACCTGCGGCGGTGCGATGGGCCCGCGCATGCCGCGGCCGTGCCGGTCGCGATGCCGCGGACGCGGGTCGGAGGGAGGCGGAACCGTACTGTCCATCAGCGTGAGCCTAGCTCCCGGTCCGCACCGGTGTCGCGGCCCGCGGGCAGCGCGGTCCGCGCCGACCCCTTTATCGTCATCCAGCGCCGGGGATCAGACCGCATCAGGCCATGAATGCGACGGAATCACGCCAGCCGGAGGCCCGCGCCGGCACGTGCCGCCGTCACGTCCGCCCACGCCGCGTCCCCGTCCGCCGCCCGCCCCCGCCGTATCGCCGCAGGCCAGTGCCGCGACCGCACCCGTGCCCCGGGAAGGGCCCCGGCGACGACACGACCGGGTGAGCCTGCGGAGAGTCGTCGCGGCCCGCTCAAGAGTGCGGTACCGTCCAACGTCGTGAGCCCTGTACGTCGCTGTTCGCGCACCGCTTGCGGCCGCCCCGCCGTCGCGACGCTGACGTACGTCTACGCGGACTCCACCGCCGTCCTCGGCCCCCTCGCCACCTATGCCGAGCCGCACTGCTACGACCTGTGCTCCGAGCACTCCGAGCGGCTCACCGCGCCGCGCGGCTGGGAGGTCGTCCGGCTCGCCGTCGACACCGGCCCGGTGCGGCCCAGCGGCGACGACCTGGAGGCCCTCGCCAACGCCGTGCGCGAGGCCGCCCGCCCCCAGGAGCGCACCCGGCCCGGCGCCCGCGACATCGACCCGCTGGAGGTTGCCCGGCGCGGCCACCTGCGGGTGCTGCGCTCGCCGGAGTAGCCCCGCACCCGCCCCGCCGCGGGTCCGCCGGGTAGGTTGTGGGGCCACCGCGGCACCGCGCCGCGGCCCCGTCCGGGCCCCCGCGCCGGGCGCCGCCCGACGTGCGTGACCCGCACCGTCCGTGACCCGTACAGCAGAGGTGTGCAGTGGCCGATTTGTCGCAGCTGGTCAAGGCCTACGACGTCCGCGGAGTCGTACCCGACCAGTGGGACACCCCGCTCGCGGAGATCTTCGGCGCCGCCTTCGCCACCGTCACCGGCGCGGACGCGATCGTCGTCGGCCACGACATGCGGCCCTCGTCCCCCGCGCTGTCCGACGCCTTCGCGCGCGGCGCCGCCTCCCGCGGCGCCGACGTCACCCGCATCGGACTGTGCTCCACCGACGAGCTGTACTTCGCCAGCGGCCGCCTCGGCCTGCCCGGCGCCATGTTTACCGCGAGCCACAACCCGGCGCAGTACAACGGCATCAAGATGTGCCGCGCGGGCGCCGCCCCCGTCGGCCAGGACACCGGGCTCGCCGACATCCGCGCGCTCGCCGAGCAGTGGCTGGAGACCGGCGTCCCGGCCGGCGCCGCCACCCCCGGCACCGTCACCGACCGCGACGTGCTCGGCGACTACGCCGACTTCCTGCGCTCCCTCGTCGACCTGTCCGGCATGCGCCCGCTGAAGGTCGTCGTCGACGCGGGCAACGGCATGGGCGGCCACACCGTGCCGACCGTGCTCGCCGGGCTGCCCGTCGACCTTGTGCCCATGTACTTCGAGCTCGACGGCACCTTCCCCAACCACGAGGCCAACCCGCTCGACCCGAAGAACCTCGTCGACCTCCAGCAGCGCGTCCGCGAGACCGGCGCCGACATCGGCCTCGCCTTCGACGGCGACGCCGACCGCTGCTTCGCCGTCGACGAGCGCGGCGAGGGCGTCTCCCCGTCCGCCGTCACCGCCCTGGTCGCCGCGCGCGAGCTGGCCCGGTACCCCGGCGCCACGGTCATCCACAACCTGATCACCTCCCGGACCGTCCCCGAGGTCGTCATCGAGCAGGGCGGCGTCCCCGTGCGCACCCGCGTCGGCCACTCCTTCATCAAGCAGGAGATGGCCGCCACCGGTGCCGTCTTCGGCGGCGAGCACTCCGCGCACTACTACTTCCGCGACTTCTGGAACGCCGACACCGGCATGCTCGCCGCCCTCCACCTGCTCGCGGCCCTCGGCCGCCAGGACGGCCCGCTGTCCGCCCTCGTCGGCGCGTACGACCGCTACGCGTCCTCCGGCGAGATCAACAGCACCGTCGCCGACCAGGCGGGCCGCACCGCCGCCGTCCGCGCCGCCTTCACCGGCCAGGACGGCGTCACCTTCGACGACCTCGACGGCCTCACCGTCAGCGCCGCCGACTGGTGGTTCAACCTGCGCGCCTCCAACACCGAGCCGCTGCTCCGCCTCAACGTCGAGGCAGCCGACCCCGCCACCGTCGCCTGCATCCGCGACCAGGTCCTCGCGCTCGTCCGGGGCTGACGGCGGGGCGGACGATCCGGCTCGTGGCAGGCCGGGACGCGGTGGCCGGGGTACGTGGCAGAACGTGCGCTTCGGGCCGCGGCCGATCCCTCCTCCGCCGCTGGCACTAAGGGCCGTCGCCCGCCACGCCGGGCCCCGGGGGACCCGTCCTGTGTCCCCGCCCGGGGCGCGGCGATAGGCTGACGGGCACAGGCCGGGCCACGTACCCGGCGGCGGGGGCGCGCCCGATCCGCGCACCCGCGACCGCACACCGGCCCGGCCACCACCGGCCGCCCACCGCCCGGAGGACACCGCACATGCCGCTCGTGGAAGCCAGCCTTCTGGACATCCTCGTCTGCCCGGCCTGCCACGCCCCGCTCCGCGAGGACGAGGACGCGGCGGAGCTGGTGTGCACCTCCGCCGACTGCGGCCTGGCCTACCCGGTCAGGGACGACATCCCGGTGCTGCTGGTCGACGAGGCCCGCCGCCCCGGCTGACCGCCCGCGACCGCCGCCCGGCCCGCCCCCGGTGCACGGCGCCCGGTGTACGGGGCCGCCTCGCACCCGCCCGACGGGCCCCCGCAACAGGCCGCAGCCCGGCCCGCATCCGACCGACGGAGGTCGCCTTGTTCGACGAGTCGCTGCTGGAGGACCCCGACGGTCTCGCCCGCGCCGACACCCACGGGCTGCTCCGCGGGGTCGCCGCGGCCGGTGCCCGGGTCCGCACCGCACTGCGGCTCGCCGACGAGGCCGGGCTGGGCGCGCTGCGGCCCGACGGCCGGCCCCGCACCGTCCTGGTGGCCGGCAGCGGGCCCGACGCCGACGCCGTCGCCGACCTCCTCACCGCGCTCGCCTCCGGCAGCTGCCCGGTGCAGGCACTCGCCCCCACCGGGCCCAGCCCCGAACGCTCCCGCTGGACGCTGCCCGGCTGGGCGGGCTCCCTCGACCTGCTCGTGCTGATCTCCGCCCGGGGCACCGAACAGGGCCTCACCGACCTGGTCGAGCAGGCCTACCGGCGCGGCTGCACGGCGGTGGCCGTCACCCCGGCCAAGGCACCGCTCGCCGACGCCGTCGCCCAGGTCCGCGGCCTCGCCCTGCCCTTCGCGGCCGCCGCGCCCGGCGACACCGTCCCGGACTACCCCACCGACCCCGCCACCGACCCGGTCGCCGACACGGGCGCCTTCTGGGCGCTGCTCGCCCCGCTGCTCGCCCTCGCCGACCGGCTCGGCCTGGCCACCGCGCCCGCCGCCGAACTCCACGCCCTCGCCGACACCCTCGACGCGACCGCCGCCCGCTGCGGCCCGGCCATCGCCACCTACACCAACCCCGCCAAGACACTGGCCGCCGAACTCGCCGACGCCCTCCCGCTGCTGTGGAGCCAGGACCGAATCGCCGCGGCCTGCGCCCGCCGCTTCGCCGCCGTCCTCGGCACCCGCGCCGGGCGGCCCGCGCTCAGCGCCGAACTGCCCGCCGCGCTCACCCTGCACGGCCCGCTCCAGGCCGGCGCCCACGCCCTGACCGCCGACCCGGACGACTTCTTCCGCGACCGCGTCGAGGACGCCGACGGGCTGCGGCTGCGCATCGTCCTGCTCCAGGAGGCGCCCGACCGGCCCGGCTCCGCCGCCCCCGCGGCCCGCGAGCAGGCCTACGCGCACGACACCCCGCTCAGCGAGATCGCCGCCACCGGCGGCAGCGACCTGCAAACGGCCGCGGAGATCCTCGCCCTGACCGATTTCACCTCCGTATACCTGGCCGTCGCCTCGACCGAGAGAGCATGACCGGCATGAACCGCCTCCTCAACACCGTCCGCCCCTACGCCTGGGGCTCCACCACCGCCATCCCCGAACTGCTCGGCACCGAGCCGACCGGGGAACCGCAGGCCGAGCTGTGGATGGGCGCCCACCCCGGCGCCCCCTCCCGGCTCGACCGCGGCGCCGGACCCGAGCCCCTCGACGCCGTCATCGACACCGACCCCGCCGCCGAGCTGGGCGAGGCCACCGTCAAGCGCTTCGGCCCCCGACTGCCCTTCCTCCTCAAGGTGCTCGCCGCGGGTGCGCCGCTGTCCGTGCAGGTCCACCCCGACCTCGCGCAGGCCAGGGCCGGATTCGCCGACGAGGAGGCCCGGGGCGTCCCGCTGGACGCCCCGCACCGCAACTACAAGGACGCCAACCACAAGCCCGAGATGCTCGTGGCCCTGTCGCCCTTCGACGGCCTGTGCGGCTTCCGCCGCCCGACGGAGGCGGCCGCCCTCATCGACGCGCTCGGCGTCGGTGCCCTGGTGCCCTACGCCGACATCCTGCGCGCCCACCCCGAGGACCGGGCGCTGCGCGAGGTCCTCGCCGCCGTCCTGGGCGCCGACCCCGCCGAGATGGCCGACACCGTGCACGCCGCCGCCGAGGCCGCCGCCCGGCTCGCCGCCACCCCCGGCACCCCGTACGCCGCCGACTACGCCGTCTACGCCGAGGCCGCCCGGCACTTCCCCGGCGACCGCGGCCTCATCGCCGCCATGCTGCTCAACCACGTCCGCCTCCAGCCCGGCGAGGCCCTCTACCTCGGCGCCGGCGTCCCGCACGCCTACCTCGACGGCCTCGGCGTCGAGATCATGGCCAACTCCGACAACGTGCTGCGCTGCGGCCTCACCCCCAAGCACATCGACGTACCCGAACTCCTGCGCATCGTCCGCTTCGAGGCCGACGACCCCGCCGTGCTGCGCCCCGAGGCCGGGGCCGACGGCGAGGAGCTGTACGCCGCGCCCATCGACGAATTCCGGCTCTCCCGGTACGTCCTGGCCCCCGGCTCCGGCCCGCGCACCCTCGACCGCGACGCCCCGCAGATCCTGCTGTGCACCGCCGGCGAGATCCGCCTGCGCACCCCCGGCGCCACCCCGGCCGACGACGACGGCGCCGGTACGGAACTGGCCCTCGGCCCCGGCGAATCGTGCTGGATCCGCGCCGGCGAGCACACCGAACTCAGCGGCGAGGGCACGGTCTTCCGCGCCACCGTGGCCGCCTGACGCAACCACGGCGGGACGGACTGCAAGAATGTCCGACCGCACCCGCCCGGCACGGCGAGCCAGCCGCCCAGGGCCGACGGAAGGGACACCCAGCACACATGAGCGCCTCAGGCGGAACCAGGGCGATCGTCGCGGCACTGAGCGCCAACCTCGCCATCGCCGCGTCCAAGTTCGTGGCCTTCGCGTTCAGCGGCTCGTCGTCGATGCTCGCCGAGGGCGTGCACTCCCTCGCCGACTCCGGGAACCAGGCACTGCTGCTCATCGGCGGCAAGAAGGCCAAGCGCGCCGCCAACGAGGAGCACCCCTTCGGCTACGGCCGGGAACGCTATGTGTACGCCTTCCTCGTCTCGATCGTCCTGTTCTCCGTCGGCGGCATGTTCGCCCTCTACGAGGGATATGAGAAGGTCCGCCACCCGCACACCCTCGACCACTGGTACTGGCCGGTCGGCGTGCTGATCTTCGCCATGGCCGCCGAGGGCTCCTCCTTCCGCACCGCCGTCAAGGAGTCCAACCACACCCGCGGCTCGATGTCCTGGGTCGAGTACATCCGCCGGGCCAAGGCACCCGAACTGCCCGTCGTCCTGCTGGAGGACTTCGGCGCCCTCATCGGCCTGGTGCTCGCCCTGCTGGGCGTCGGCCTCTCCCTGGCCACCGACAGCGGGGTGTGGGACGGCGTCGGCACCCTGTGCATCGGCACCCTGCTGATCTGCATCGCCCTCGTGCTCGCGGCCGAGACCAAGTCCCTGCTCATCGGCGAGGGCGCCAACCCCGAATCGCTCGCCCGCATCCGCGCCGCCGTCGTGGACGGCGACACCGTCACCGCCGTCATCCACATGCGCACCCTGCACCTCGGCCCGGAGGAACTGCTGGTCGCGGCCAAGATCGCCGTGCAGCACGACGACACCGCCGCCGAGGTCGCCCGCGCGATCGACGCCGCCGAGGAGCGCATCCGCGCCGCCGAACCCTTCGCCCGCGTGATCTACCTCGAACCCGACATCTACAGCGAGGCCGCCGCCGCGGCGGGACCCGACCCCGACCAGACCCCGGGCGGGCGCTGACCACGCGCACCTGCGGGCGCAGGGGTCACCGGTGTAGATTCGTGGGGAGCCAGACGTCGCTGCTGATGGCGGTCGGGCGGTCGCCCCACGGTGACCGGCCGAGGGAGAGAGGGCCTCCGACGGATTGCGCTGCCGCAGGGGGACACATGTGCCCGCATCCGGGCGACACGCCGCCCCGCGGCCGCGCCGCGTCCCTGTCCACCTCGATCGCACCGAGGAGCAGCCCGAATGACCACCACCGCCACCGACTTCAAGGTCGCGGACCTCTCCCTCGCCGACTTCGGCCGCAAGGAGATCACCCTCGCCGAGCACGAGATGCCCGGCCTGATGGCGCTGCGCGCCGAGTACGGCCCCACGCAGCCCCTCGCCGGCGCCCGCATCACCGGCTCGCTGCACATGACCGTGCAGACCGCCGTCCTCATCGAGACCCTCGTCGCGCTCGGCGCGCAGGTCCGCTGGGCGTCCTGCAACATCTTCTCCACCCAGGACCACGCCGCCGCCGCCATCGCGGTCGGCCCCGACGGCACTCCCGACAACCCGCAGGGCGTGCCCGTCTTCGCCTGGAAGGGCGAATCCCTCGAAGAGTACTGGTGGTGCACCGAGCAGGCCCTGACCTGGCCCGGCACCGCCACCGGCGGCCCCAACATGATCCTGGACGACGGCGGCGACGCCACCCTGCTCGTCCACAAGGGCGTCGAGTTCGAGAAGGCCGGGTCCGTCCCCGCGACCACCGAGCAGGACAGCGAGGAGTACGGCTACATCCTCGCGCTGCTGCGCCGCACCGTCGCCGAGAGCCCGCAGAAGTGGACGCAGCTCGCGTCCGAGATCCGCGGTGTCACCGAGGAGACCACCACCGGCGTCCACCGCCTCTACGAGATGCAGCAGGAAGGCACGCTGCTCTTCCCGGCGATCAACGTCAACGACGCCGTCACCAAGTCGAAGTTCGACAACAAGTACGGCTGCCGGCACTCCCTCGTCGACGGCATCAACCGCGCCACCGACGTCCTGATCGGCGGCAAGGTCGCCGTCATCTGCGGCTACGGCGACGTCGGCAAGGGCTGCGCCGAATCCCTCCGCGGCCAGGGCGCCCGCGTCATCATCACCGAGATCGACCCCATCTGCGCCCTCCAGGCCGCGATGGACGGCTACCAGGTCGCCACCCTCGACGACGTGGTCGAGACCGCCGACATCTTCGTCACCACGACCGGCAACCGCGACATCATCATGGCCGCCGACATGAGCCGGATGAAGCACCAGGCGATCGTGGGCAACATCGGCCACTTCGACAACGAGATCGACATGGCCGGTCTGGCCAAGATCCCCGGCATCGTCAAGGACGAGGTCAAGCCCCAGGTCCACACCTGGACCTTCCCGGACGGCAAGAAGCTCATCGTCCTGTCCGAGGGCCGCCTGCTCAACCTCGGCAACGCCACCGGACACCCGTCCTTCGTGATGTCGAACTCCTTCACCGACCAGACCCTGGCCCAGGTCGAGCTCTTCACCAAGCCGGAGGAATACCCGATCGGCGTCTACGTGCTCCCCAAGCACCTGGACGAGAAGGTCGCCCGCCTCCACCTCGACGCCCTCGGCGTCAAGCTCACCACCCTGCGCCCGGAGCAGGCCTCCTACATCGGCGTCAAGGTCGAGGGCCCCTACAAGCCCGACCACTACCGCTACTGACCCACGGCACCCCGCCGCCCGGCCCCGTCCGGGCGGACCGCACCACGCGGGCCCCCGCCTCCACCTGGAGGCGGGGGCCTCGCCGGATCCAGAGAACCCACCATGCCCCGCGGCCGTTACTCGCTCCACGACACCCATGACCACACCCTCCTGGGAGAAGAGCACTTCCACTGCGCCACCGGTCCCTCCGGCTGGCGCTACACCGCACAGACCACCCACCCGGACGGCAGCCACGCCGGCTCCGTCGACCTGACCGTCGACGACCTCGGCCGCCCCGTCCGCCTCGAACTGCACGCGGCCTCGTGGCAGATCCGCGCCGCCGCCCTGGACGGCGTGACCTGGGTCCGCAGCGACCCCACCGGCGAGCACGCGCAGGAGGGGAACGCCCCCGCCCACGCCTTCACCGGTGCCTCGCCCGCGTTCCTGATCGCCACCGCGAGACTCCTCCGCCTCGCCCCGGGCGGTCCCGCCAAGCGCGTCCGTCTCGTGTCATTCCGGCCTCCCGTGCTCGCACCCCTGAACGTCGACCAGTCCTGGTCGCTGCAATCCAGGACAGCACATCCGGCCGACAGCGGTTTTCTGCCTGTGGACAACTTCCTGGTGTCCGACCTCGCGACCGGCGAGCAGCACGAGGTCCACCTCGCCGGCGACGTCGTCCTCGCGGCCCCCGGCATCGAGCTGGAAGACCTCGACACCCCGCCGTCCACCTTCCCCTGATTTGACGCGTGTGGGGGTGGGAGGTAGGTTAGAACGGTTGTCAGGAGCTGGCACGTCCAGCCGTGAACAATGCAGAACCTTGCCATTAGGCCAGAGGAAGACACCCAGTCTCGAGTCGGGAGAAATCCCGAGCGGGGCACCCGTGTCCCCGAAAGCCGGGTGGTAATTCCGACCGAAAATCTTCTGATAGAGTCGGAACACAACGAAGGAAAAGCCCGGAGGGGCCGGTGAAACGGTCTCGAAGGAAGCTTCCGTTCCTTGAGAACTCAACAGCGTGCCAAAAGTCAACGCCAGATATGTTGATACCCCGTCTCGTACCCGTTGTGGGTGCGTGATGAGGTTCCTTTGAAGAAAACACAGCGAGGACGCTGTGGACGGTCCGGATTATTCCTCCGGGCTGTCCCGCTCTTGCGTGTTGTTTCCGGGATGAC